>CAZECJ010000166.1:0-5718 GCA_964510645.1 uncultured Verrucomicrobiota bacterium | reverse complement strand
GCGGCATGGTCCTGGGTGGAGAAGATGTTGCAGCTGGCCCAGCGGACGCGCGCGCCCAGCGCCTGCAGCGTCTCGACCAGGACCGCCGTCTGGATGGTCATGTGTATGGAGCCGGAAATCCGCGCGCCCTTCAGCGGCTTCGTCTGGGCGAATTCCGCCCGGACGCTCATCAGGCCCGGCATTTCATGCTCGGCCAAATTGATTTCCCGGCGGCCGAATTCCGCCAGGGAGAGATCCTTCACCACCGCATCCAACGCTTTTTTGCTCTTCGCCATATCGATTCCTTCCGGGTTTGAAACAGCCGGGACTATACCCGCCCCCCCGCCCCGATGCAAGGGCCGCGTGCCCCCCCTCATCGGCGGGGGAACTAGACCGAGCCGAAGGCTTCGCGCAGGCGTTTGCGCAGGGTCGTGTTGCGGCGGCCGACCTCGGCGTTGCGCACGGCGAGCCCCACGGCTTTCTCCGTGCCGACGATCACCACCAGCTTCTTGCCGCGCGTCAGTCCCGTGTAGAGCAGGTTGCGCTGCAGCATGACGTAGTGCTGCGTGTGCATCGGCAGCACCACGCACGGATATTCGCTGCCTTGGCTCTTGTGCACCGTCACCGCGTAGGCCGGCGTCAGCTCGTCCAGCTCCTGGAAGTCGTAGGCCACCTTGCGGTCGTCGTAGCGCACGACGATCTCCTGTTCATCCAAATCCACTTTCGCCACCAGGCCCACGTCGCCGTTGAAGACGTCCTTGTCGTAGTCGTTTTCCGTCTGCATCACGCGGTCGCCTTCGCGGAACTTCCACCCGAAGCGCTCGACGTCGATCCCGCGCGGATTCAGCGCGGCCTGCATCGCCGCATTCAGGTTGCGCGCGCCCAGCTCGCCCTTCTGCATCGGCGTCAGGATCTGGACGTCGCCCATCGGATCGAACCCGAACCGCCGCGGAATGGCCTCGCACACCAGCTTGCGGATCAGCTCCACGCCGCGCTCGGGCGTCTCCGCCTTCACGAAGAAGAAATCCCCGCCGCCGTCCATCCCTTCGTCCTTGCCCGGCAGTTCCGGCATCTGGCCGGAATTGATGCGGTGCGCGTTGCGGACGATCCGGCTGCCCGCGTCCTGGCGGAAGATCTCCGTCAGGCGATAGACCGGCAGCGTGCCGGACTCGATGACGTCGCGCAACACGCAGCCGGGTCCCACGGACGGCAGCTGGTCGACGTCGCCCACCAGCACCAGCAGTCCGTGCCGCGGCACCGCGCGGAACAGATGCACCGCGAGCTGGACGTCGATCATGCTGGTTTCGTCCACGATCAACACGTCGGTTTCGAGCGGGTTGCGCACGTCGTGGCGGAACTTGCCCGTGCCGGGCTCGAACGCCAGCATCCGGTGGATGGTCTTGGCTTCCATGCCCGACAGTTCCGCCAGGCGCTTGGCTGCGCGGCCGGTCGGCGCGCACAGCATCAGGCGCAACTTTTTCGCCGCCAACACCTTCACCAGCGAACGCACCAGCGTGGTCTTGCCCACGCCCGGCCCGCCGGTGATCACCAGCACCTTGTGGCGAAACGCCCCGAAAAAAGCCTGTTTCTGGCCCTCGGCCAGCTCCATGCCGAGTTGTTTCTGCACCCAATCCACGGCGGCCGGCAGATCGATCTTCGGACAGGGATGCCCCCCTTGGGCGATCTCCGCCAAGCGCGCCGCCACTTCGCGCTCGTCGCGATCCAGCACGGCCAGATACACCCACGGCTCGTTGTCTTCGCCGCTGCCGACGGTCAGCGCGCCGTTCTCGATTTCGATCCGCAGCGCTTCTTCCATCGTCCCGAGCGGAATGCCCAGCATTTCCGCGGACTTGGACAGCAGGTCGTCGCGCGGATAGGCGCAATGGCCTTGGTTCGAAAGCTCCAGCAGGACGTAGGTCAATCCCGCGCGGGCGCGCAGCACGGATTCCTTTTCGATCCCGAGCTTTTCCGCGATCTGGTCGGCGATCTTGAACCCGATGCCGTGGATGTCGCGCGCGAGGCAGTACGGATCCAGCCGCACCTTGGCGATGGCCTCGTCGCCGTAGGCCTTGTAGATGCGGAACGCTCGCCCCGTGCTCACCCCGTTCGCGAAGAGAAAACTCATGATCTCGCGGATGGTTTTTTGCGCCTTCCACGATTCCTTGATCTGCTGGCGGCGCAGTTTCCCGATGCCGTCCACCCGCTCCAGCTCGGCCGAGCGGTTCTCGATGACGTCCAGCACGCCCATGCCGAACGCGTCTACCAGTTTCTTCGCGTAGACCGGCCCGATGCCCTTGATGAGCCCCGATCCGAGGAATTTCTCGATGCCTTCGAGCGAATCCGGCACCACGGCTTCGAGATGCTCGGCCAGAAACTGGCGGCCGTGCTTGCGGTCGATGTTCCACTTGCCGCGGGCCTTGATCCATTCCCCCACCGCGATCCGCGGCACCTTGCCCACCACGGCGATGGTTTCGCGAAAGCCCCGCGCCTTCACCTTCAGGACGCAGAACCCCGTTTCTTCGCTGTGAAACGTGATCAGCTCGACGAGCCCCTCGAGGGCTTCGTCCTTCGTCGGGTCCAGAACCGGCGTCCGGCGCGCGCCCTGTTCCCCGCTCCCGCGCATGGCGCTCCGGAACCTAGCCGACCTTGATCTTGGCGAAGCCGCGCTTGCCGCTGCGGATCACGACGCCGTCCTTGGGCTCGATCTCCAGACGGACGTCGGCGACCTTTTCTTCGTCCAGCTTCACGGCGCCGGCCTGCACCAGGCGGCGCGCCTCGCTCGTGCTCGGCGCCAGGCCGGCCTTGACCATCAAGGTCAGGATGCCGATCTTGCCGGCCGGCACGAATACCTCGGGGATCTCCGTCGGCAGCTGGTTCTGGGAAAAGACCCGCGCGAATTCCGCGCTGGCTTCGGCGCCGGCGGCGTCCCCGTGGAACTTCGCCACGACGCGCTGGCCGAGCTCGTCCTTCACGTCGCGCGGATGCCGCGCGCCCGAGGCCACCGCCGCCTTCAGCGCGGCGATCTCCTCGTCCGGCAGGCAAAGCACGAGCGAGAAGTAGCGCCACATCAGGTCGTCGCTCACGCTCATCGTCTTGCCGAAGACGTCCTTGGGCGAGTCGTTGACGGCGATGTAGTTGCCGAGGCTCTTGCTCATCTTGTTGACGCCGTCGAGGCCTTCCAGCAGCGGCATCGTCATCACGATCTGCGGCTCCTGGCCGTGAGCCTTCTGGATCTCGCGCCCGAGCAGCAGGTTGAAGAGCTGGTCGGTGCCGCCGATTTCGACGTCCGCCCGCACCATCACGGAATCGTACGCCTGCACCAGCGGGTACAGGAATTCCACCAGCGAAATCGGCTGGCTCGCGGCGTATCGCTTGGAAAAGTCGTCGCGCGCCAGCAGCTGCGCCACCGTCACGTGCGCGCTCAGCCGGATCACCTTGTCGAACGTCATCGCTCCGAACCATTCGGAATTGAAGTGCACTTCTGTGCGCGCCGGGTCCAGGATCTTGAACATCTGGTCCTGGTAGCTCTTGGCGTTCTCCAGCACTTTTTCCTTCGACAGCTGCGGGCGCGTCACGGACTTGCCCGACGGATCGCCGATCATGCCCGTGAAGTCGCCGATGATGAACACCACCGTATGGCCGCAATCCTGGAACTCGCGGAGCTTGTTCAGCGCCACGCAATGGCCCAGGTGCAGATCCGGCGCCGACGGATCCGCACCCATCTTGATGCGCAACGGCTTCTTCTCCGCGATGGACTTCGCCAAGCGCGTCTTCAGTTCGTCCGCGCTGTAGAGGTCGATTCGGCGCGCGGTGATCTTCGCGAATTGCTGTTCGAGCGTCATCGCGGGCCTACTCGACTTCCACGTTCCAGCCGTGCACGTCCGGCCGCTCGCCGTACTGGATGCCCTGCACGGCGTTGTAGAGCTTCTGCAGCACGGGGCCGCAGCCGCTCTCCGGGCCGGTCTTGTAGACCTTGCCCGCGCGCTCGATCTGGCACACCGGCGTCACCACCACGGCGGTGCCGCACGCGGCCACTTCGGCGAAGTTCGTCACTTCGTCGAACGCCACGGGCCGCACGTCCACGGGGATGCCGTTGTCCTTCGCCAGCTGCTGCAGCGTCAGGTTCGTGATGCTGGGCAGGATGGAGGGGGACTTCGTCGTCACGTACGTGCCGTCCTTGGTGATGGCCAGGAAGTTGCTCGTCGCGAACTCGTCGATCCACTTGTGCTCCTTGGCGTCGAGATAGAGCTCCACGGGGTAGCCCATCTTCTTCGCGAGCTGGTGGGGATAGAGTCCGGCGACGTAGTTGCCGCCGATCTTGACGTGGCCGGTGCCCTGCGGCGCCGCGCGGTCGTAGTCGTCGAACACGACGGCTTTCACCGCCTGCAGACCGCCCTTGTAGTAGGCGCCCACGGGCGTCACCAGCACCAGGAACGTGTATTCGTCCGCCGGGGCCACGCCGATCTGCTCGCCGCTGCCGAACAGCAACGGCCGCACGTACATCGAGCCGCCCGTGCCGTAGGGAGGCAGGTAATCGAGGTTCGCCTTCACCACGCGTTTGCACGCGTCCACGAACATCTCCGTCGGCACTTCGGCCATACAGGTCCGCCGCGCCGTGGTTTGCATCCGCTTCGCGTTTTCCTCGGGCCGGAACAGGCTCACCTTGCCGTCCTTGCGCCGGAAAGCCTTCAGCCCTTCGAAGGCCGCCTGGCCGTAGTGCAGCGCCGTCGCGGCGATGTGGATCGGCATATACGGCGATGTCGACAGCTCGCCGGCATCCCATTTTCCGTCTTTCCACACGTAGCGCACGTGGCAGTTGGTGTCCATGTACGCGAATCCCAGGCTCTTCCAGTCGATGTTTTTCATGATTTCGTTCCTTGTTTAAAATCCTCTCAGGCTCCGCGCCGTCGCGGGGCTCGCCAGCAAATCCTGCGCCACGCGGCGCGCGATCGCCTCGATTTCGTCGTCCGACAGGATGCCCGCCGCGCACGCCGCCGGCTGCGCCGGAGCCGCCACGCCGCTGGGCTTGACGTTGGCCGGCACGCCCATGGCCGCCGCCTGGCACATCGTCACCGCCGCCACGCCCACGATGTCGTCGGCGCTGCAGCCGCGCGACAGGTCGTTCAGGGGCTTGGCCAACCCCTGCAAAATCGGCCCCAGCGCAATCGCGCCCGCCAGCCGCTCCACCAGCTTCACCGAAATGTTGCCGGCCTGCAGATCGGGAAAGACCAGGATGTTGGCCGCGCCCTTCAGCGGGCTGTCCGGTGCCTTCTGCATGGCCACGTGCGGCACGATCGCCGCATCCGTCTGCAGTTCGCCGTCCACGACCATTTCGGGATCGAACTTCGCGGCCAAGCCTTTCGCGATCTGGGTGGCCTTGCCCACCTTGTCCACCAGCTCGTGCTTCGCGCTGCCGCGCGTCGAAAAGCTCAGCAGCGCGACCCGCGGCGGCGTGCCGATCAGGGCCCGATGCGTCTGGGCCGTGGACATCGCGATTTCCGCGAGCTGCTCCGCCGTCGGATTCGGGTTCACGCCGCAATCGGCGAACAGCAGCGTGCTCTCGCCGGCGATCGTCGGCGTCTTCAGCCGCAGCAAAAAGCAGCTGCTGGCGGTCTTGATGCCCGGCGCCGTGCCCACGCAGTGGAACGCCGCGCGCAGCATGTCCGGCGTCGAAGCGATGCTGCCGGCCACCATGCCCGAGGCGTAGCCCGTCTCGATCATGATGGCGCCGACGTACAG
>CAZECJ010000165.1:0-5848 GCA_964510645.1 uncultured Verrucomicrobiota bacterium | reverse complement strand
AGATCGGCGGCAGCCAGGGGCACGGCGAGGCGACGGGCCGCGGGGTGGCCACGGTGATGATCGCGGCGGCGGAGCGGCTGGGGCTGCATCCCTCGCAGAGCACGGTGGCGGTCCAGGGTTTCGGCAACGTGGGCAGCTCGGCGGCGAAATTCCTGTACGGCAAGGGCTTCAAGGTCGTCGGCGCGACCGACGTGGGCGGCGGGGTGTTCAATCCCCGCGGGCTGGACGTGCCGGCGCTGCTGGCGCACGTGAAAAACAGCCCCCACAAGCAGATCAAGGGCTTCGGCGGCGGCGAATACGTCGAGGGGCACGACGCGGCCAATGCGCGGCTGCTCGCGCTGCCGGTGGACATCCTGGCGCCGTGCGCGCTGGAAAACCAGATCACGGCGGAGAACGCGGGCGCGGTGAAGGCGAAGATCATCGTCGAAGGCGCCAACGGTCCGACCTCTCCCGAGGCCGACGAGATCCTGGCGAAGGCCGGCGTGACGATCGTGCCCGACATCTTGGCCAACGCCGGCGGCGTGACGGTCTCGTACTTCGAATGGGTGCAGGACTTGCAGGCGAATTTCTGGGACGAGGAAGACGTGAACCGCAGCCTCGACCGGCTGATGATGCGCAGCTTCCAGGACGTGTACGACGTGGCGGCGCGGGAGAAGTGCGACCTGCGCATGGCCGCGCAGATCTTGGCCGTGAGCCGCGTGGCCAAGGCCGCCACCCTCCGCGGCATCTATCCGTAGGAGGATCGCGCGGCGGCGCGGGTTTCCGCGCCTCCGCGCGGAGCTTGAATCTTGATTTTCGGGGTGGGGCATGCTACCCCACGCAAGTTCCATGTCCACGAGTGCCTACAGAATCAAGGTCGCGGCGGCGACCGCCATCGGCTTGGCGGTGATCGCGGCGGCGACCGGCTTGGCGCTGCGCGCGTTCCCGCCGCCGGCGAACTGCGTGGAATCGGAGCGCAATCCGTACCGGTTCCGCGATTGGGCGGCCTACGTGGACGGCCTGCGGACGGCGGACGGAGCGGCGTGCGTGGTGCTGATTTCGGACTCGCAGGCCTACGGGATGGAGTATCCGGCGCGCAACGGCTATCCGGCCCGGCTGGAAGCGCTGCTGAACGAGCGGAAACCGGGCGGGATCGACCGCTGGGAAGTGCTCAATCTCTCGATCGACGGCGTGACGTCGCTGGAATACGTCGCGCTGGCCGCGCGGCTGCGGAACGAGCGGCCGCTGTGGCTGGTTTCGATTTCCGGCAGCGCGGACTACCGCGCGGAGAATTACCGCAAGGGCTTTTCGTTTCCGCGCACCGATCTGGTCCAGTTGCCGACGGAAGCGCGGATCGCGCGGCGGCTGCCGGGGGCGTTCTGGCGCCGGCACGGCAAGGTGGAAGACACGCTGACGGCGTGGGTGACGCATCGTTTTCCGCTGCTGCGCGCGCGCGACTACCTGTGGAGCTGGCTGGACACGCGGTATCCGGGCGCGCAAAAGACGTTCTACGCGCCAAGGACGACCTATCGCTTCTGGCAATTGCCGGGCAAGGCGCGGACGGCGGCCACGCCGGATCCGATCCCGGACAAAACGGGCGGCCGGCTGGATTTGACCTACGATGGGCGTTCGACGGAGCTGCTGGCGGAATTCCTCGACCAGCTCGCGCAAATCCCCGCGACGCACAAGCTGGTGGCGACGGCTCCGCTGTGTTCCGATTTCGCGGGCACGCCGGACGGCGAATGGATCGCCGCGTTCCGGCGCGACCTGGCGCGGTTGGCGGCCGAACGCCATTTGCCGTTCGAGGATTTGACGGGCCTCTTGCCGGCCGACGGGTTCATCACGAGCAACCATTTCCACGACCGCAACCACCGGCGGATGGCGGAATGGCTGGCGGACCGCATCGCGGCGGAGGCGGAGAAGTAGGCCATGCTGTTCGCGACCTACACCTTCGCGGTCTTTCTGGCGGTGGTCTGGCTGCTGCACGCGGCGCTGCCGCTGCGCGGGCGCCAGATCCTGCTGCTCGCGGCGAGCTACCTGTTCTACTGCTGGGATACGCCGGTCTACGGCATCCTGATCTTCGCGTCCACGTTCCTGGATTATCTGGTGGGGCTCGGCTTGGCGCGCACGGAAAATCCGCGCGGCCGCAAGGCGCTGCTGGGGTGCAGCCTTGTCGGAAACCTCGGCATGCTGGGGTTTTTCAAGTACGGCGATTTCCTGGGCGCCAACCTGGTCGGGCTCGGGCATTTGCTGGGCTTCGAGGGGCATTGGGCGCCCATGGGGTTCATCCTGCCGGTGGGCATCTCGTTCTACACGTTCCAGACGCTGAGCTATTCGATCGACGTCTATAAGCGGCAGCTGCCGGCGGAACGGGACCTGTGGACCTTCGCGCTCTATGTCTGCTATTTCCCGCAGCTCGTGGCCGGCCCGATCGAGCGCGCGCCGCACCTGCTTCCGCAGTTGCGCGAGCGGCATCCGGTCCTGTTGGACAACCTGGTGGCGGGCGCCAAGCGCATCCTGACGGGCCTGTTTCTCAAGCTGGTCGTGGCGGACCGGCTGGGCATCCTGGTGGATTCCGTCTTCGCCGCGCCGGGCACGCATTCGGCGGCGGCGACCTGGCTGGCGCTGGTGGCGTTCGGGGGGCAGATCTATTTCGATTTCGCCAGCTACGCGAGCATCGCGATCGGCACGTCGCGGATGTTCGGCATCCGGCTGCGGGAGAATTTCCACCGGCCGCTGGTGTCGGCGTCGATCGCGGATTTCTGGAACCGGTGGCACATGACGCTGACGCGGTGGTTCCACGACTACGTGTTCCTGCCGCTGGGCGGGTTCCGCAAGGGCGGGCGGCGGGCGATCCTCAACGCCACGGCGGTGCTCGTGCTGTGCGGCCTGTGGCACGGGGCGCGCTGGAACTTCGTGTTCTGGGGCGTCTACCACGCCGTGCTGTTGACGGGCTACTACCTCTGGAAGTTCTACCGGAAGCGCCGCGGACGCCGCGCGCCGAAGAACGAGTCCGCCTGGGTCCTGGGTCTTTCGGTGATGGCGACGTTCTGGCTCAACATCGTCGGGCTGGTTTTCTTCCGGAGCCCGGACGTGGCGACCATTGGGAAGATTTTCCGCGCGTGCGTGGGGCTGCACGAGGTACCCGTGACGCCGGTCGGCTGGCCGCTGGGGGGCTTCGGAGTGATCCTGGTGCTGTGGCTGGGCATCGAAGCATGGCAGGAATACGGGGGGCTCAACGAGAAATGGGCGCGCGTGCCGTGGCCGATCCGGGCGGCGGCCTGGGGGCTGCTGGTGGCCGCGACCGTTCTGGGCGCGGTGAACCAGCAGGCGCCCTACATCTACTTCCAGTTCTAGGCGCGGGTTCCCCAAGTCGCGCCCATCGGATGGAGCCCGGCCCCTGCGCCGCCGGCCCAAGGCCATGTCGAGGACCTTGGCGCCGGGTTGGCTCAGCGGGGGAGTCCCTTGATCCGTCGCATCGACGACCGGGCCAACCGGGTATTGTTTTATAAAACAATACCCATTTGACGGGGAGGGCGCGGCGGCGGCAGCGGTCCGAACAACGGGATTGATTCCGGGGGCGTTTTTTGAGTGAATGCCCGGCCGTGTGCGCGGTCCGGAAATCCCCGGCCGCGCGAGGAGAAACCGTGTACCTAAAAGCACTCGAAATGGTCGGGTTCAAGAGCTTCGCCGAGCGGACGAAGCTGGTGTTCGAACCCGGAATGATGGCGATCGTCGGACCGAACGGCTGCGGCAAGAGCAACGTGTCGGACGCGATCCGCTGGGTGCTGGGCGAGCAGAGCCCGAAGGCGCTGCGCGGCGGCGCCATGACGGACGTGATCTTCAACGGCACCGACCAGGCCAAGCCGCTGGCGATGGCCGAGGTGAGCCTGACGCTGACGGATTGCGAGGCGGTCCTGGGGACGGAATACAACGAGGTGACGGTGACGCGCCGCGTGTTCCGCTCCGGCGAAGGCCAGTATTTCATCAACAAGGCCCCGTGCCGCCTGAAAGACATCCAGCGCCTGTTCATGGACACGGGCCTGGGCACGAATTCCTACAGCGTGATGGAGCAGGGGCGCATCGACCAGATCCTCAGCTCGCGCCCGGACGACCGCCGCGAGGTGTTCGAGGAAGCCAGCGGCATCAGCAAGTACAAGGCCGACAAGAAGGAAGCCCTGCGCAAGCTGGAGCATACCGAGGCAAACCTCCTGCGCCTCAGCGACATCATCAAGGAAGTCAAGCGGCAGATCATTTCGCTGCAGCGCCAGGTCGGCAAGGCTAAGCGCTACAAGAGCCTCCAGGACCAGCTGCGCGGCTGCGACGTCTGGCTGGCCAAAGGCCGCCTCGGCGAACTCGACGCCTCGCTGGCCGCGCTGGAAGCCGAGCTGAAAACGCATGCGGCGCGCGAAGAGGACCTGCGCGTCGGCGTGGAAAAAGCGGAAGCCCGCGCGACCGAGCTGCGCCAGAACATGGCGGAAACGGAAGCCCGCATCGCCGCGGCGATGGATGCGTCGTCGGAAGCTTCCGGCGCGCTGGCCCGCGCGCGGGAGCTGATCCGCGTCAACCAGGAGCGCGCGCAGGAGCTCGAATCGCTCTCGCAGCGCGACTCGCGCGAGACGGAAAGCGCGCGCGCCAGCCGCAGCGGCCACGAGGCCGAGCTGGACGCGCTGAAGAAGGACCTGATCGCCGCGACGGACGCGCACGAAACCGCGCGGCAGGAACTGGAGCGGCGGCAAGCCGCGCTGGCCTCGCACGACCAGGAAACCGCCGCCGCGCGCAAGCGGTTGCAGGATCTGCGCACCGAAGCGCTGGATCTCGAAACCCGCCTGGCCCGCCTGCAGAACGAATGGAACGAGATCGAGGCGCGCGAGCGCACGGACCTGCTGCGCCGCGAGCGCTTCGCCGCCGAAAAGGCCGAGGCCGAGCGCGCGGTCGAATCCTACGCCGAGCGCCTGGGCCTGATGGCCGCGCAGCGCGACCAGAAGCAGGCCGGCGCCGAGCAGGCGCAGCGGCAGGTCGAGGATCTGCGCAAATCGCAGGCCGACCGCGCCGGGCAGCTGGCCGACCTGCAGCGCGAGATGTCGAAGCTGTCTTCCGAAGCCGCGGCGCGCGAAGCGCAGGTGAATTTGCTGGCCCGCAGCCGCGCCGAGGCGCGCGGGTTCCCCGCCGGCGCGAAGAAGCTGCTGGAAAACGCGGCGGTGCCGGGCGTGAATCCAAAGGATATCCTGGGGGCCCTGGCCCAGAAGGTCCGCGCCGACAAGGACCACCAGCTCGCGCTTGAAGCCGCGCTGCGGTCGTGGCTGGACGCGGTGGTGGCGAAGGACGCGGCCGCGGCGCTGGAGATCGCGAAGCATCTGCAGGCCGCCAAGGGCGGCGCGGCGCGCCTGCTGGCCGCCGCGGGCGGCGCGGGCCCGGAGACGCCGGCCGGTGCGGGCGAGCCCCTGCTGGACCGCGTGAAGGCCCCGGCCGAGCTGGCGGGCCTGCTGCGACGCTTGCTGGGCGGCGTGCGCGTCGTGGCGGCGGCTGCCGACGTGCCGGCGGAAATCCCGGCGGGATTGGCCTACGTCACGCGCGACGGCATCGTGGCGCGCGGCGACGGCAGCGTGGAATTCTGGGCGCCGGGCGAGAACGAGAGCAATCCGCTGGCCCGCGAACACCAACTGGCCGAATGGCAGGAAGACCTCGAACGCCTGCGCAAAGACGTCGCCGCGGCGCGCGCCCGCGCCGAGGCCTTGCAGCAGGACGAGACCGCCGCCCGGACCGCGATGGACGCGGCGCAGACCGCGCTGGAAACCCATCGCCGCGAGATGGCCCTGGCCGAAGGCGAAATCCGCATGGTGGAGCGCGAGGCCAAGCAGGCCGGCGA
>CAZECJ010000164.1:0-5874 GCA_964510645.1 uncultured Verrucomicrobiota bacterium | reverse complement strand
CATCTGCACTACGACACGGCGGCGGCGGCGGCACCCGGGAACGGCTGGAAATCCCACGCCAAGATGGGCGCGGGGCGCTATCCGTGGATGGGGGACGACGCGTCCTCGTTCGGCGAGCAGCGCGACAACATTCTCGAAGCGGGGCGCTGGTTTCAGCGGTGTCTGGGATTCAGGCCGCATTCGTGGGCCAAGCCGGGGCGGTGCAACGACGCGGCCACGGCGCGGGCGGCGGCGGCGGCAGGTTGCGAAGTGCTCAGCGGATCGGACATTCGCGCGCGCGACAACGTGCTGTTCCAGCCGCCGCCGCACCATCCGGGCGGGACGGAGGCCGTCGAGCTGACCTCGCGCTATCCGCCCGATCCGCAGCACGTGCACCATTTCGCGATGCTTCTGTTTTGGCTACAGCGTTCGAAACGGCTCGGATTGCCGATGGTGTTCATGTGCCATCAGCACCTGCGACAGTGGGAGGGACCGGCCTGCGGGCGTTTCGCAGAAGCCTTGATCCGTTCCGTGCTGGCGGATTTCCACGGGGAGTTTTATGTCGACACGCTGTTTGGCGTCGGCCAGTATTGGCGCGAGGCGTTGAGTCCGCAGACGCGCCGTCTTTCGGTCGCTCTGGACGGAATCCGGCTGGCGGTGGATAACCGAAGCGACATGGATTTCGAACGGGTACCGGTGGATCTGGAACTGGCGGACGGAGCCCGGTCCACAGTGCTGGTTTCGGTGCGGAGCGGGCAGAAAATCGAATTGGATTTGCGGGAGAAGTAGATGCCGTTGGTTTGTACCGTGGACGTCGAGGATTGGGCGCAATCCACCCTCGACACGGAGATGCCCATTTCCGACCGAGCCGGGCCCAACATGGAGCGCGTGCTCGATGTGCTGGCGGAAGAAAAGGTCCAGGCCACGTGCTTCGTGCTGGGAAAGTTTGCCGAGAAATTCCCGACGTGCGTGAAGCGGATCGCGGCGGAAGGCCACGAGGTGGCCTCGCACGGCTACGGGCACGTGGACGTGTTCCGGCTTTCGCCAACGCAGTTCCGGGAAGACGTCCGCCGCTCCAAAGGGCAGTTGGAAAACCTGACGGGCGCGGCGGTGAAGGGCTATCGCGCGCCGGATTTCTCGATCGTGAAGGAATCGCTGTGGGCGTTCGACGTCTTGGCGGAGGAGGGCTTCGCCTACGACGCGAGCATCAATCCGGCGGTGCTGGCGCGCTTCGGCGTGCCCGATTTTCCGGCCCAGCCGGTGCGCCTGGCGCTGGCGGGCGGCTTGAGCCTGGTGGAATTGCCGGTGGCGACGCTGAAGTTTCTGGGCCGGAAATTTCCCGTGGCGGGCGGTGGCTATCACCGCTTGCTGCCGTTTCCGGCCATCCGCTGGGTAGTCGAACGGGCAGTGCTGGCGGACGAGGTCTTCATGGCTTACTGCCATCCGTACGAGTTCGATCCGGAGGAATTTGCCCATCTGGGGTATCTCCTGCCATTGAAAACACGGCTTCGCCACGGTCTTGGACGTCGCGGATTCGAAGCGAAAATCCGGCAGATGCTCAAGGAGTTCGAGACGACCTTGGCCATCCAGTTGGCGGAACAGGCGAATTGGCCGTTGCATGTGCCGACTTTTTGAGTTGAATCCCATGTGTGCAAGTCCCATGAAAAAGCGCCGGTGGATTTCCAGGCGGATTTCTGATTTCGCAGCCGCTTTCGCGGGGCTAGTCCTGTTGTCGCCGATCCTCCTCGTGGTGGCCGGGGGGGGGCGCGCCCCCTCTCCAGGGCCTGCATAGAAAAGCATGTTATTCGAGCTGAAAAAAGTTATTGAAGCTCTGTGCCAACCCCTGACGGTCGGCATGGAACTTGCGATTTTCGGGTTCATTCTATTCCGGACCCGGAGGTACGCCAGGATCGGCAGATACATGATACCCCTTGGGTTGCTGGTGATCCTTCTGTTCGGCTATTCTCTCGTTCCTAGAATTCTGCAGAAATCGCTGGCGGGCAGATACCCGCCCATGACGACGGAAATGCTGCGCGAAATGTCCGGTCGGACCGGAGACCGGGTTTGGATCGTCGTACTTTGCGGCGGGTACACTACCAATTGGCCGTCCTCCGTCGGTGCCCAACTGAGTGAGGCATCCCTCTTCCGTTTTGTCGAGGGCGTGCGAGTTTACCGCCAAATGCCGAATGGCAAGGTGCTACTCTCGGTTGGCGGTCTGCCGGAGGGCATGATCCAGAAACGGCTGGGCGACCAACTTGCCGAAACCGTCGGGCTGCCCCGCCGGGATTTGCAGACGGTCGGCGGGGCGATGACTACCCAGGACGAGGCGAGGCAGATTTCAGCGAATGTCGGCACAACCTCGTTCGTCCTCGTGACCTCCGACTACCATATGCCGAGGGCCATGATGCTGTTCAAGGCCTTGGGCATGAACCCGGTCCCCGCGCCCGCTGGCACGTGCGGCTGGTCCGAAGGTGAGTCGCGGTTTTCTCTGGGTGGCCTCTTCCCGAAGGGGGCCAATTTGGACGCCGCCGATGGCGCGTTGCACGAGTACCTCGGAATTTTGTGGGCTAATCTCCAATGTTCTTTAAAAAACCCGGCCAGCCAGGGTAGTGTCTTCCCCGGGGCAGCGATAGGATTGAATGATGAAAAATAAACGGATATTTCTCTCCCCGCCGCATATGGGTGGGCGCGAGCAAGAGCTCGTCCGGCAAGCGTTCGAGTCGAACTATATCGCCCCGCTGGGTCCGATGGTGGATGCGTTTGAAAAGGAATTTTCGGCCTATACGGGCCTTCCCCATTGCGTGGCGCTGTCCAGCGGCACGTCGGGCACCCACTTGGCGTTGCGGCATCTGGGCGTGAAATCCGGCGACGTGGTGATGGCTTCGTCCCTGACGTTCATCGGCAGCGTCACGCCGGTGACGTTCCAGGGCGCGACGCCGGTTTTCATCGATTGCGACGAGGCCAGCTGGAACATGGATCCGGCGCTGCTGGAACAGGCCATCGATGACGCCGCGCGGAAGGGTTCGCTTCCCAAGGCGGTTATTCCGACGGATTTGTACGGCCAGCCGTGCGACCTGCCGCGGATCCAGGCCATTTGTGCTCGCCACGGCGTCCCGGTCATTTGCGATTCGGCGGAATCGGTGGGCGCCAGATATCAGGAGACCGGAGACCGGGGACAGATGCGTCATGCGGGATTCGACGCCTGGGCCGCGGTGTTTTCGTTCAACGGGAACAAGATCATCACGACGTCGGGCGGCGGGATGCTGGCTTCGCACGACCAGGCGTTGATCGACCACGCGCGCAAGTTGTCGCAGCAGGCGCGCGATCCGGCGCCGTGGTACGAGCATACGGAAATCGGGTTCAACTACCGGATGAGCAACATCTTGGCGGCCATCGGCCGCGGCCAACTGGAAGTACTGGAGGATCGGGTCTGCCGCCGCCGGGAGATCTTCGTGGGCTACCGAAAACGCCTAGGGGATTTGCCGGGGATTTCGTTCATGCCGGAGGCCGCGGCATGTCGCAGCAACCGGTGGTTGACGGTGGCTTTGATCGATCCGGCGGCATTCGGGACCGATACGCATGCGGTGCGGGAGGCGCTCGAGGTGGAGAACATCGAAGCGCGGCCGCTGTGGAAACCCATGCATCTGCAACCGGTGTTCCAAGGACGGGCGTTTTGGAAAGCGGGGCGGGAGGCGGTCAGCGAACGGCTGTTCGCGCAGGGGATTTGTTTGCCGTCGGGGACGGCAATGACGGAAGACGACTTGGACCGCGTGTGCGGAACCGTCCGGCGGATCGCCGGCCGTTGACGGGGAAATTCGGACGTTCGGCATGAGAAGGGCCCCGCCCATGTCCATTTGTCGAGCGGCCGCCTGGTTGCGGTCCTGTCCGATGCGGATCCGCCGATGGGCCTGCGCCAGCCATTTGGTCGTGATCGCCCTTCTTTCGTTGCTGCCCGCCTGGCTATTCCCTTCGTCGATCGCCGAGATTCCGGGGATCGACAAATGGATGCATCTGGCGATGTACGGCGTCTTCGGGGCCTTGCTGCGTTGGGTGGCGGGACAGGGTCCGCTGTCGCCCGCCGCCCGCGGGCTGCCCGCGGCGGGGGCGGGGTATGGCCTTGTGATGGAAGTCCTGCAACCCTGGATCGGCGGCGCCGGCCGGGCGTTCAACTGGGAGGATGCGGCGGCCAATCTGGCAGGGGTCGTGCTGTTCTGGATGGCCGCCGGCCGGCTTCTGGACGGAGATGAAATAATGCCTTCCAAATGATTTTATCCGTTTCTTTTGAAAAGAGGGGGGTATACTCCATTGAAATGGACCCCTGAGACATAGTGGGCCCGAAGCCATGATCCACCAATTCAAAAATCGGAATTTCTACGTCATCCTGGGCGGGGATCTGATTCTTTTCGCCGCCTCGCTGATCTTGGCCTATGGCCTTCGGTTTTCCCTCGCCATCCCCGAGAGAATTTGGAAGGACATCTTCTTCCTGTTGCCTTTCCTGTTGCCAACGAAGGCGATCATCTTTTTCGCGATGGGCGTCTATCGCGGCATGTGGCGATATGCCAGCATTCCCGAAGCCATCCGGTTGGCCAAGGCGTCGGTGTTGGCCACCTTGACCTTGATGACGGCGCTGACCATCGCCCAGCACTTCGAGGGCTATCCAAGATCTGTTTTCGTGGCGGACTGCATTTTCACGCTTTTCTTCTGCGGGGGATTTCGCTTGGCCATCCGGGTTGTAAGCACGAACAAGCGCGCGATGCTCAAATTTTGGGATCGGCAAGAGGATGACACCCTGCCGGTCCGGCATGTCCGGCTGCTGATCATCGGCGCAGGGGATGCGGCCGCCAGCATGATCCGGGAAATCCAGGGCGATCCACAGTCCCGCTACGACGTGGTGGCCTGTATCGACGACGACTTCCACAAATACGGGCAGACGCTGCTTGAAGTGCCGGTGCGTGGGCCGATCGACAAGCTGCTGTTTTTCGTGAACCGCTTCCAGGCCGACGAAATCCTGATCGCGATGCCCTCGGTGGTGGGCGGGGAAATGCGGCGGATCATCGGGGGCTGCAAGACGTCCGGGTTGCCGTTCAAGACCCTGCCGTCGCTGGGGGCGCTGGTGGACGGCAAGGTGACGGTGAACGACGTCCGCGAAGTGAAGTACGAAGACATCCTGGGGCGCCCGCCGGTCCAGATGGACTATGCCGGGATCGGCAACTATCTCGCCGGCAAAACCGTGGCCGTGACCGGGGCCGGCGGGTCCATCGGGTCGGAACTGTGCCGGCAGATCCTGCGGTTCAAGCCGGCCGCGCTGGTGCTGATCGAAGCCAACGAATTCAATCTCTACCGGATCGAGCGGGAGCTGCTGACCGACGACCGACCGAGCGTCCTGCGCGCGGTGATGGGGCGGGTGCAGGACCGGGCGCTGATGGCGAACGTCTTCGACAAATACCGGCCCCACGCCGTGTTCCATGCCGCCGCGTGCAAGCACGTGCCGATGGTGGAGACCAATCCCTGGGAAGGCGTCGTCAACAACACGATCGGCAGCCTGACGCTGATGGACGTCGCGGAGGAAACCGGCGTCGAGCGATTCGTGTTGGTCTCGACGGACAAGGCGGTGCGGCCCACGAACGTGATGGGCGCGAGCAAGCGCGTGGCCGAAATCGCGCTGCAGGCGCGCGTGCCCGGCAAGACCCGGTTCATGGCGGTGCGGTTCGGCAACGTGCTGGGGTCCTCGGGGTCGGTGATTCCGCTGTTCCGGAAGCAGATCCAGGCCGGCGGACCGGTGACGGTGACGCATCCGGAAATGACGCGCTATTTCATGATGATCCCCGAAGCCTGCCAGTTGATCCTGCAGGCGGGCGCGATGGGCGAGGGCGGCGAAATCTTCATCCTGGAAAT
>CAZECJ010000163.1:0-5919 GCA_964510645.1 uncultured Verrucomicrobiota bacterium | reverse complement strand
GTGCAGCATCTGCTGGACGGGGTGGTGAACCTGCTGCCGGCCCCCAACGAGATTCCGCCGATCATCTCGGCCGTGGTCGCGGAAGGCGAGGAAGCCGCGCAGCGCGAGCCGACGGACGAGTCGCCGTTCAGCGCGCTGGCGTTCAAGATCGTGGCCGACAAGCACGCCGGCAAGCTGACCTACATCCGCATCTATTCGGGCACGCTGACCTCGGGCCAGAACGTGCTGAACAGCACGCTGGACAAGAGCCAGCGCATCGGGCGCATCCTGCGCATGCACGCGAACCATTCCGCGAACCTGGATACGGCGCAGACGGGCGACATCGTGGCGGTGGTGGGCCTGTCGCACACGCGCACGGGCGACACGATCTGCGACGAAGACCATCCGATCCAGCTGATGTCGATCGAATTCCCGGCGCCCGTGGTGTCGATCTCGGTCGCCCCGGAATCGACGGCGGACAACGAGAAGCTGTCGGCGGCGCTCTACAAGCTGGCGGAGGAGGATCCGACGTTCACGGTGTCGTTCGACCAGGAAACGAGCGAGACGATCATCGCGGGGATGGGCGAACTGCACCTGGAGATCATCGTGGACCGCCTGAAGCGGGAATTCAACGTGGCGGCGAAGGTGGGGCGTCCGGAAGTGGCATACCGCGAGACGGCGACGCAGCGGATCGAAGGGCAGTACAAGCACATCAAGCAGACCGGCGGCCACGGCCAATATGCGCACGTGTGTATGCGCCTGGAGCCGCTGAAGGCCGGCGAAGGCTTCGAATTCGTCAACGACGTCGTGGGCGGGCGCATCCCGTCCAACTTCATCCCGTCGGTGCAGAAGGGCGTCGTGAAGGCCATGCAGCACGGTCCCTGCGCGGGCTATCCGGTGGTGGACATGCGCGTGGTGCTCACCGACGGGTCGTACCACGAGGTGGACTCCTCGGACTTCGCGTTCCAGGAAGCCGGCCGGGCCTGTTTCAAGGATCTGTTCCTGAAGGCGAGTCCGCTCATCCTCGAGCCGGTGATGTCCGTCGAAGTGAACACGCCGGAGGAATTCATGGGTGGCGCGACGGGCAGCGTGTGCCAGCGGCGCGGGCGCATCGAGACGATGGAAGAGAAAGGCTCGCAGAAGCTCATCCGCGGCATGGTGCCGCTGGGCGAGATGTTCGGCTACGCGACGGCGCTGCGCAGCATGAGCCAGGGCCGCGCGGGCTTCACCATGCAGTTCGAGCACTACGAAGCCGTGCCGTTCTTCCTGACCGAGCAGATCATCAAGGCCCGCCGCGCGGCGAACAAGATCCGGTGAGAACCGGACATCCTTCGTAGCCAGTCTCTGCGGGCCATCATTCGTCTTCGGGGGCTGGCAACCGCCCCGTCGGGCGCGGGGCGGTTGATTCCATATTGCGCTGGTTTTAGGCGGCGGGATTGGATATGAGAAGCGCATGAGCAATACGCCCCGTCGCTTCCCCGTTGGGATTCGCCCGCAGGTGGGCATCGCCCTGTTTCTGTTCGTCGCCACGCTGGCGCTGTTTTGGCCGGCGCGGGGTTTCGACTACATCGATTGGGACGATTATCCCTACGTGGCGGAACATGCGCTGGTCCAGGGCGGATTGAGCTGGGAAGCGGCGCGGCAGGCGTTCATCGGGGTGCGCGAGCAATGGTGGCTGCCGCTGCTGTGGATTTCGTACATGGCGGACATCGAACTGTTTGGTCCAGGCCCGCAGGGCCACCATTTGACCAACATCCTGCTGCATGCGGTCAACGCGGGATTGCTGTTTTGGGTTTTGTTCCGGCTAACGGGGGCGCGCTGGAAAAGCGCGTTCGTGGCGGCGTTGTTCGCGTGGCATCCCACGCGGGTAGAGGCCGTGGCCTGGATCGCGGCGCGAAAAGACGTCTTGAGCGGACTGTTTTTCCTGCTGGCCCTGCTGGCCTACGTGCGGCAGGCGGAACGGCCCTCCGCGCGTCGCATGGCGTGGGTATCCATCTGGATGCTGCTGGGGCTGATGTCGAAGGCGATCTTGGTCGTGCTGCCGCCGGTTTTACTGCTGCTGGATGCTTGGCCCCTGCGGCGGGCGAAGGCGTTCTGGGGCGAGACGGCCTGGCAGGAATGGCGCCCGCTTCTCATGGAGAAAGCCTTGCCGATCGCGTTGGCGGCGATCTTCATGGGCGTGAACGTGTGGACGCATCAGACGGGGCGGGGAGAGGGCGCCATGATTCCGGCGTTGACGCGTTTGGGGATGATGGCACCCAACGTCGTGGACTATCTCGGCAAGATCGCGGTGCCGATTCGACTGAACGTTTTCTATCCGGATTGCGACGACGTGTCGTGGCCGTTGTCGATTGTGGTCTGGGCGACCCTGGGCTTGGCGACCTGGGCGGTGCTGCAGCAACGGAATAAACGGCCGTACTTGACGATGGGCTGGCTATGGTTCCTCGTGGCGCTCTTGCCGGTCGTCCGCGGGGTGCGCCTGGGGTTGGCGCAATATGCGGACCGGTGGACTTATCTGCCGCTGATTGGACTGGGAATCGCGGGAATCTGGACGGCGGCGGACTGGGCGACGGGGCACGGGTGGCGCCGGCGGGCCGTCGTTGCGGCGGGAGTTTTGGCGTTGGCGGCCTGCGTGGTCCGGACGCAGGCCCAGTTGCCGTGGTGGCGGAATTCGCTGGTGTTGTTCCAGCGCGCGGCGTATCTGGCGCCGGAATCGCCGTGGGTGCAAAACAGCCTGGGCAAGGCGTGGCTGCATGCCGGGCAGGTGAACCAAGGATTGCCGTGGCTCGCAGAGGCGGTTCGGCGCGCGCCGCGCAAGGCCAATTATCGGACCAATCTCGGATTGGCCCTGCAAATGCGAGGGGATTTTCAGGCCGCGCTCGCCCAGCAGGACGAGGCGATTCGAGTGGAGCCGGACTACGTAGACGCCCATGTCAACCGGGGCCTTGCCTTGTTGGCGCTGGGACGCGTGGTGGAGGCCCAAGCGGCCTTCGAGGCGGCGATCCGACTGGAGCCCGCGCACATGAACGCCAACTTCGAGCTTGGCGGGATCTTGTTTCGGGCGGGCCGGTTGGAAGCCGCCCGGTCATGCTTTGTCGTGGCGGCACAGGCGGGGCCGAACCGCGCGATGAACTGGTACAACCTAGGGGTGACCAGCGAGAAACTTGGGCGGTACGCCGAAGCTAACTCGTTCATGAAAAAGGCATTGCAGATCGATCCGCATTTTTCAGGGGCGGAAATGGCCTTGATGCGACTGCAAATGCTGGAAGGGCTCAATCACGCTCGGCCTTGAGCGAAACACCGTTTCCCCACTGGCCGAACGGCCTTGTTTGTGGTAACCTAAGCATTGTGTTTGAATCCATGGTTGCTTTTACCATTTTTGCGCGGACTTTGATCAAACGTTTTTCTAACAAAAAAGAATACAGAAAAACGCTTGACCCGATCCTTGGTCATCGTCTATTTTGCGCATCGTTACAGAAGTGCTGTTGCGCGATTTAAATTAAGATAAATAAATCACAAGGAGAACGATGATGAAGAAGTTTCTGACATTCGCGCTGGTGGCGCTGGTCGCCGGTTCGGCGCTGGCCGCTACGGGCTGGAATAATTCCTATGTTTACGTTTGGAATGGTACCGGCGACACGTGGTACGACCTGAACGGCGCCGATCAGGTGGCCGGGGTCTTCTCCGCCGTCAATCTGGGGTCTTTCGACCTGACGACCGGCTCGCTCTACCTGAACGGCCAGCTCAACGTGAATTCGGATGAAGGCGATGCTTGGGATGCGGTGAGCGTCATTTGGCGCGTAAACGGCGGCGGCTGGACCACGACGAGCGTCGATCCGGGCTCCGTCGGCGGCAACAATTACCAAGGCACCGTCATGGGCATCGACCTGTTGGCCTCGGCCAACGTCGGCGCCAACACGCTGGACGTCTACGTCGAGCGCAGCCACACGTGGGCGGGCGGCAGCTACACGAGCTACATGGGCTGGGACGGCGCGAATGAAACGCTGACCGAAGGCGTGGATCCCGTGACCCCGCCGTCGGCCAACTACTTCACCGCCAGCTTCACCGGCACCCAGGCGGTTCCGGAGCCGGCGACGATGAGCCTGCTGGGCCTCGGCGCCTTGGCGATGGTCCTCCGTCGCAAGATCCGCAAGTAATCCTTTCCCCAGGATGAAACGAAAGAGCGGCCGCACGGCCGCTCTTTTTTTGCGCCCCGGCGGCGCGGAAAATTACGTAGCGTGGAAAATAGTTTTCCATGCTACGTAAAATTTTCCATGCTACGTAAAACTCGCCGGCCGATTTTTACGTGGCGTGGAAAAACGGGGCGGCGGGACGCGCGCGGCGATTCCCCGCGGGGGGGGCGTCACGGTTCGTTCGCGGCCGAGGGGACGTGGATGGGCAGGGGCAGGAGTTTCTTGGGCTTGGCGGCGGCGTCCTGCAGGATCTGGCCGGCGTAGACGTGGATCGCGTAGCCGTAGTATTCGGTCGCGCGTCCGGTTTCGCGGAGCTCCTGGTCGCGGAGGCCCTGGGGCACGACGTAGGTGGCGTTGAGCGGCACGCTGCGGCGGTCGGCGAACGCGTTGCCGAGCGCGAGGGGCGAGGGCGTGGTGATGGCGCGGGTGGGGCGCACGTCGCCGTTCGCGTCGGCGTCGTAGAACGTGATGAAGACCTGGATGGCGGCATCCTTGAACAGCTTGGCGTTGGGCGCGAGCTCGAGGGTGGCGTTCAGCACGCGCATCTCGGCGATGTCGGCGTCGGCCGGCATTTTCTGGATTTCCGGCGAGCGGAGGAGCACGGCGCGGGGCAACCGGTCGAGGTCGGGATTGTCGGGCGTCTGCAGGATCTGGGATTGCAGTTGCTGGAGCTGGGCGAGGCGCTCGCGTTCCCGGAGGGCCTTGGCGTGGAAGGGGGAGCCGGCGGGGGCGAGGCCGAGGATCTGGCTCCAGCGCTGCTGGGCTTCGTCGAGGTTGCCGCGGACTTCCAGGAGGCGGGCATGCTCGACGTGGGCGGGCAGGAAGCCCTGGGCGTTCTGGTGGATCTGGTTCAGGAGGCGGAAGGCCCGGGCGTAATCGGCGAATTGGGCGGCGGCGCTGGCTTCGGCCAGCATGCGCTGAGCCTCTTCGATGAGGGGGTCGGCGGCGGAAACGGGCGGCAGCTCGACGATCGTGACGTTGGTGTCGGCGGGCGTGAAATCGGCTTGGGCGAGCACCTGGACGCTGGCGGGCGCGGCGGCATCCGCGCCTGCGGCCGGGAGCGCCGCCGCAGAAGGGGTGGGTTCGGTCCCGGGTAGAACGACGACGGAACCAGCGGCCGCGGTGGAAACGGTGCCGGTTTCAGCGCCTTTTTCGGCCTCGAGCCCGGCGCGGACCTCTTCGGCGCGGGCGAGATCGGCCGCTTCGGTTTCCGGGCGGATGATGCGGGTGGGCCAGTCGATGAGGAACAGAAGCAGGACCAGCTCGACGGCGACGATGGCGGCGGCCATCAGGAGCGTCATCGGCTGCAGGAGGCCGTGGCTGGGCCGCAGGCGCTGGTGGGGCGCGATGATGTCCTGGAACTGGATGCGGGTCTGGCCGATCGCCAGCCGGTCGTCGTGGGAGAGGCGGACGGGCCCGAGGACCGGCTGGTCGTTGAGGAGCACGGGCTGTTCGGGGGCGAGGCTGGTGAGGAAGACGCCGGCGCCGCGCTCCTCGAACCGGGCGTGGCGGGGGGCGAGCGCGGGGTCGTCGGACAGGACCAGATGGCATTCGGGATCGCGGCCGACCAAGGTGACGGCTTGGCGGACCATGAGGCGCTTGCCTTGGTAGCGTCCGGATAGAAAAACCAACCTATACATGCCGGCTCCAGTGTGCGGGAAGAGCGCGGGAATGGCAATTCTGAATTCCGCCGGTGTCGTGGAGTTTTCAAAAGCGGAATTCTTGGAGCGAGCAAAAGCGGAAAGCC
>CAZECJ010000162.1:0-5922 GCA_964510645.1 uncultured Verrucomicrobiota bacterium | reverse complement strand
ACCGCGACGCGGCGCTGAACCGGCTGGCGGCGACGATCCTGTTCACCTCGCTGGGGAAGACGATGCTGTACGAGGGGCAGGAATTCCTGCGCAGCAAGTGGGGCATCTACAACACGTACAACCGCGGCGACGCGGTGAACGCGGTGCGCTGGACGGACCGCGACCGGCCGCTGGCGAAGCAGGCGCTGGACTACTATTCCGGGCTGACGCAGCTGCGCATGAGCGCGGAGGGTTCTTCGTTCCGCGTGGCCCAGCGTCCGCCGCGCAGCTACTACCGCTGGCTGCTGCCGGAGAATCCCAAGCTGATGGGCTACGTCGTCAACGTGCCGCAACTGCACGCCGGCCGCGGGTTCGCCGTGCTGCTCAACGCGGACGACCGCGACCGCAAGATCGAGGTGGAACTGGGCGGAGCCACGGCCTGGAAGATGATCGGCAACGGGCGGGAAATCAACCGCAAGGGCTTGTCGCCGCGCGGCTGGCCGGCCGGCAAGGCGCCGCCCACGTGGCCGGCGGGCTGGAAGGGCGAAATCGAAGTGCCGAAGCTCGAATCCATCGTGCTGATGAACGGCTTCTGAGAGCGCCGCGATGGACTTCCTGGAACGACTGCTGGCCCGCCTGCCGGAAGCGCCCGCGCCGGTGCGCGGCCTCTGGATCGGCCCTTACTGGACGGCGGTGCGGACGGACGCCGGCACGGGGCTGGCCACGACGCTGCTGGAGGCGGGACCCGCGCACGGCGAACACGCCCAGCGCCTGGCCGGCGCCGGAGACTGGGTGGGCCGCGACGCGCGCGAACTCGCCGCCGGCGTCTCGTCCGATTTCCCGCTCGCGCGTAGCGTGGGGCTCGCCGCGCTGAACGCGCTGCTGCCCGAACCTTCGGGCCGCGTCACCGAGCGCAACGCCGGGGATCTCGCCGCCGAAAAAGGCGCGGGGAAAACCATCGGCGTGGTCGGCTGGTTCCCGTTCATTCCCCAGCTGCGGCAAATCGCGGCCCGCGTCGAAATCTTCGAGAAAGATCCGGAAACCGGATTCGCGCTGACGGAAGAACGCGCGGCGCGCCTGGCGCAATGCGACGGGCTGTGCCTGACCGCGTCGGCGCTGCTGAATCGGACGCTGGACGGAATCCTGCGGGCGGCGCGGCCGGAGGCGTGGAAGCTGCTGGTGGGGCCGTCGGCGCCCCTGTGCCGCGAAGCGCTCGCGCTGGGGTTTTCCGCCGTGTGCGGGGCGCGCGTCGCGGATGCGGCGGCCGTCGTGCGCGTGATCCAGGAAGGCGGCTGTTTCCAGCAGATCCGCCGGACCGGGGGCGTCCGCCTGCTCAATCTGGAAGCCTGACGGACCCGCCGGCGGGCGGAAGGAATCTTCAGGAAGGAGAAACGGGCGGAACCGGGGGCGTCGCGGAATCCTCGGCCGGGGCGGCGGGATTCTCCGCGGCTTCGTCCGCGGATGCTTCGGCTTTCCGCTTCCGTTTTTCTTCCTTCTTCTGCTTCTTGGCGAGTTCTCTCTGCCGTTTGGCGAATGCGTAGTTGGGTTTGGCCATCTGGGGTTCCTTTTTGTTTGGTTGCATGAGTCATAGCATTGGCGCGGGGAAATAGCACGAAGGAATAATGGGCACCTGCCGGCCGGCCGCGGATACGAGGTCGGCGCGGGATGGACGCCCGGCCGGGATTCTGGAAAGATGGCGGCCGTGCCAGAAAAGAAAACCATTCCGGTTTGGGCGGCGGTGGTCGCGGGAAGCCTGGTCGTCCTCCTGCCGTTGCTGGCGCGGCTGCCGCGCGGCGGCCGGTGGCCGCCGGAAATGCCGGCGCAGCCGGCGGGGGTGGATTTGGCGATGATGCTGGGGTATGCGCGGGCCTGGCTGGAGACGGGCAATCCGTTCCTCGGGCTGAATCCGTATCCGCCCTTGGCGGCGGTGGGGTTCGCGCCGCTGGCGGCGCTGCCGTTTGCCGTCGCCTACGGGTGTTTGTCGGCGCTGACGCTGGCGGCGTTCGCGTCGGTGGCGGCGGCGTTGCCGCTGCTGGCGTTTCCGCGGGCGGACCGCGCGGCGGCGCTGGGGGTGGCGCTGGCGGGGGTCTTCTCGTACGGGCTGGAATTCGAACTGCGGTGGGGCCAGTTCAACGTCGTGGCGCTGGCGTGCGCGGCGTGGGGGCTGTATTGGTTCCACCGCGGGCGGGGCCGCTGGGCGCGGGCGGGGGCGTACGCGCTGTTCAGCGCGGCGATCCAGCTCAAGCTGTACCCGGCGATCTTCGTGTTCCTGTTCGCGCGGGATGCGCGGGCCTGGCGGGCGAATCTGGCGCGTTGGGCGGCGCTGGGGGCGGCGAACGTCGCGTTGCTGTTCGCGCTGGGACCGCGGGTCTTCGCGGATTTCCTGGAATCGCTGCGGGCGCAGGCGGCGGCGCCGTACGTCTGGGCGGGAAACCATTCCATCCAGAGCTATGCGGCGTGGGCGGGGCATCCGGAGCTCGCGCCGGCGCTGTTCGCGGCGTTCGTGGCTTGTTTCGCGGCCGCGCTGGTCCGCGCGGCGCGGGGCGGCGGCCGCGCGGAATTCGCGGGGATGGCGCTGATGGGCGCGCTGGGCGCGATGCTGGTGCCGGGCGTGAGCCACGACTACAAGCTCGTCGCGTTTCCGATGGCGTTCGCGTTCTTCGTCGCCGCAGCGGAGCCCTTGTCGTTGCGCAGCGCTCGCGGGCTATTCGAGGCAGGATTCCTCGCCGCGCTGGGCGGCCTGCACGCCTGGACGCTCTTGTCGTTCGCGGCGAAACCGGCGCCGCTGCAAAACCACGCGCCGTTCCTGCTGGCGGCGTGCGCGGCGCTGGCGCTGCGGCCGGGGACGGGCGCAAGGCGGGAACCATAACGCGCAACGGGGGAGACGCGCCGCCGGCGCGGACGTGGGAGGCTGCGGGCCATTCGATGGGACTCGACGTCGACGGGCCGGTCCCTATAATGCACAAAATTTGGCTGGGATCATCGTTCGAAGGGAAACACACAGGGCCGCATTCCGAAGGATCGCGGCTTGCATCATGAAAAAGCAAACGGGAATCATCGCGGGCCTCTTGGCGTTGCTGGCGCAGGCCGGCGCGGTCTTTGGCGCGGAAGAGGCGGCGGTCCGGCCGGTCTTCACCCTGGAAGAATGTCTCGCGCTCGGGCTGGAGCAGGCGGCGTCGGCTCGCAACGCCGACCGGGACGAGCAGATCGCGGGGACGCGCATCAACCAGGTGCGGGCGCAGGTGCTGCCGGAATTGAAGGCGAAGGGGGGCTATACGCGGCTGGACGAGGCGGCGGCCTTCGAATTCGACGGGGAGCGCGTCGCGATGGGGCTCGAGGACAATTATTCGGCCGGGGTGGAGGCGAGCCAGCTGCTGTATTCGGGCGGTTCGGTCCGGTCGGCGCTGAAGGCGGCCAAGCTGTACCGGGACGTGGCGCAAGCGCGGGTGCGCCAGACGAAAAACGAGCTGGTGCGCGACATCCGCACGGGCTTCGCCGACGTGCTGCTCGCGGACGAGCAGGTGAAGGTGCAGGAGGCGTCGCTGGCGCAGCTGGAGGATTTGCTGGCGCAGGCGGAGAGCCGGTTCCGCCAGCAGGCCGCGGCGGAGTTCGACGTGCTGGCGGCGCGGGTCAAGGTGGCGAACGCGCGGCCGCTGCTGATCCATGCGCGCAAGCAGGCGGAACTGGCGCGGGCGCGCTTCCGGACCTTGGTGCAGCTGGAGGCGGAGGAGTTCGAACTGGCGGGCGAATTGGCGTTCGAGCCCGCGGAGCGGTCGGTGGACGACTGGCAGGCGCTGGGGCAGGAGCAGCGGCCCGAGTTGATCGAGCAGCGCAAATTCCTGGGCATGTGGGAGGCGGACATCCGCGCGGAACGGGGCGGCTACGTGCCGCAGATCCGGGCCTTCGCCGCCTACGACGGGACGAATCCGCAGAGCGGATCGGCGCGGGATGCGTGGGAGTGGGGCTGGAGCGCGGGCGTGACCGCGGAATGGAACGTGTTCGACGGCGCGCTGCGCCACAGCCGGATCCGCGAAAAGGTCCTCGAGCTGGCCAAGGCGCGCGAGACGCTGGCGGACAGCGAACGGCAGGTCGCGCTGGAAATCCAAGCGGACTATTTGGACTTGAAGCAGGCGGAGGAAACCGTCTCGGCCAGCCGGGACACCGTGGAACTGGCGGAAAAAAGCCTGGAAATCGCCCGCGCGCGCTACGAGAACGGCTTGGCGACCTATCTGGATTTCACGGATGCCAATCTGGCCCTGAACGTGGCGCGGCTGACGCGCCTGCAGGCCTTGCATGACCACGTGAACGCCTTGGCCCGCCTGCGGCAGGCCAGCGGCGAGGGATTTGAAACGGGAGACACACCATGAATGCGCCGACATCCAACCGTTCAACCAAAAAAGGCTCCTTCCTCGCCTGGGGCGCGCTGGCGCTCGTCGTGGCGCTGATCGTCGCGTTCGGCGCGCTCAAGAAGCCCGCGGAGCAGGCGGCGCCCGAAGCGGAGAAGCCGGTGGCGGTCCGGACGCTCGCGCTCGAGCCGCGGACGGTGGAAGACGCCCTCCAGCTGCCGGGACGGATCGCGCCGCTGCAAGAGGCGAATCTGGGAGCGGAGCGCGCGGGCCGCGTGGTCGAGCTTCTGGCCGACAAGGGGCAGGCGGTGGCGGAAGGCCAGGTGCTGCTTCGGGTGGACGGCCGCCTGTGGGACGCCGCGCGCCGCCGCGCGGAGATCGAAGCGCGCGATGCCGCGCGCGATTTGAAGCGCTGGAAGGAACTGGAAAAGACCGGCGCGGTTTCGGCCAGCGAATACGAGGGCGTCGAGCGCCGCCAGGAAGCGGCGGACATCGCGCTGGAAGAGGCGGAAACGATGCTGGCGCAGTGCGAAGTGCGCGCGCCGTTCGCCGGCACCATCGTGGACCGCCTGGTGGACGTGGGCGACTACGCGAACGAAGGGCAGGCGGTGTTCCGCCTGATCCGGCTGGACCGCGTGAAGGTGGCGTTCGACGTGCCGGAGCAGGACGTCGGTTCGGTGCGGCCCGGCCAGCGGAAGGCGTTCGTCCTGACGGGGCTGCCGGGGCGGGAATTCGCGGGCGAGGTGACTTTCGTGTCGAGCCAGGCCGCGCGGGAAAGCAATTCGTTCGCGGTGGAGCTGGAAGCGGACAACGCCGACGGCGCGCTGAAGGCGGGGATGATCGCGCAGGTGGCGCTGGTCCGGCAGGAACGCGCCGGCGCCATCGCGGTGCCGCTGGCGGCCATCGTGCCGCGCAAGGGCGAGCACTACGTCTTCACGGCGGAAAACGGCCGCGCGGTGCGCAAGCGGGTGCGGATCGCGGCGCTGATCGGGTCCGAGGCCGTGCTGGAGTCCGGCGTGGCCGCCGGCGAGCGGATCGTCGTGGAAGGGCATCGCGGCCTGCAGGACGGCATGCCGGTGGCCGAGGCCGGCGAAACGCCGGCCGCCGCCGCGCCGGAAGCCGCGGAATAGGCGGAGCGCGCAGCCATGATTCTGTCCAACTATGCCATCAAGTTCCGCGTCGCGGTGCTCGTGTTCGTCTTCGTGCTGGCCCTCGCGGGCACGGTCAGCTATCTGACGCTGCCGCGCGAAGGGGCGCCCGACATCACCATCCCCTACGTGTTCGTCAGCGCCTACTACGAGGGTACGGCGCCGCAGGAGATGGAGAAGCTGGTCACCATCCAGCTGGAGAAGCAGCTCAACGACGTCGAAGGCATCAAGGAGGTGCGCTCCACGTCGGCGGAGAACGCCGCGAGCATCGTGATCGAATTCATGGCGGGCGAAGACATCGAGCAGGCCAAGCAGCGGGTGAAGGACAAGGTGGACCTGGCCAAGCCGGACCTGCCGCCGGACCTGGACGAGCCGGTGGTGGACGCCTTCAACTTCAGTTCGGACTATCCGGTCTACATCTTCGCGCTGTCGGGCGCGACGGAGCCGGA
>CAZECJ010000161.1:0-5925 GCA_964510645.1 uncultured Verrucomicrobiota bacterium | reverse complement strand
GGACGACGTTGGTGCCGGTCTTGAGCCAGGCGCCGACCATGCGGCCGCCGCTGCGTTCGAAGAGCGCCATGACGGCGTTGTTGCGCAGGACGTATTCGGATTCGCCGTCGAGATCGACGTCGGCGGCTTCCACCTCGGCGGCGGACAGCGTGCGGCCGGCCCAGTCGTCCACTTCGGCGTAGAGCGCGGCCATTCGGGTCTGGCCCTGCGCCTTCCAGGCGAAGCCTTGCAGCCCCATCCAGTCGGCCGCGGGGGACATGTATTCGCCGAAGCTCCAGCGCGAGAGATTGCCGTTGTCCTCGTTGTGGAAGGCGGTTTCGAAGGTGGAGGCGAACAAGGCCTGCTGCGCCAGGCGCTTCACGTCGGCGTTAGCGATGGTCCGCACGGTCTGCCACGCGTTGGAAAGGATGCCGTTGGTCATGGAGCCGTACCGCGCGCCGGAGGGCAGGTTGGTGCCGATCCGCACCTCGAAGAGTTTCGGCGCGAGGCCCTCGTGGCGGGCCGAACCGTAGTACCAGTTGTCGTAGTCGTCGTTGCTGGCGTGGTGCACCCAATCCTGGGATTGGACGCCGTCGGCGGCGGTCAAATCGCGGTTGACCGTCTCGCCGTCCAACGCCTCGTCCAGGGCGATGACCTTGATCCAGGGGTGGTTGGCCATCCAGCGCAGGTTCACGTCGTAGGCGTCGGCGTTGGCGTTGGCGGACAGGTCTTCCCACATGTAGAAGATGGTGGAGATCTGGTCGGCGCCGGAGCGCGCGCGGCGGTTGAAGAGCCGGCGCAGTTCCGTCGGCAGGCCGCCGTCGGTGTTGACGTAGCGGTAGTTGTTGGCGGCGGTGGCGATGACGAAGGCGTCGATGGACGGCCAGTCCCCGGCCGGCATTTCCAGGTAGATGCGGTTGATCTTGTAGGCGTTGTCGGCCAGCGACTCTTCGCGTCCGTACCACTCCAGCAGGTGCGGCGTCTGGTCGAGGATGGTCGCCCGGAAGCCCAGATTCGTCTTGATCTGCTTGAGGGTGCCCACGTCCGCCACGCGCTCGGGGATCCAGAACACGTTGGTGGAGACCACGCCGCTCGTGGGCGACCCGCCGTAGATTTCGTTGAGGACTTCCGCGGCGAGCTGGACGTTGGCGCGGTTGTAGGCCGCGTCGAAGTACTTGAGGACGTGGTCGGAGAACGTGCTGCCGAGCAGGCGGAAGGTGCCGGCGGCGACGCCCTCGCGGATCTGCTCGTTGAGGCCGGGACCGGAATACCACGTGTTCGAGTTGCCCACCTTGGCCCATTCCAGCGCCATCGCCAGCGTCGGGGTCACGTGCAGGTTGAGCGCGGCGTTGGAGTAGATGTTGTGGATCTTGACGGGGCGCTGGTAGCCGGCGCCGCTGCCGTTGTCCACGATGTTCTGGATGGTCGCGCCCGGCTCGACGGCCTGGTTGCCGTGCGCCAGCAAGGCCACCTTGGCGTGCTGGCCGCGGTTGTTCCAGACCTCGCCGCCGGCGGTGCGGCCGAGGCAGGACGAATAGTAGCCGTTGGCGGCGACGTAGTTGTAGTCCTGGTAGTAGTCGGAGCACAGCCAGTCGTCGCCGATGGTGTCGGTGAAGTCGTTGAGCCCGCCCTTGTCGCCGGCGCCGCCGTCGTCGCCCGTGAAGTCGCTGGTGGTATAGACCTGGAACTTCAGGACGTCCGGATCTCCGTTCCAGCCCGCCGCCACCAGCGCGGCGCGGTCGATGCTCCACGCCACGGCGTCGAGCTCGGAATTGAAGTAGGCGCCCAGGTAGGCGCCCGGCACGCTTACGACGCCGGCCGCGGCCAGATCGCCGCCGATGTCGGTGGTATTGTTGGCCGGAAGGGTGTCCTTGTAGAACACGCCGCTGCCGCCGTCGTAGACGCCGATGCAGGCGTTCCACTGCATGTGGCTGCCGGCATTGACCTGGTCGGGCAGGTTGACTTCGCCCGTCCCGTAGTCGCCGAAGTTGATGGCGACGTAGATATTGAGGCCGCTTTCCTCGGCGTTGGCCTGCAGGTCGTCGACGTCCACGCGGAAGTACAGCTTGCCGTCGGCGGCACCGCCGTCGTGGAAATAGAACGCCACCATGTCGCGCGAGCTGTTGAAGCCGTCGCCGCGGCGATAGATGTCCGACGAGTTGCCGCCTTGGTCGTAATTGTCCAGCGCGAGCAGGTCGTCGAGGGTCCAATCCATGAACTCGCGGTAGTAGGTCGCGTCGTTGACGGTGCCGAGGACGGCGCCCTGGCCGACGACGATGGCCCCCTCGCCGCCCGGATCGGCGATGGAATCCTCGCGGGTCGGATCGGTGCCGTTCTGGTATTCCAACAAGTTGGCATAGGGTTGTTCGACGAGTTCCACGTCGAGATAGGTGTCGTCGTCGGGATTGCCGTCGGCGCCATTGACGCCCGTGGGGTCGAGGGGATCGAGGCCGTAGCGCGCCTCCCAGCCGTCCGGAAGACCATCGCCGTCGGTGTCGGGATTCAGCGGATCGGTTTCCGTCCACGTTTCGCCGGCGTCCCAGGTCCGGTCGCTGTCGGTATCGCCGGCGATGCGGCCGTTGAAGTCCTTATCTTCGCCATAGCCGTCGCTGAGGCCGTCGCCATCGCTGTCGGCGACGTTCGGGGCGGTTTCCAGCCACGTTTCGCCGCTGTTGATTTCGCCGTCGGGCCAGCTGCGCTCGAGCCAGGGGTTGTAGTTTGTCGGCAGGCTCTCGCCGTCGCCTTCGACCCACCCGTTGCGGTTGGCGTCTTCGATGCCGTCGGGCAGGCCGTCGTAGTCGGTATCGGGATTCGTCGGGTCGGTGGCCGTGCCCTGTGCGAGCTTGGTGCGGCTGGCGCCGGTGCCGGCGCCGTCGATGCCCTTCACTTTGCCGTAATTGTCGAGCGTGTTGTAGAACGGCGGATCGAGGTCGGGGAGGAAGTTCTTGAAGCCGTCGCCGTCGGTATCGGTGGCGGTATCGGTGCCGTCGCCGGGCCAGCGGTAGCCCAGTTCGAGGCCGTCGGGCAAGCCGTCGCCGTCCGCGTCCGGACTGTTTTCCGTCGATTTGCCGCGGGAGAAGTAGTTGAACACTTCGGTCTGCGTCCAGTATTCGGCGGCGCTGTCGGGCAGCGGGCAGGCGTCGGTTTCGTTGGTGTTGACGATGCCGTCGTCGTCCCAGTCCGCGTCGGCCGCGTTGGTGGTGGAAACGAGTTCGCGGAACTGGACGGTGGCGTTGCGGGCGGCGGTGTTGACGCCGGAGCTCAGCTCGGTGCCGGTGGTGTCGGCCCAGACCGTGGCTTCGAATCGGTAAGTGCCGGCATTGGTCGCCGTCCAGACGTAGTTCCAGGTCAGGCTGTCCCCGTTGGTGGCCACGTTGTCCAGCACGACGTCGCCGACGTAATCCTGCGGGCTGTTGAACTGGATGGACAGATTGGTCGCGTTGGCGTCGGTGAGCACCACGATGGGCGTCTGCCGCAGAGTTGGATTGGTGGCCAGCACTGAAGCGGGCACGTCTTCCATCTGAATGACGTATTTCGCGCCGTCGCTGTCCGTCTCCGGCGGCGTGGTGATGATCAGCGTCGGCAGCAAGGGCCCGCGGTGCTGCACCAAGCGCACGGCGGCCTTGTCGAACGTGCCGTAGCCGTTGTGGTTGGTGAATTCGATCCGCACGCCGTAGAGCCAATCGTCCTGGCCGTTGTAGACGTTGGGCATGTCGAAGCCCAGGACGTTCAGTCCTTCCCCGGCCGCGCCCCAGTTCCACTGGTGGGTGAAGTTCAAGCCGTCGGCCGCCACGAGATCCCCGCGGTTGGTCGAGCCGTTGGCCGTGGCATTCACGTAGACCTTGATGCGGTCGAAGATTTCCTGGTCCGACAGGCCGGCGGCCATGCTGGCGGTATATTTGATGCGCAGCTGCCAGCCGGCTTCGACCATCGCGCCGTCGGCCTCGGGCCAATCGAAGAAGAATTCCTCCGCCGGGCCGCGGGTGTTGAGCGTGCGGACGAGCTGCGTGAAATGGCCGTTGGTGGGATTGTCCGCCGCCGGGTCGCTGGCCGACCAGTCGTTGGTGGCGGAGCTGGACCATTCGCGAAGGCGGACGCGGACGGTGGCGGTGCCCGTGGCCGGGATGCGCGCGTAGTTGAAGCGCCAGATCTTCGGATAGGCCGTGTCTTCGGCCATATCCTCGGTCCACGCGCCCACGGCCGAGGCCTTGGCCCAAACCACCGCGCCGTTGGTGTCGAAGCCGTTGCCCGGGCCGTCGTTGTCGGCGTTGCTGTCGGCAATGTGATACCACACCTCGCGCGCCGTCGGGTCGGAACGGACGATGAACCCGTATTCGCTGCCGTAGTAGGTCTCGCCGTCGGCCGCCGGATACTGGACGTAGCCCTTGGGCGTTTCCGTGTCCAGATAGAACGTCTGGCGGAAGGTGTTGAAGACCGGCGCGCCGCCGACGCGGTCCAGGAACGCCCGGACCGTCATCAGGTGGAAGCCGTCGGCGAGTCCGTTGGTCGTCCAGCTGTTGTAGTCGTTGTGCTTGTGGTAGGACTTGGTCTTCAGGTTCTGGGCGGCCGTTTCCCACTCGCCCAGCATGTTGACTTTCCGCGCCACGTTGGCGGCGCTGCCCGGCCAGACGACTTCCCAGCCGTTGCCGTCGTAGCCCTGCTGGCGGGACGAACCGATCTTGTAGCGGAAAACCGTGCCGGCGGGCATCGCGGGCACCTGGATCTCCCACCAGTCGGAAGAATCGCTGCCGTTGCCCACCCAGGCCGCCTCGACCACGCGGGTGTCGGCGTTGGCGCCCTTGCCGCCCGCGCCTTCGGGCCAGGCCGTGCCGTTGGTGGTGTAATAGGCATACACGCGGTTGCCCGCCACCTTCGGCGTCTTGGCGCCGAGGTAGATCGTGGCGCCGCCCGCATTGGTGACCGGCGGCCAGAACTGCGCGTTGCCCGCGCGCTCGCCGTCCTGGGTGCCATTGGGATCATGCCAGATCCAGGAGACGCCGTACGTGCCGTCCCAATCGTTGCTGCCCGTCGAGAGGTTCGTGGTGAAGGCCGCATTCAGCGTGGCAACGTAGGTTTCCGCGCCCGGCGAGGCGATCTTGGCGCGCGAGGAATCCGTCGCCGCGAATTTTTCGGGCCAGATGCGCTGGACGAAATTGACGCCCTCGAAACCGAGGTACAGGTCGTCGGACAGGGCCGGCGGATTGTCGCGCAGATCGCCCAGCGCGTTGGTGGCGCCGTTGAGGTCCATGCCGCCGTCGAGCCGCATCAGCACGTTGTTGCCCGAGCCGTCCACGCGCGCGGTGAAGACCACGTTGGTGCCCCGGGTGATGCGCGGGATTTCCTGGCGATAGCTGTAGGGCGTCGGCGTGACGCCGTCGGGGAAGCCGCGGTTGGCATAGTTGTAGGGATTGAACGCCGCGTCGCCATCGGGGCCATCCTTTCGGTCCACGGAAATGGTCCCGGCCAGCTGGCCGTTGTCGTAGATTGAAATCGCGCTTCCGGCCCAGAGGCTGCTCGGATCGGGATTCTTGTAGCCCCAGACCGAATAGCTGTTGGGGGGCTGGTTCACGTTGTAGAGGTCGCTGGCGTAGACGTAGTCCGCCGCCGGACCGCTGTCCTTGAAGTAGCACTGGTAGGTCCGGGCATAGTTGTAGAGATAGGCGTCGTTCGGGAACGTGCCCTTGGTCGGAATGGTGCGCCAGTCCGCCCACTTGGAGTTGAACACCACCAGCGCCGTGTTGTAGGGGAAAGAGCCGCCGCGCTCCCAGGCGATGACCGCGCCGTCCCAATGCGTGCCCATGCCGACGTGGTCGTAGCGCGCCATGTTCTCGTGGATTTTCAGGACTTCGGGGATATGGGTCTGGCTCCACTGGCCGAGGAACGCGGTGCTCGCCCAGCGCGGGAAGGCGCCGCCGCTGCCGGAGAGGGTTTCCGCGTGGCGGTTGC
>CAZECJ010000160.1:0-5945 GCA_964510645.1 uncultured Verrucomicrobiota bacterium | reverse complement strand
GCGGGATTTGAAGCATCTTGACGCCCTCGCTGAGGACGACGGTGCCCGCGCCGTGACTCGCGCCCACGGCTAGGTCTAGTCCAAACGGGATTTTTACGAGATCCACGGCATCCACGCCGATGAACGATTTGAAGACGAACCCGAGGAAGAAATAGGCGATGGCGAACATGGTGAACGGCTTGATGGCCCAGTTGACGAACAGCGTCAGCCAGACGGGCTTGCCGCTCTTGCCCGCCTGGATGACCGAGGCAAAATCGATCTTCACCATGATGGGATACATCATGAAGAACAGGCAGATGGCGATGGGGATCGAGACCACCGGTGCGCCGTTGACGAAAATGGCCATGCCGTCGAGGGTCATGGCTAGGTCGGGCGCCAGCTTGCCCAGCAGGATGCCGCCGGCGATGCACAGCGCAACCCAAAGGGTCAGGTAGCGCTCGAAGGGATTGGTCAGCTTGCGCGTGGCGGTCGATGCAGTGCTGCAGCTCATGTCCTTGCTCCTGTTTTCACGGCTTCGATGGTGGCGGATCGGACGTGTTTCTCCGCGCCGCTGCCCGGAAACCAATCCTTGATGAATGCCTTGCTTTGTTCCTTCACGCACACGCGGATGTTGGAGAAACCGGCCTTTTTCAACATCCGTTTCGTTTCCGGGACGGTGGCGGAGCCCGCGATGCAGCCGCTGTGGGCCTGGAGGTTTTTCTTGACCGTGGCCGGAATCGGCGCGATGGCCACGACGTCGGAAATGGCCAGGCGTCCGCCGGGCTTGAGCACCCGGGCGGCTTCAGCGTAGACCTGCGGCTTGTCGGGCGACAGGTTGATGACGCAGTTGGAGAGAATGACGTCCGCCGTGGCGTTCGCGACGGGCAGATGCTCGATCTCGCCGAGGCGGAAATCGACGTTCTTGATTTTGCCCCTGGCCGCGTTTTCGCGCGCCTTGTGGATCATCTCGGGGGTCATGTCCACGCCGATGGCGCGGCCCTTGGGTCCGACGCGGCGCGCGGCGAGGAAGCAGTCGAAGCCGCCGCCGCAGCCGAGATCGACCACGGTTTCGCCGGGCCGGAGGGCGGCGATGGCCTGCGGATTGCCGCAGCCGAGGCCCAGGTTGGCTCCTTCCGGGACGGCGGCGAGTTCTTCCTTCGAATAGCCGAGCTGGGCCGAAGCGTCGGGGTTGAGCAAGGCGTCGGGTTGGCAACAGCTGCTGGAACAACCGCACGAGCCGCTGGATTTCGCGATGCCCGCATAGCGCTCGCGGACATGTTGGCGGACTTGGTCTTTTTTGGGCGAAGGCATGATCAGCTCCTTTCGGCGGTCAAAGCGTCCGGCAAGGTTTCAACAAAGGCTTTGATCTCGTCGCGGACCCGGCGGTAATGGGTGAGGGCCTCTTCTTCGGTCGGGGCATCCTTGGCGAGCCGCGGGGGATCGTCGAAGCCGACGTGGACGACCTTGGTCTTGCCGGGGAAGAGGGGGCACGACTCGTGGGCGTTGTCGCAGACGGTCACGACATAGTCAAAATCCCTGGTCGGCAGGTCGGCCACGGTCTTGGACCAGTGGCCGGAGATATCCACGCCCGCTTCGGCCATGACCTGCACGGCACGGGAATTGAGGCCGTGCGTTTCGATGCCGGCGGAGAACGCCTCGATCCGGTCGCTCTTGAGCGCGCGGGTCCAGCCTTCGGCCATCTGGCTGCGGCAGGAGTTGCCGGTGCAGAGGAACAGGATGCGGATGGAGTTCATGGTTTTCTGCCGGTTGGCCGGCAGCCGGCGGTCCGGCTGCGGGCGTCGATCGACTTCAACAAGCGGGCATCCGCCGCAACGGCGGGATCCTTCCGGAGCGCCTGGTCCAGCCAGTCCAGCAGGGAGAGGACGGGAGCTTGGACGGTTTCGTCCGGGAGCCGGTAGTAGATCCAGCGACCGTCCTTGCGCGAGGCGACGAGGCCAGCGGCCTCCAGCAGGGAGAGGTGCTTGGAAACGGTGGAGGGGGCCAAGGCCAGCACCTCGACGATCTGGCAGACGCAGCGCTCGCCCGGCCGCAGCATGTTCAAGATGCGCATGCGCTGGGGATCGGCCAAGGCTTTGGCGATGCGCGCGGCGGATTTGAGGGCGGAAGCGTTCACGGCGAATCTCCTAATAATTCGTTATATGGCGAAATATAGAATGAACGGCCCGCCGCGTCAAGTCCGGCGGACGGAAAATCGCCGGTCAGCGTCCGCGGCCGAAGAAGGGGCCGAATTCGCTTTCGAGATATTGCGAGAAGATGGCCTCGTCGGAGGAGTACTCCCAGACCTTTTCCAGGTTCTTCCAGCGGACGGCTTGGCCTTCGCGGTTCTCCGCGACGACCACGGTTCCGAAGGTCAACTGGAAGTCGTCGGCATAATGGGCGTTGGCGGGTTCGTCGAGATTGACGGCGCGCCAGGCGAGGGAGGTGGCGGATGCTCCGGAATTCGCCTTCGCCACGGCCTGGCTGGTCCAGGTCTCCATGGACAGGCAGGCAGGACAGCGGGCGGTCCGGTGGAAGTAGTACACAATGGGCTGGCCGGGCGCGTTCGTCGCGGCAGGTTCATCGGCCGGGGCCGCGCGGCCCAAGGCCAGCAACGTCGTTCCGGCCAGGACGAGCGCGGCCCATGCAAATGCCGTCGGGATTTTCATGGCGCGGTGTAGATCATCCAGAGGCCGCCGAGGAGGACGAGGACGCCGCAGATTCTCTTGAGGATATTCGCGCCCTTGGAGGCTTCGTTCCAGTTCAGGTAGTGCTGGACGCTTTCGGTGAAAGTGCCGGCGAGGACGATGACAGCGCAGTGGCCGACGCCGTAAGCCAGCAGCAGCAGGATGCCGTAGGCCATGTGGGCGGCGGCGAGCTTGAAGGTCACGGCCAGCATGGGCGCCATGTAGGCGAACGTGCAGGGGCCGAGGGCCACGCCGAACACGAGGCCGAGGATGAAGGCGGCGAGGCGCCCGCGCTGCTTCAGCTTGACCTGGCCGGGGCCGGAGAACGGCAGGGGAATCACGCCCAGCAAGTGCAGGCCGACGAGGAAGAAGATCGCCGCGACGAAGTAGTTGCCGAAGCGCCCGACGTCGCCCAGCATCCGCCCTGCCATCGCCGTGGCGGCGCCGATCAGGCCGATGGTGACCAGGATACCCAGCGCGAACAGCAGCGCGATCTGGAAGGCGCGCTTCGTGGAGATTTGCCCTTGCTCGTCGATGAAACCGACGATCAGCGGAATGCTGGCGAGGTGGCAGGGGCTGAGCACGATGCTCAGGATGCCCCAGACGAAGGCGGCGGAGAGCGCAATGGCCGGATCGCCCTCGATGGCGCGGGACAGGTCGGTAAACAGGGATTGGATCATGGGGCATCCTTCGGCTGAAGGTTCACGCCCAGTTCCTTCCACTTGGCGAGAATGTCTTCCTTGCCGAAAAATCCCTCGTGGCGGAACATCTCCTTGCCGCTGGCGTCAAAGAAGATCTGCGTGGGGATGACGCGCACGCCGTACTGGTCGCCGGCATCCGGATTCTTCCAGACGTCGATGAAATCCACCTCGAGCTGGCCGGCATAGGTGGTTTTCATTTCCTCCAGGATGGGGGCCATCATTTTGCAGGGGATGCACTTGTCCGCGCCCAAATCCACCATGCGGGGCAGCGCGGCGGTCGCTGCTTCCGTCGAGGTCCGTACGGCTTCGGCAGCAACCGCCGGAGCGGATTCGGAAGGCTTGGCCTGGTCGTGCTTGAGCGCAAAGACGATGCCTGCGGCCACGACTACGGCGGCCACGATGGCCAGGTTTTTGAAGTTTTTCATTTCGGGTTTCCCTTTCCGTTTCTTGAATTCTTGGAGGACGATATGTCCGGCCAGCAGGACAACTAAAACCAGCAACAGGGGCAGCAGATCCCCTCCGCCATTGGAGGGGCAGCAGATCGGTGTGGCGATGGGCAGGCCGTTGGTCATGATTTTCAGCAGGCGAGTTTGGGCGCGGCTGCTTGCGCGACCTTCGCGACGTTTTCAGGTGTCGCCGGCGATTGGCCCTTCTGGAATCCGAGATCCGCCAGACAGAGGTGTTCGAACCCGGAGAAGCCGGCGAGTTCCAGCGTCTTCTTCGCGCAGTTCAGCGGGCAGCCGTCCATAACCAGGACTTTCGCGGCACTTTCGGTCGAGGCCAAGAAGCCCGAGACCCGGCCGCCGATGCCGGCGAGGCAGGACATCTTTCCGGAACCGGCGCGGGCCAGCTGGCGCGCGGCCAGATCGGCCAAGGCGCCCACGTCGGCGCTGCCGGAACAGGGGTAGATCAGTTTCGGAGCCGTTCCGCAGGCACAGGATGGTTTCTCGCTCATGGGTTCTCCTTTATGCCAAATATTTCTTGATGTCGTCCGGACTCAGGACCTTGCCGACGCTCTTCACGGCTCCATCGACGACGAGGGCGGGCGTGGACATCACGCCGAACTTCATGATGTCGACGATCTTTTCCACCTTTTCGATCTGCGCCTCGATGCCGGCGGATTTCAGGGCGGCTTCCGTGTTGGCATACAGCAGCTTGCACTTGGGGCAGCCGGTGCCGAGGATTTGGATTTTCTTCATGGGTTTTCCTTTCGTTGGGGGATGGGGCATCCCGGGTCGTTGCAGGGTTGGTGTTCCAGTTGGAACGTGGCGTGATCGATGTCGAAGCGGTCGTGCAGGAGGCGGCGCAACTCGGCCAGGAGGGAATCGCTTTCGCTGACGCGCCGGTCGTCCACGAGCAGATGGGCGCTGAGCGCGTGGCGCCGGCTGGAGAGGGACCAGAGGTGGAGATGATGCAATCCAAGCACGCCCGGTTGGTCCAGGATCGTTTTCTCCACCTCGGAGGGTTTCACGTGGGACGGGGCGAATTCCAGCAGGATGCCGAGGGCTTCGCGGGTGACGCGGACCGCGCCGTTGGCGATGATGGCCGCGATCAGGAGGCTCAGGGCGGGATCGATCCAGGTCCAGCCCTTCCACCAGACGAACGCACCGCCGACCAGCACGGCCACGGAGGAAAGCAAATCGCCCAGCACGTGCAGGAGCGCGCCGCGGATGTTCAGGTTTTCCTCGCTATGCGTCCGGAGCAGGAACAAGCCGGCCACATTGACGACCAGGCCCACGGCGGCGACCATCATCATGATGCCGCTCTGGATGGGCTCGGGATGCAGCAGGCGCGGCACGGCTTCGTACACGACGTAGGCCGCGAGCGCCAGCAGGGTCAGGCCGTTGAGCAGCGCCGCGAGGATTTCGGTCCGCTGCCAGCCGAACGTCCGGCGGGCGTCGGCGGGGGCCTGGGCGAGTTTCAGGGCGGCAAGGCTGATCAGCAGGGCGCCGACGTCGGTCAACATGTGGCCTGCATCGGATACCAGCGCCAGACTGTTGGACCACCACCCGCCGACGAATTCGACCACCATCATGCCACCGGTCAAGACCGCGGCCAGGCCCAGCGCGCGGGCGCCGGTGCCGTGGACGGCGTGATCGTGGCGATGGTCGTGGCCGGACATGGGGCTATTCTCCGGGGACGGACGTCATGCGGCGTTCCGCGAATTCGTCCATGTGCTTGTCGCCCGAGGCGCGGATGTCCTTGGCCAGTTGGATGGCCTCGCGGATCTGGTCGGCGGGGATGCCCAGCTCCTGCGCCTGCTTGAAGTGGTAGGCAAAGCAAGGTTGGCATTTGCCGGCGATGGCGGCGGCGATCGCCACCAGTTCCTTTGTATTGGAATCCATGGCCGCTCCCTACCGCATGATCATTCCAAAGACCATGCCCGTGACCGTGGACATGACGACGACTAGGCCAATGAAGGTGAGGGTTTTTTTCGGGCCGAGGATGGAATTGATGACCAGCATGTTGGGGAGGGAGAGGGCGGGGCCGGCCAGCAGGAGGGCGAGGGCGGGGCCCTGGCCCATACCGCTGTCGAGCAAGCCGCGCAGGATGGGGACTTCCGTCAGCGTGGCGAAATACA
>CAZECJ010000159.1:0-5974 GCA_964510645.1 uncultured Verrucomicrobiota bacterium | reverse complement strand
TGAATTCGTCGCTGATGATGCCCTCGCAGGTGCCGGCGATGACGGTGGTGCGGCCGAAGGAAGCGGCGCTGGCCGCGCTGCGCGCGCTGAACCTGCCGCGGCTCAAGGACCGCTTCCGCGCCGAGATCGCCGACCTGAAGGAAGGCCTGCGCCGCGACGACCGCGACATCCGGGAGGCGGCCCATGCCTAAGGAAATCTCCCCCCTCGACGGACGCTACGCCGGCCGTCTCGGCGAGCTCGCGGAACTGTTCTGCGAGCAGTCGCTGATGCGCAGCCGCTGCTTCGTCGAACTGGCCTATCTGGAAGCGCTGGCGGACACGGGGCGGTTCTTCGCGCTCGACGACGCCGAACGCGCGGCGATCCGCAAAGAGCGGGATTCCTTCGGCGAGCGCGACTACGAAAACGTCAAGCGCATCGAGGCGCGGACGGCCCACGACGTGATGGCCTGCGTGGAACATCTGCGCGAGCGTTTCCCGGCGCGCGCGGAGTGGATCCATTTCGCCCTGACGTCCGAGGACGTCAACAACCTGGCCTACAGCCGGATCTTCCGCGAGTACGCGGAAAAACTGCAGCTTCCGCTGCTGGAAGAAGTCATCCGGAAATTGATGGAACTGGCGGAATGCGGACAGGACGTGCCGTTCCCCGCGAAGACCCACGGACAACCCGCCTCGCCGACCACGGCGGGCAAGGAATGGGCGGTCTTCGTTTCCCGGCTCATGCGGCAATTTCGGCAGCTGAAAGCGTTCCGCTTCCGGGGCAAGCTGAACGGCGCGACCGGCAACTGGTCCGCCTTCGCGGCGGCCGATCCCGACTGCGACTGGATCGCGTTCTCGGAGAAATTCATCGGCGGCCTCGGGCTGGAATTCAATCCGGCGACCACGCAGATCGAAGACCACGACGCGTGGAGCGAATGGTTTTCCATCGTACGGCGGATCAACGTGATCCTGCTCGATCTCGATACGGACGTCTGGGAATACGTCTCGCGCGGGTTTTTCGTGCAGCGGAAGAAAGCGGGCGAGGTGGGGTCGTCCACGATGCCCCACAAGGTCAACCCGATCCGGTTCGAGAACAGCGAAGGGAACCTGGTGCTGGCCGACAGCCTGCTGTCCACGCTGTCCGAGCGGCTGTGCCACTCGCGCATGCAGCGCGACCTGTCCGACAGCACGGTGGTGCGGAACGTCGGCGTCGCGCTGGCGCATTCGCATCTGGCGTGGCAGGAAACCCTGGCCGGCCTGGGCCGGATCGAACTCGACGCGGCGGCCTGTCGCGCCGAACTGGAACGCGAGCCGCAACTGCTGGCCGAGCCGTACCAGATCGTCCTGCGCCGCGCGGGCCGGAAGGACGCCTACGACCAACTGAAGGAAATGACGCGCGGCCGCGCGGTCACCCTGGCTGATTTCCATCGCCTGCTCGCTGCCAGCGGCATCGACGAATCCCTGCAGGCGCGCCTGCGGGCACTGGACGTGCCGAGCTACGTCGGCTGGGCCCCGCGCATCTGCCGCGAGACCCTCGCCGCCGCGGCCAAGGAGCTGGCGCAGTGAAGATCGCCGTCATCGGTCGCGGCGGCCGCGAACACGCCCTCGCCTGGAAACTGGCGCAGGACGCCGGCGCCGAAAACGTCTTTTGCCTGCCGGGCAACGGCGGGACGGAGAACAACCGGCCGATCGCGGAAAACGATTTCGCGGGCATCCGGAATTTCTGCGAGGCCGAGGGCATCGAGCTCGTCGTGGTCGGTCCCGAGGCGCCGCTGGCGCGGGGCCTCGTGGATTTCTTGTCGAGCGGGAAATTCCGCGTTTTCGGGCCGACGCGCGCGGCGGCCCGGCTGGAAAGCTCCAAGACGTGGGCCAAGCAATTCATGCAGCGCCACGGCATTCCCACCGCCGCCGGCGCCTTTTTCGAATCCGCGCGCGCGGCGGCGGATCACGTCCGGTCGCAGAGCGGCGGCGTGGTGGTGAAATACAGCGGGCTGGCGGCGGGCAAAGGCGTGTTCGTCTGTCCGGATCCGCAGGAGGCGCTGAAGGCGCTGAAAGAGATCGAGCGGCGCCATGGCGCGAACGCGCCCGTCGTGGTCGAGGAATGGCTCGAAGGTCCCGAGGTGTCCGTGATGGGCGTGGTTTCCGGCCAGACGATCCAGTTGTTTCCGACATCGCGCGACCACAAGCGCCTGCTGGACGGCGACCGCGGGCCCAACACCGGCGGGATGGGCGCCTATACGCCGGTGCCGGACGTCGGCGCCGCGGCATTGGACGACATCCGGAAGACGATCGTTGCGCCGACGCTGAAGGGCTTGGCCGAGGAGGGCATCGCCTACCGCGGGTTCCTCTACTTCGGCCTGATGATGACCGCGGCGGGGCCTAAACTGCTGGAATACAACGCGCGCCTCGGCGATCCGGAGACGGAAGTGCTGCTGCCCGCGTTGGACGGCGCGCTGTTGCCGACGCTGCTGGCGAGCTTCGACGGCACGCTGGAGAAACATCCGCTCCCGTTCCGGCCGGGCGTCGTGATCGACGTGGTGCTGGCGGCGGGAGGGTATCCGGGCGACCTGCGCACCGGCGATCCGATTTCCGGCCTCGCAGAGGCCGACGCGCTGGTCTTCCATGCCGGCACCGAACGGCGCAACGGCGCAACGGTCGTTTCCGGCGGGCGCGTGCTGAACGTGGTGGCGCACGGCGCCGATCTCGCCGCCGCGCGGCGCAAGGCCTATGCCGCCTGCGGACAGATCCGTTTCCGGGACATGCAATTTCGCACCGACATCGGCGCGGGGCGGGGGCCGGCGTGATTCCGCGCGTGGCCATCCTGATTTCGGGGCGCGGCAGCAACATGGTCGCGCTGGCCAAGGCCGCGCGCGACGGCATCCTGGCCGGGCGCTGCGAAATCGCGGCCGTGATTTCGAGCCGGCCCGCCGCGCCGGGGCTGGCGCTCGCGCAGGAGCTGGGCCTCGAAACCTTCGCGCTGGACGCGCGCGGGATGGGCAAAGAAGCCTACGACGTCGCGCTGCTCGCCGTGCTGGAGAATTGCCGCGCCGACGTCGTCGTGCTGGCCGGCTACATGCGGATCCTTTCGCCGCGCGTGATCGCGCGCTACCGCGGGCGCATCCTGAACGTCCATCCGGCCGACACGGCGGCGCACCAAGGGCTCGGCGGCTACGAATGGGCCTTCGCGCGGCATCTGCCCGCCACGAAGATCACGGTGCATCTCGTGGACGAAGGGCTCGACACGGGCGCGGTGCTCGCGCAGCGGGAAGTCGATCTGCGCGGCGCGGAGACGCTCGCGGAAGTCGAACGGCGCGGCCTCGCCGTCGAACATCAACTGTATCCCGAAGTCCTAACTACCTATTTAGCCAACGCTCTCCACCCCTGAACTCTGAACCCTGAACCCTGAAAACTGATTATGTGTGGAATCCTAGGAATCATCGGATACGACGACATCGCCGGTACGCTGCTGGAAGGCCTCACGGCGATCCAGCACCGCGGACAGGACGCCGCCGGCATCGTCACGTTCAATCACCGTTTCCATCTGCACAAGGCGGACGGGCTGGTCAGCCAGGCCTTCAAGAAAATCGATCTGGCGCGCTTTGCCGGCCGGATCGGTCTGGGGCACGTGCGCTACGCCACGCAGGGGAGCACCGACGTGCTGGATGCGCAACCGACGGTGGTGATGTATCCCTTCGGGCTGGCGATGGTCCATAACGGGAACGTGGTGAACTTCAACCAGCTCAAACAGACGCTCTGCGAAGACGCCCACCGGCTGCTGGACACGTCGAACGACGTGGCGCTGATCCTCTACGCCTTGGCCGCCGCGCTCGAGACCAAGAACCTCAAGACGCTGACGCCCGACGACATTTTCGATTCGGTGCAGGCCGTGCAGGAAAAGGTGCAGGGCGCGTATTCGGCGCTGACGATCATCGCCGGCCACGGTCTGCTGGCGTTCACGGATCCGCACGGCATCCGGCCCCTGGTGCTGGGCCGGAAATACACCGACAAGGGCATGGTCTACGCCTTCGCTTCCGAAACCGATTGCTTCGATTATCTCGGGTTCGAGCTGATCCGGGACCTGCGCCCCGGCGAGGCGGTGCTGATCGACAACGAGGGCCAGGTCCACAGCCGCATCTGCCGCGCGGAAAAGCAGGCCTTTTGCATTTTCGAATACATCTACTTCGCCCGCGAAGACTCGGTGATCCAGGGGCGGCTGGTGGCGACCGAGCGCGTGCGGATCGGCCGGCAGCTGGCGGAGCAGGTGAAGAAGGCGGGGCTGAAGCCGGATCTCGTGATCGACGTGCCGTCGTCGGCGTATTTCTTCGCGTCGGGGATGGCGGAGGCGCTGGGCGTGCCGTACCGGCGCGGACTGGCGAAGAACAACCACGTGGGGCGCAGCTTCATCGTGCCGACCCAGGCGCGGCGCGAGCAGATCGTGCGGCAGAAGCTCAATCCGCTGAAGGACGTGGTGCGCGGCAAGAAGGTGGCGGTGGTGGACGACTCGATCGTGCGCGGGACGACGTCGAAGCACATCGTGAAGCTGCTGCGCGAGAGCGGCGCCACCGAAATCTATTTCATCTCCGCGGCGCCGCCGATCGTCTGCCCCTGCATCTACGGCATCGACATGTCGGTCAAGCGCGAGATCATCGCCGCGCACTACGATCCCAAGCAGATCGCGCACTATCTCGAAGCCGACGCGGTGATCTACCAGTCGCTCGCCGACCTGCGTGCGCTCTACAAGGACCTGCCGTGCTGCTACGCCTGCTTCTCGGGCGAATATCCCACCGGCGCATCGGAAGAACTGCTGAAGCAGATCGAACAGGAGAAGGAATGCTCGACCCGAAACTAACGTGCGGTCGGCCCCCCAACGACCTTGCGTCGTCGGAGGCCAAAGTTGGCTCCCCCACCGCGCAAGGCGGCGGGGCCCGCCCAAACCTGGACCACGTCGCCGTCCTCGATTTCGGCGGCCAGTACGCGCACCTGATCGCGAACCGCGTGCGCGCGCTCGGCGTCTATTGCGTCGTGATGGCCCCCGAGGATTTCCGGGCGGGGGCGGACGCGCCGGCGGGCCTGATCCTGTCCGGCGGGCCCCAGTCGGTGACCGACGAGCACGTGCGCTTGATGCGCGCGCGGTTGGCGGGCTACGGCAACCCGATCCTCGGCATCTGCTTCGGCCACCAATTGCTGGCGAAGCTGCACGGCGGCCGCCTGGTCCACGGCAGCGAGCGGCAATACGGCCCCGCGCCGATCCGCTGCGATCCGGCCGCGCACCTGTTCCTGGGCCTGCCGGTTGAACAGACGGTCTGGATGAGCCACGGCGACCACGTCGCGGAGCTGCCGCCGCGCTTCCGCGCGACGGCCGCGGCGGATGCCTGCGCCTTCGCGGCCTACGAGGCGGACAACCGACCTATTTACGGCGTGCAGTTCCATCCCGAGGTCGTGCACACGCCGCACGGCGGCGCGATCCTGAGGAACTTCCTGACGACATGCCGCATCCGCACGCCGTGGGTCGCGGGCAGCATGCGCCGGCGCGTGATCGAGCAGACCCGCGCGGCGGCGGGCGATTCCACGCTTTTCCTGCTGGTGTCGGGCGGCGTCGATTCGTTGGTGGCGCTCCAGGTCTGCATCGAGGCCGTCGGCGCGGACCGCGTGCGGTCCCTGCACGTGGATACGGGCCTGATGCGCCTCGGCGAGTCGGACGACATCCTGAAGTTCCTGGCCGCCGAAGGCTTCCGGAACATCGCGATCGAGCGCGCCGAAGCCCTGTTCCTGCGCGAGCTGGCGGGCGTGGCCGAGCCCGAGCAGAAGCGCGCGATCATCGGACGCCTGTTCGTCGAGGTGCTGCGCGAAAAGCTCCGGACGCTGGATCTGGGCGACCACTGGAAACTGGTGCAGGGCACGATCTATCCCGACACCATCGAAAGCGGCGGCACGAAGAACGCGGCGCTCATCAAGACCCACCACAACCGCGTGCCGGAAATCCAGGCCATGATCGACC
>CAZECJ010000158.1:0-6087 GCA_964510645.1 uncultured Verrucomicrobiota bacterium | reverse complement strand
GTCGCGGATGGCCGCGCCCGTCGGCGAGGTCACGATGCCCACGTGCTGCGGCAGCGCCGGCAGCGGACGCTTGCGCTCGGCCGCGAAGAGGCCTTCCGCCGCCAGCCGCTTTTTCAGCGCCTCCAGGCGCAGCATCAGCTCGCCTTCGCCGGCCGGTTCGATTTTCTTCAGCAAAATCTGGTAGTCGCCGCTCGCCTCGTAGACGGTGATCTGCCCGAACCCGCGCACCAGCAGGCCGTCCTTGAGCGGCAGCGCCACGCCGGCGAGCGCCCCGCGGAACATCACGGCCCGCAGCTGGCTCGTCGCGTCCTTCAGCGTGAAATACGCATGCCCCGACGCCGGCTTGCGGAAATTCGAGATTTCCCCCTCCACCCACACGCTGCCGAACGCGCCTTCGAGCGTGCCCTTGATGCGGCGCGTCAGCTCGGAAACTTTCCAGACCTGCCGCCGGACCTCGCCCCGCCCCGCCGGTTCTCCGGCCTCTGGAAAGAAGTCGCCCATGCCCGTTTCACCAATCGACGGGCGCGTTGAATTCGTCCAGCTCTTCGGGCGTGTAGTCCGGGGAGATCATTTTCATCTTGCCGACCTTGAGGCGCGCGCGCGCGCCGGTCTCGAGGTTCTTCACTTCCAGGTCGCCGATCATGTAGACCTGGCGCAGCTTTTTGACCGACTTCACTTCGAAGCGCTTCGCGGCCTTGCCGTCCCGCCAGGCCTCTCCGCGCACCACGGCATTGTAGGCCGGCGCCACCCACAGGCGGACGTGCGACCAGCCGCCGCCGTATTCCGGCGGACAGGCGATTTCGATCACCTGGCATTCCCAGCGGTTCGCCACCTTCTCGGTGCCGACGATCTTCGGGTCCGGCCACCAGAAGAACGAAAAGCTCAGTTCCATCCAGCTGATCTCGCTGCCTTGGATGGGCCCGAACAGATCCGGCAACGGAGCGACTTTCAGCGGATCGCCCTGGGCATAGGCAAACTCGGCGAGGCCGGCGCCCAGCGCCACCGTCATCTCTTCCAAGATGCCGCCGAACGCGTCGAAGAGCGTATAGCGGGCGGTGCGGCCATCCGCCTTCGGCGCGAGGGCCGCGGCGGCCCGCACGGTTTTCAGTCCCTTGCCGTTGGCATCCACCACGCGGATGGACGCCTCCAGTTCCAGCGGCACGTCGGGCATGGAAAGCCGGACGCGCTCCATCTGCTCTTCGGCCGCGGAATCCCCGCCGAACGCCGGAATAACGCACCCCCACAGAACGATCGCCGCCGCCCATCCGAGCTGTCCAACATGCCTCATGCGCCGCATCCTATTCGACCCCGGAAGCCGCCGCAATTTTTTTCGCCGAAATCGGTTGCATCCGGCGGTTGACTTTTGTCCGCCGCCCGTGGTAAACACCGCAACCCTAGCGGAACTCCGGGTTGTTTTCCGAGCTCTGCGGAAGTACGATTACTACGAGAGGTGCAGCATGGCGACGAAGAAAAAAACGGCTCCGAAGAAAAGCGTCCAGAAGACTTCCCGCCCCGCGAAGAAGGCGGTGAAGACACTGCCCGCCCGCAAGCCGGCGAAGAAGCCCGCCGCGAAAAAGGCCGCGCCCAAGGCCGTCCGCAAGGCGCCTGCGAAACAAGCCGCCCCCAAGGCCGCGAAGAAGGCCCTCCCGAAGCCCGTCGCCAAGAAGCTGCCCCCTCCGCCGCCCCCGCCCCCGGTCCACAAGATCAAGCCCGCCCGCGCCTTCCGCAAGGACGAGCTGATGTTTTTCCGCACGCAGCTCCAGAAGCAGCTCGATCTGACCCAGGGCAATCTCGACGCCCTCGCCGGCGACAATCTCAAGCGCTCGCCCATCGAAGCGTCCGGCGACATCAGCGCCCACTCCACGCACATGGCGGATCAGGGCACCGACAATTTCGACCGCGAGCTCGCGTTGAACCTGGCCTCCAGCCGGCAGGAATCCCTCTACGACATCGAAGACGCCATCCGGCGCGTCGATGAAGGCACCTACGGCGCTTGCGAAACCTGCGGCGGCGCGATCGAGCTGCCGCGCCTGAAGGCCCTGCCTTTCGCCAAGAAGTGCATGGCCTGCCAGAACGCGGCCGAACGCGGCCGCACCAAATACCGCCCCTTCAGCGGCACCTTGCCGCTGCAGCAGCTGGCCGCCGAGGACGCCGCCGAGTCGGCGGAACCGATGGATTAAGCGGGCCGCGCCCGCCCTGCCATGACGCCGCTGCTCGTCGCCCTCTGCGTGGTCCTGCTCGACCAGGCCTCCAAGGAATGGGTGCGCGGCGCGTTTTCCCTGCACGAGTCCGTGCCGGTGATTCCGGGTTTCTTCCACCTCACCTACATCCGCAATACCGGCGCCGCGTGGGGCATGTTCAGCGGCCAGAACGTCGCCCTGTCCGCGCTGGCGCTCGTGATGCTCGCCGTGCTGGTGGTTTTCCGCCGCAAGATCCTGCCCCCCGGCCGCGTCCACCGCGTGGCCCTGGGCCTGCTCTGCGGCGGCATCGCCGGCAACCTCTTCGACCGCCTCCGCCTCGACTACGTCGTCGATTTCCTCGATTTCTTCGTCCGGACCCACCATTTCCCCGCCTTCAACGTCGCCGACTCCGCCATCTGCGTCGGCGTCGGCATCTACGTCCTCGGCACCCTCCTCGTCCAGGCCCCCGAAGCCGTCCCCGAACGCGGGCAACCGCCGGAAGCGCCCGCGCCATGAACGTCCCGTGGCGGCTGCAATGTTTTTACGTTCCACGTAAAACCCACCCCAAAGTTTTTACGTTCTACGTAAAAACCGCTGAAAGTTTTTACGTTCTACGTAAAAATCCGCGGGCCGCGGCATGACCCCCCTCGCCGCCAACGTGCTCGTCGGCCCCACGGCCTCGGGCAAGAGCGCCGTCGCGCAGCACCTCGCGCAGCTGGCGCGGCCGCCGCGTCCGATCTTGTCCGCCGATTCGATGACGATCTACCGGGGCATGGACATCGGCACGGCCAAGCCCGATGCGGCGGAGCGCGCCGCCGTCCCTTCGTTCGGCTTCGATCTCGCCGCGCCCGACCGGACGTTTTCCGTCGGCGACTATCTGGCGGCCATGCGCGCGGCCGAACCGGCGATCCGGGCCTGCCATGCCGTGCCCATCGTGGTGGGCGGCACGGGGCTGTACGTCCGCTGCCTCACGGAAGGCCTCGACAGCGCCGCCGTCGAGGATCCCGTCCACCGCGCCGCCGCCGAGGCGCTGCTCCAGGCCGATGGGCTCGAAGCGTTGCAAGCGGCCGTCCGCGCCCTCGACCCGGCGCAATACGACCGCCTGCGCGATCCCGAGAATCCGCGGCGCGTCGTCCGCGCCTACGAGCTGCTCGCCTCCGGCCATGCCCTGCCCGTCGCCGAGGAGCGGCCGCGCCCGAAGATCGCCGGCCTGGCCCTGCCGCCGGACGAGCTGCGGGCGCGCATCGCCCGCCGCGCCCGGCAGATGTTCGCCTACGGCCTCGTCGAGGAAGTCCGCGCCCTGCGCGCGACGTATCCGGCGCTCTCCGAGACGGCCCGCCACGCCATCGGCTACGAGGAGGCGGGGCTCGTCCTCGACGGCCAGATCTCCGAGGAAGAAGCGATCCGCCGGACCACGGTCCGCACGGGACAATACGCCAAGCGGCAGATGACGTGGTTCCGGCACCAGGCCGACGTCGTTTGGATCGACGTCCACCCCGACCATTCCGCGGAGCGCATCGCCGGCTTCGTCCAGCGGATCTGGAATTCCCACGGGCCCGCCCCCCTGCGGATTTGAGCGCCCGCGCGCTTCCCATGCCGCGCGGGGTTTGCTACAACATCTTCCGCACATGAACGATCTTCCCCTATTCTTGCGGCGCTACGTCCAGAGCCTGGCCGGCTGCGCCTATTTCTTCGCCGGCGGCGTCCTGCTCCGGAAACACCGAGGCCTGCTCTACGCCCTCTGCAAGCACTTCGGCTTCGAAACCGAAATCGAAGATCCCCGCGCCAAGCCCGCGCCCACCGTCCCGAAGATTTCCGCCGCCGAAATCATCCGCGACGAGACCGCCGTGAACCTGTCGCGCATCGCGGACGTCGCCGGCAACGTCACGCCGACGGAGCTGATGCTCATCGCCGCGTTCGTCCGGCAGCGCCAGCCGGCCGTCTGCTTCGAGATCGGCACGTTCGACGGGCGCACCACGGAGAACATGGCGGCCAACCAGCCCGACGGCGGCAAATGCTACACCCTCGACCTGCCGCCCGAGTGCGCCGACAAGGCCGCCTTGCCGCTGGCGAGCGGCGACGAAACCTACATCGACAAGCCCGTCTCCGGCGCGCGCATTTCCGCGCAGGCCAAGTCCGGCAAGATCGTCCAGCTCTACGGCGATTCGGGCACGTTCGATTTTTCGCCCTATTCCGGGCACGTGGATTTGATGTTCGTCGATGGCGCGCACAGCTACGAATACGTGCTTTCCGATTCCGACGCCGCGCACCGGATGGTCAAGCCCGGCGGACTCATCCTGTGGCACGACTACGACAGCCGCTGGTTCCCCGGCGTCACCCGCGCCCTCAACCAGCTCCAGGCGCAGGACGCCCGTTTCACGGGCATCCGCCATATCGAGAACACGGCCCTGTGTTTCATGGTCCGCTGAGCGCCATGCCTCCCGCCCGAAAACCCAAAACCGACGCCGGCGCCGAAGCGACCCCCAAGAATGGCGCGACGCGGCTGTTCCTCGTCTACGGCACCGACGACCTTTCCGCCACGCGCAAAGCCGACGACCTCGTGGCGAAGCTCTGCCCGCCCGAGGAACAGGCGTTCGGCCTGGAAACCATCCAGCCCGAATCCGGAACCGACACGACGGATCCCGTCTGCGCCGTGCTGCGGAATACGCTGGAAGCGCTGCTGACCCCTCCCTTTCTCGGCGGCAACAAGACCGTGTATCTGCGCGGCGCGCCGTTCTTCGATCCGCTGACCGAGCCGGGCAAGTTCGCCGGCGTGAAGGCCGAGGTGGAACGGCTCGTCGACCTCCTCAAGAAGGGACTGCCCGCGGGCGTTTTCTTCGTCCTGCTCACCGACAAGGTCAACAAGTCCACGACCTTCTACAAAACCTTCAAGAGCCTCGGCGAGGTCCATGTCTTCGACGAACCCGAGAAGTCCAAGGAAGCCGAAGAAGACTTCATTCCGCGCGTCGAACAGATGCTCGCGGACCAGGGGCTGACCATGCCCCGGCCCGTGTTCAACGCGTTCCTCGACCGCACCGGCTACAACCTGCGGCAAGCGGAAAACGAGATCGAAAAACTCGCGGTCTATCTCGGCGACCGCAAGACCGCCGCCCTCGCCGACGTCCAGCTCATGATCGCGCCCGTCCGCGAAAGCAAGCTCTGGGAATTCGCCGACACGTTCTGCGACGGCGATCTGGCCGAGACCCTGCAGACGATGCGGCAGATGTTCGAGCAGGGCGCGAAACCCGTGGCCCTGATCGTGATTCTCCAGAACCGGCTGCGCGAAATCGTCGTCTTGTCCGACTGCCTCAAGCGCGGCTGGGCCCGCGTGTCCGGCGGAAACTATCCCCAGTTGTCCTGGTCCCTGCCGCCGGAGGGCGAGGCGTTGCTGGCCTCGCTCGCCAAGGATCCGCGCAAGGGCCATCCTTTCGCGATCGCCAAGATGGCCGCGCAGGCCAACCGCCTGCCGCCCGCCCGCTGGTACCGCTGGCTCAACGCCGCCGTGGACGCACAGGCCGCCATGACCGGCGGCGAAGCCGTCGCGCCCGAGGTCGCGCTGGAGGTCTTTGCCGCCCGCCTCCTCGGCGAGCTCGCGACGAAAGCCTAGGCCCTTTTCGCCGGCTCCGGCGGCCCCCGCGCGGGATTGACGAAACCTCCCATCCTGCGTATCGTTGCCCCCCGATATGACCCACAAGCATCCCCATCCGAAACCCGACGCCCCGGCGCCGACCGAAGACCCGAATCGGCCGGCGATCGACCCCGCTGTCCCCGCGCCCGAAGCCCCCCCCGCCGCCCCGGCGCTTGAACCCGCCGCCGAACCCCAGCCTTCTCCCGAAGAGGTCCTCAAAGACCGCTTGCTCCGGCTCCAGGCCGATTTCGACAACTACCGCAAGCGCATGGACCGCGA
>CAZECJ010000157.1:0-6087 GCA_964510645.1 uncultured Verrucomicrobiota bacterium | reverse complement strand
TATATGGGTCACGGTTCACGCATTATTTGCCATTTTTTAATGCGGCCAGCCACCCCCAAAAACCCATCAAACCGCCACGGCATAATGGACAGACCGCCAGCCCCGAATCACCTCACAAACACCACGGCTATCGTGGACAGACGGCCACTCCGAAATCACCTACAAACCGCCTAGCCATTTAGGCTAGATGGCCACCCCGAATCACCGTCAAATCACCGTACCATTACGGCGGCGGCTTTGCCTGTATTCGACTAAAACTTACAGGTCAGGTTATCGCTTATTCTCACTAAGAATAGGTGACCGCCGCCCCCGCCGGATTATGCTTTTTCTGGCTATAGGAAACCAGCCAGAGGGGGAGGTTGCGCGGGTTGTGCGGGTTGTGCCGCCGCATAACCAGCGCATCCTCTGGAATCGGTTGTGCGGCCGCGCCCTATTTATAGGCGCGGCGCAACCAACCGATGCTTGCCGTTTCGAGGTCACGAAGTCGGCAGTTTGGGAAGCATATAGGCCCGGATGGCTTCGGGAGTCCCGTACTTTACCGCGCCGTTCTTGTTCCCGGCCCTTGGCGTATGGGCCAGCTTCCCGCGCCGCACGAGTCCATCTACGCAATCCCTGATTGTTTGCCGCGCCGACATCGGCATCCGCTCTTGAGATTTACCGATGAGTTCGTTTTTGCCCATCGGCTCGACGGCCACGGCGAGGACGTGGGACTCGCAATCGGAGATCGTCGGCCTTGCCTTCGCCCTCGATTGCCGTTTCCGTTCCTCGTTCCCGAACTTGACCGGGGCCAAATCCTCGGCCACCTCAAAACGGTGATCCTTCCACCGGATGCAAAACTCCGGGTGCGGCGCGTAATTGCGGCACAGGCTTTCGACAACGGCGGCGGTGTCGGGTTCATCGCGCTGGGGCGACAAGGTGAACTTTGCGTCAACGTCGCGCCCGGCCCAGCCCGAACCGCCGCCCCGGTCTGCCACCGATTTATCGCCTTGCTCTCCCTTGCTGTCGTGGTGGACGACGAGCACGGCGGAGCCGCCCTCCGCGATTTCGTCCATCATGGCGAGGATGCCCGCCACGCCCTCGCCTTGATTTTCCGATTCACCCGGCTTCATCAGCTTGTAGCGGGGATCGACCGCCACAAGGTCAACGTCCCGTTCGCGGCGCATCATCGCCGCAAGAGAATTGCGGACAACCGCGCCTTTTCCGCGAGCGTTGACGATACGGAAGAATCCGCGCACCTCGTCGGCGCTGATTCCGTAGGCGCGGGCGTTGCGGCGGATTCGCCGGTGGATCCATGCGTCCTTTAACTCCAGGTTCACATAGACCACCCGCCGCCGTTTCGGAATCTTGAACCCCAGCCAATCCCGACCAACTGCCAGATGGAACAGGAGGTCGATCAGGAAAAAGCTCTTTCGCTGTTTCGATCCGGCAACCAGTTCCACCTTGTCGCCGCGCTCAAAGCATCCTTCGATGATGGGGTCAAGCGGGGGCGGTTCGGTTTCGATGAGTTCGGCGGCTTCCATGAATTGCAGCCGAACCGCGCCGCCTAGCGGCTCCGTGGCCTTGCGGAGATTCTCGACAATGACTTCGATGTCGCCGCCCTTGTCCGATTGCTCCGCGGCCATCCTAGCCGCCGCATTTACCTTGCGGCGGTACTGGGCCTCGGCAACCTGCTTGCAGTAGGTGGCGGCGCTCTCTGTCGTAGGGCAGAGGCAAACCATATCGCCCAGCGTCACTATGTTCCCGTAGCTGTCGCCGTCCATGGCCCCGGCCACAGTCGCGGGGTCCACGGTTGTCTTGCGGTGCCGCAGAAGCGCCGCCGCCCGCCATGCTCGGATGCAATCGGTATCCGTGAACGACTCCGACGAGATTCCCGCCGCGTCAGCCAGCGGAAACACCGTTTCGGCATCCTGCAGGAGTGCGCCAACGAGGGCGCGTTCGGATTGCGGCGCGTTCATCGGCCACCACCCATCGCCAGCGCGGCCATTTCCATCGCGCGCGCCGCATGGGAAGCGGCAAGCGCGAGGTCGCCGCCTTCGTCGCACAGATCAAAGGCATCGGGGCGGTTAGCGAGGATGCCAGCCATCGCGATCCCGGCGAATAAGTCGATACGCCGAACGCCTTGAAGTGAGAGCTGAATTGCTTGAGTTCCGCAGGTGCATGCGGTACATTTTCCGCCGTTGGTCTTGCCCTTGGCCGCGCCCGTTCCCCCCGGTGTCGCGGCCCTTTCGTCGCTGTTGGTCTTGTGCATGATTTACCCCTCCCGCCGCATAGCGCGGACCGTGAAGGTTTCCATTGCGGCATCCAGCGCATCGCGCCGAAACAGCAGACAGCCGCCCGGCTTGGCGTAGGGGATGCGGTTGGTTTTCATCCAGCGGTTGACCGTCCGCACCGACACGCCGAGATATTCGGCAGCGGCTTGAACGCCCCGCAGGAAGGGACTAGTGACTTGTGTCATGGGCTTTCGCCTCCGTGACGCTCTCGGCCAGAGGGCGGCGAGATGCCGCTTTGTTCTGCCTTGAATCGTCACCAAGTGGCGAAGTGCCAGCGAGGGACGGCGAAAACCGCGTTTCGCCCTTTGTTTATCGGGCTGGCATTGTGCCAGTCTTTTTGCCAGTCGGTTTGTCGGGGACGGTGTGGGCGAGGGGATGCGCCTTCGCCCAGAAGGTTCTCGGATTCGTGTAGCCCGTTGCTCCGATTTTCTTCTCGATGCGCTCCCGAATCAGTTGGACGTTTGCGCGGGAATAGCCGCTCCCCTTCGTTTTGCGGAGCTTCCGTTCTACCCCAGTCAACGGGTCCTTGACCTTGACCGTGTATTTCTTCGTCTTGCCGTAGCGGGTTATCAGGCTTTGCGCCGCCCCTAGTTCATTTCCCACTGTCTCAATCAGCGCGTCATATACCCGTTGCTCTTGTTGGTTCAGTTTCAGATTCTTCGACATCTCCGCCGCCATGCGGAAGGCGTTGCCGGCGGCATCGTCAATCTGTTCCTGCTGGGCCTCGATTGCGTGGGCCACCGGAGCCAGTTCCGCCCGGATGAGTTCGACGGTGGACGGCCCCTTGATGATGAGGTCGCCACCCGGTCGCCCGGACTTCTTCCACAGGGTTGCCGCGTTGTTCAGAAGTGTTTTCGTCTTGCTCATGCCGTCTTTGCCTTTCCTTTGGCCCGTACCGCGTTTTTGGCCTTGGCCCCCTTCGGGCGTATGGCCCAGAACCGCCGCGCCTCTGCGGGCGTTGCAAGCCCCTTGTAAGCCGTCTCTATTTCGGTGGAGTTCGCCGTGTGCCCGAGGGCGGCTTGCAGGAGGTCACGGCTACCGTGTTCCGCAAAATGAAACGTTGCGAAGCTATGGCGGGCATAGTCCTGGCCCCACTTCACGCCCGCCTTTTTCTCGATTTCGGCGCGGGCCCGTTTCCACGCCATCGGATTCGGGACGATGCGCCCCGACTTCCCGGCCCCGAAGCGAATCAGCCACGAACGGAGGTTTGGGGCAATCGGAATCAGGCGTTGCTGACTCACCTTGGAAATCTCCGCACGGATGCGGATATGCCCCCCGAAGGTGTCCACATCCGACCAGAGCAACCCGCCGACAACGGCATCCGCGCCCACCGCCCGCCGGCCGCGTAGCCCGTACTGGCCGACCAGTTCCGTGGGCCGCACCCCGGCGAAAAACAGGATTGCCACCGCCGCCGCATAATCGGGGGCGACGGTTTCCGCCGCCTTCAGGAGTTCCTTGCAGTCAGCCACGGACAGGAAGGCGGGCGGGCGGGGTAGCACCTTAATCTTGTCCAGATGCGCGGTCGGGTCCGTGTCCAGCACCCGCATCTTGACCGCGTTGCGGAAAAAGTGCCGCAGGGACACCAGCCACGCGTTGCGCGACCGGGGCGAGAGGTTTGTCAGGCTATCCAAGAACGCCTCGACGTCATCCGGCAGAATACCCGCAACCGGGGCTTGCTCCCCGAAGGTCTTGACCAACGCGCCCAGCCGGCCACGGAGGGCGCGGACGTGCGGCGCGGAGCATTTCGCCTTTATGCGCCCTTCAATGAACTGCGCCACCCGCCCGCCCAGCGGGACCGCGTTTCCATCCGGGTTGTGCTTCGCCCAGAACGCCGAGGCTTGGCCGACCGTTGCCCTGCCGCCCAGCATGGCCCGCGCCGCCACCAGTTCCTTGACGGCATCCGCGAGAGGTTCACCGGATGGCAGAAGGCCAAGGGCGCGGACGGCATCGCGCCGTTGCTCCTTATCCAACTCGAAAGCCGCCAGCCCTTCCGCCGCCACTTCCGGCGCGGTCTTGTCCGCCCACGCGAGCGCGGCCCCCTTGTCCGAGAACGACCGCCGAATCCGTTTTTCTCCTTTTCGGTAGTCTACTTGCCAGAAGGCTGAAACGCGCCGCCCGGTCGGTTGAATTTGCCGAATAGTGAAGCCCTTGTAATGCTCCGCCTTTCGCTTTCGGCGCGGCTTGCGGTTGTCTGTTTTCTGTGCCATAGTGTGTCCTTGTGTTGCCATCACAAGACACCTTATGCCGTGCGGCGTGATTTGTCAACAATGTGGCAACACAGAAACAGAATGTGCGAAATACAAGGGAATATGGAGAATTAGACGCTGATTTGTAATCAGAAGGTCATCGGTTCAAATCCGATCGCCGGCTCCACGGCAAGAAAAGGAACGGAATCATGAAGTACATGCTGGATATCGTGCTGGTGCTCGCGTTGTGTTGGCTGGGTTGGGCGTGGAACGGCGAAAAGCAGAACGGGCTGGTGCTGGACGACGACATCCAGAAGTACAAGGGCAACATCGCGCAACTGGAGCTGGATCTGAACAAGGCCAAGGTCGAAGGCGAGGCCGCGGCCGCGGAAGTGGTGGCGACGAAGGCCCAGGTCGAGCAGCTGGGCAAGGATCTGCAGGACAAGACGGATGCGCTGTCCGCGAAGACGGCGGAGGCGGACGAGCTGCGGGACGTCGGGCTCAAGCTGAAGGCGCGCGTGGCCGAGCTGGAAGGCTACAAGGACGGCGCGCGGAAGGCCATCGTGGCCGAAATGCCCAAGCCGATCGCGCCCGCCCCGTAACCCGGGCGGTCGGACAAATGGAGTCGGAGGAGGAGCGATCATGAACCGGGCGATTGTCGATGGCGTGCATTGGGTGGGCTACGTGGACTGGAACATCCGGGATTTCCACGGCTACGTGACGGACCGCGGCTCGACCTACAATGCGTATCTGGTCCTGGATCGCGAGCCCGCCTTGGTCGATTCGGTCAAGGCGCCGTATGCGGCGGACCTGCTGCGGAACGTTTCCGAACTGGTGCCGCTGGCGGATCTGCGCTGGGTGGTGTGCAACCACGCGGAACCGGACCACTCCGGCGCGCTGCCGGCGGTGATGGCGGCCTGTCCGAACGCCACGCTGGTGTGCGACCAGAAGTGCCGAGACGTTCTTGCGATCTACTACGACGTCGCGAACTGGAAGTTCAAGATCGTCAAGACCGGCGATGCGCTCTGCCTGGGCCGGCGCACGCTGGAGTTCATCGAGACGCCGATGACGCATTGGCCGGAGAGCATGGCGACGTGGATTCCCCAGGACCGCCTGCTGTTTTCCATGGACGCGTTCGGGCAGCACTACGCGACGAGCGGGCGCTTCGACGACGAGGTGCAGGACACCGTCCTCTACTTCGAGGCGAAGACCTATGTGGCGAACATCCTGATGCTCTACTCCGGGCCGGTTCAGAAGGCGGTCGCGGCGGTCCGGAAGCTCGACCCGGCGATCATCTGTCCGAGCCACGGCGTGGTCTGGCGCAGCCAGGTGAAGCGGATGCTGGACCTCTACGAGCAATGGGACGTCTGCGCGCCCGTGCGCAAGGTGGTCGTGATGTACGACACCATGTGGAAGAGCACCGAGCTGATGGCCGAAGCCATCCTGCAGGGCGCGATCACCGAGGGCGGACCAGCAGTGGACGCGAAGCTGTACCACGTGCGGGCGACCACCGGCACACGCCTCGCGACGGAAATGCTGGACGTGGCGGCGTTCGCGGCGGGTTCGCCCACGCTGAACGGCACGCTGATGCCGGCGATGGCGGACGCGCTGACCTATCTGAAGGGCCTGCG
>CAZECJ010000156.1:0-6090 GCA_964510645.1 uncultured Verrucomicrobiota bacterium | reverse complement strand
GGCCAGGTGCGGGATGTACTTTTCGATGTAGCTGCGCTTGCGGTCGGCCTCGGCCTGGCGCTTGCGCCGACTCAGATAGACCGAAAGCTGCCGGCCGACTTCCTGCATCGCGAAGGTCAGTTCCTTCAGGATTTCGGGATAGTGCGCGATGGCTTCCTTGCTCTCGCTGGTGAACGGCACCCAGACGCTGGCGATGTGGACGAAGAAGACGGCCGGGCCGACGGGCAGGCCGCCCTTGGGCTGCTGCAGGCCGTAGGCCTTCCAGTTCACGCCTTCCATGGCCTCGGTCATGGCGCAGGCTCCGCCCATGTAGAGCAGCGGCGCGCGGTTGGCGCAGCGCATCAGGCGCACGGGTTCGTCCGCGCCCATCTCGGCGTTCTCGCCGGGCTTCGCGAAGGCCACGCCCACTTCCACCAGGAACGGGTTGCCGCGGTACACCTCGGGGGCGCGCGTGACCGCCGCGTAGAAATCGGCCGGGAATTCCTTCTTCAGGCCGGCCAAAATCTGCTCTTCGCCGATCGGCGCCAGGCAGTCCATCGGCGGGCGCATCAGCTTGGTTTCCTGGATGGCCTTGTAGAGCGCCTCGATTTCCTGATGCGCGACGCGGGTCGGATTGGCCTTGGGATTCAGGCCAGCCTTTTCGCAGATTTCCAGCGAGACGCGCGAGCTGACGCGCGAGAAATCGGCCTCCAGCGCGCTTTTCAGCGTGCGGGCGGTGCTGTCCTTGAGCATCTGCATCAGGATGCCCAGCTCGACACCGTGGGGATGCGGCTGGATGGCCTCGACCGGCGGCGGCAAGGTCTTGACCGCGCGGGCGTAGGTCAGCCACGCGCCCTCTTCCAGAACCGCTTCGGCGCCCTTCTCCTTCTTGAGCAGGCTGGCCTTGAAATGCAGCCGCAAGTGCGGATTGGCCACCGCGCATTGCTTGAGATATTCATCGACCGAGAGCCGACCGCGCACGTACTGGGCCGTCATTTCGATGGCCACTTGCGTGCCGTGGGCATAGGCGGCCGGCTCCTGGCCCTCCGCTTCCGGCGGGAATTCCGGACGCCAGTCCGATTCCTCGTCCGAGAGCACGGCCGGCTTGTTGGCGCGCGTGTCGATCTGCACGGCGATGCGGTGCGCCTTGGGGGAATTCTTGGTCTTGGACAGGATGACGGTGGCCGTGCCGGTCGTGAGCTGGCCGTACATGCCGGCGGCGCTGATGCCGATGCCCTGCTGGCCGCGGGACATGCGCAGGCGGTGGAATTTGGAGCCGTAGAGCAGCTTGGCGAACACCTTGGGAATCTGCGCGCGGACGATGCCGGGCCCGTTGTCCTGCACCGTCACCAAAAAGCGGCTCTCGGCGGTCTGCTTCAGCTCGACCGAAATCTCCGGCAGGATGCCCGCCTCTTCGCAGGCGTCCAGCGAGTTGTCGACGGCCTCTTTCACGGCCGTCATGATGGCCTTGCGCGGGCTGTCGAAGCCCAGCAAATGCCGGTTCTTCAGGAAGAACTCGGAGACCGAGATTTCCCGCTGCCGCTTGGCCATGCTTTCGGCCGTTTCCGCCGCACCTGTTTTCTTCGCCATCGCTCGCCTTTCCACGCAAAATGAGACCGGATTATCCACTCCGGCCCCCGTTCCGCCAACACAATTCGAATCCCGGTCGGGATCCTCCGGAAGGATTGACCCCCGCCCCTTGCGTGCCGTAGGATGGCGTCCGTTTTTCAACCAACTCACGCGAGGTTCCCATGGGATTGAGTTTTATCTGCGCGGGCCTGCCGCTCGCCAACGTCGTGATCTACGCGTTCAACTTGTCCGACGGCGTCGGCAAGCTGATCGTGATCGCCCTGATGCTCGCGTCCATCGGCGTGTGGACCATCATGGCGGCCAAGCATCTGGAACTGCGCAAGGCGGAAAAGGCCGACCGGGCCTTTGCCCACGCGTTCGACCGGCAGGACAATCCGCTGGAGATCTTCGTGCGCGGCCCGGCGCATCCGGACAGCCCCATGGCCAAGGTCTACGCCGCGGCGTGCCTGGCGGTGAAGCGCGAATTCGAGTCGCAGGCCAGCAAGCAGCACCGGACGATCAGCCAGATCGACCTGTCGCAGGAGCGCCTGACGGCGCTGCAGATCGACGCAATCCGCAAGGTGGCCGAATGCGCCGCCGCCGACCAGATCCTGCTGCTCGAGGACCAGATGGCGATGCTGGGCTCCGCCTACACGATCGCGCCGATGATGGGCCTGTTCGGCACCGTGTGGGGCGTCATGGTTTCGTTCGAGGCCATGGGCAAGCAGGGCATGGCGAATCTTTCCGCGGTCGCGCCGGGCATCTCCAGCGCGCTCTTGACCACGGTCGTCGGCCTGGTCGTCGCCATCCCCTCGGCCTACGGCAGCAACAAGCTCAACGAGAAGATCCGGTTCCTCGGCATCCAGATGGAAAACTTCGCCGACAAGTTCGCCACCCGCCTCCAGCAGTCGTTCCTCTACGAATAAGGAGCCCCGCCGTGGCACGCCGCACCGCCCTCAGCCGCAATCGCATCATCAGCGAGATCAACATGACCCCGTTGATCGACCTGACGTTCCTGCTGCTCATCACGTTCATCATCACCTTCCCGCTCATCGAGCAGGGCATCCCCGTGCGATTGCCCAAAGGCAAGGCCAGCGAATTGGATCAGGCCAACACGTTCACCATCACGCTCAACGACAAGGCGGAAATATTCTTCGACGAAGTGCCTACCGGCGCGGAAGCCCTCGCCGCCGAGCTCAAGGCCAAGGCCGCCGAGAATCCGGACGTCACCATCCTCGTCCGCGCCGACGAGGAAATCGCCTACGGCAAGGTCGTCGCCGTCCTGCGCCTGATGCACGACGCCAACATTTCCCGCATGGCGCTGGTCACTTCGCCCGAAAAATGAAGTCCCGGTCCATCCAGCGCCAAAGCCTCAAGTTCAGCTTGGCTCTGCACGGCACCGCCCTGGCGCTGATGCTGGCGCTGCCCCTGCTCTTCCGGGCGTGCGGCCGGCACAAGCCCAACGAAAAGCTCATGTTCGTCGAATTCACCGTCTCCGTCCCCCCGCCGCCGGCGCCCGACGTTCCCGCGCCCGAACCGCCCAAGCCGGCGCCGACCCCCGACGACATCAAGGAAGTCGAAAAGAAGCCCGAGGTCCAGCCCAAGCCCGAGCCGCCCAAGCCGCCCAAGGACATCCGCCAGACCAACCGCGTCAAGCGGGCGGACATCCAAGCCCCGCCGCCGAAAGACAAGCCGCTCTCCGAAGCCGAAATCGCCCGCCTGCTCAAGATGGGCGCGCGCATCGGCGACACGACGTCGATCCCTGACGACAGCCAGCTCGCGCTGGGCGCCTACTACAACCACGTCCACGAGCGCATGTACGCCGTCTGGCAGCAGCCGTCCCAGCTCAAGTCCCTGCCCGGCCTCCGCACGGAAGTCCGCATCACGGTCGCGCCCGACGGCCGCATCACGGGCCGGACGAAAACCCGCGGTTCGGGCAACGAGCTCATGGACGAGTCCGTCATGAAGGCCGTCCATTCCATCAAGGCGCTGAAGGCCCTGCCCGTGGGGTTCAAGCGGCCGGTGGACATCGGCGTCACCTTCGAAATCGCCCAATAGAAAACGGCCGGAAGAGCTCCGGCCGTTCAAGCGCCCGCGGGCGGTTCCACCCCGCTATTCTTCGTAGTACTCCTCTTCCCCTTCGCCTTCGCCTTCGCCTTCGGGCAGGAGTTCGTATCCCTCTTCATCGACCGGCGGCAAGACGCCTTCCGCCACCAGCTTGGCGTCGTTTTCGGGCGACAGCTGCACCGGCAGCGGCGGCAGGCTTCCGCCGCGAATGACTTCCATCTGGTATTCCTGGAGATGTTTTTCCAGTTCGGCGCCCGTGTAGATCGGCTTGGGAACTTCGACGGGCTTCTGCCGCTCCAGCATGCGCAACCGGCGGCGCTCGGCATACGACAGGCGGCGTTCTTCCGCTTGTTTCTTGCGTTCCTGCACTTCGCTGGGCGGGACCACCTCCCCGCCTTCGGTGTCGCGCATGGACAGCACCACGACCTGCCCGTCCTTCTGCAGCGTGGCTTTTTCCGCCTCGTAATCCACGTCGATCAGCTCGATGCCCAAGCCGGCGTCCTTCTCCCCGAGCACCAGCGTGAAATAGCTGTTGTCCTTCTTGTCCGTGACGGCCACGCGCAGGTTGCCGTCGTCCAATTCGGAGATTCCCGAAAGCTGCAGGGACGCGGCAAACGATTCGCCCACCGGGATTTCCCGCTCCGGCTCCCGGACGGCTTCCGGGGGCGTGCCGAAGGGCTTGCGGTCCAAGATGACCTGGTAGTCGTCGAACGGACGCGTCGCCGGCGCCGTCGCCCAGGCGGAAGCGCAGACCAACGACGCCCAAATGGACACCCACTGCTTCATGGTGCGAATCCTACCCGCAGGTCCCGGGCTCTGCAAGGGCTATCGCGACGCCCCGCACAGTTCGAAAGCCTCCCGGAAGAGCGCCCGCACGTGCCCGGGGACCAGCACCAGATGGTTTCCCAGCGGAGCATCAAGCAGTTCGCCCGCCGCCGGCGGCGAAATCCGCACCTTGACTTGCGTGCGGCAGAGATCCGGCAGATGGAGGTCTTCGATCAAGGCGCCCTCCGCGCCCCACCAGCGCTCGAGATTCGCGCCGCCCAGCCGCAGCAGCGTCGCCGGCCCCGACGGGAACGTCCCGTCGATTCCGACGCCCAGACCCGATTCGAAATGGGTCTTCAGCCGATGGTCCCCGACCAATCCCAGGGGCACCGTGCAGTGCGCCAGCAAAATTTCGCCTTTGCGCACGTCGAGGTCCGAGGGATTCGCCATCCAGCCGGCCTTGCCCGTCAGGTGCCACAGCCAGCGCAGCATCACGGCGGACGGGATATCGCCTTCGCAGCCTGCCGTGATCCCTTCGTCCGCCAGGCGCGACAGCGCCAGGCAGCCCGTCGTGCCGTCGCCCGTCACCAGATCGAAGCAGCGCACCGTGATCGCCGTGAGCCGATAGCTCGCGGCCAGCGCTTTCAGGCCCCGGTACACGCCCACGGCGCGGGCAAAGGCCTCGCGCGTCACGCCTTCCGTGCCGGCCGCGCGGCTCCACGTTTCGAATTCCGGCCCGTGGGCGGGCGCCGGATCCCGCGCGATATGCGCCCGCAGTTCATCCACCGCGAGCGGCACCACTTTCATGCCGAAGCGGTTGCCCACCGTTTCCGGCCGGTGCGAGCTGGCCACCAGCCAATCGGAGCTGGCGCCGATCAGTCCGAGCCGGTCTTCCGCCAGCTTGCGGTTCGCCTCCATGCAGCGCGCCGTCTGCGCGATTTCCGCCAACGTCGCCGCGTCGTCCTTGCCCTTCAACAGATAGATCCGGCCGGAACCGTTTTCCTGCTGGACCTGGGCCAGGATTTCCAGCGCCGCCGGGAGGGAATTGTGCGCCGGATGCGCGATCAGCAGCAACGGCCCCGTTTTGCCCTGCTGCATGCGCGAACGGTAGCGGCGAATCACGTCGCTCTCCACGCCCCCGGTCTGCACGAAGGTGAACGCCACGTCTTCCCCGTCCGCCACTGCCCCGTCGAGCCGCGCGCCGCCCAGCGCCGCCAAGGCCTTCTCATGCCCGGCCAGCATGTCCGACAGGCTCCGTTTGTCGTGCAGCTTCGACGCCACCGGAATATATCTGAAACTCATGGTTCGCCCTTCCTGCTATGACCGGCGAATCTACCTTCGAACCGGACGTGCCGCAACAGCGGACTTGAACGGGTCTTCGTTTTGTGGTTGAACCTTACCCACCGGGGCCCCGGTAGCTCAGTTGGACAGAGCGGCAGTTTCCTAAACTGAGACGGCCATCCCAAAACCACACCAAGCCCGTTGACGAATCATCAAGCCTGTATTGCAAAAACGCGATTATCCTAGAGAATATCGCCGTTTTCGGTGAGGGGGCAGTTTTGGCGCATAATGGCACTTTTAAGCCCCGAGTTTGTCAACACTCTGTCAACACTTTTGAAATCGGACACAAAATCCGGTGGTCGCCACCCCAGCCAGCCCCACGCCTTGCGATCAGCCCGCCGCCCGCGCCACGGCACGGCCAACAGCTTC
>CAZECJ010000155.1:0-6117 GCA_964510645.1 uncultured Verrucomicrobiota bacterium | reverse complement strand
TTTCTTCTTTTACTTGTCCATCTCTGCCTCCCGAGGCACAATCGGGTTTTATGGATCCGACTTCCCATATGCCGATCCTGCTCCAGCCCGTGTACAAAGAGTACATCTGGGGCGGCGACCGGCTCATCCATGAATTCCACCGGCGGCTCAATGCCGGAATCTACGCCGAAGCCTGGGAAATCGCCGATCATCCCGACGGGCGCACCCGCATCATCAACGGCCCCGACGCCGGCGCCACGCTCACGGAAGCCATCGCCCGCCGGGGGCCCGAACTCCTTGGAACGGGCCGCGCCGACAAGTCCTTTCCCCTCCTCGTCAAGCTGATCGACGCCCGCGAAACCCTGTCCGTGCAGGTCCATCCGAACGACGATTCCGCCGCCCGGTTCGGCGGCGAGGCCAAGAGCGAGATGTGGTATGTCCTGTCCGCCACGCCCGATGCCCACATCTATTCCGGCTTCAAGCCGGGCGTTACCCCCGCCGATTTCGAAAAGGCCCGCGCGGCCGGCACCATTCCGGCGCTCCTGCAGCGCTTTCCCGCGCGGCCCGGCATGGTGTTCAACACGCCCGGCGGCCGCGTCCACGCCATCGGCGCCGGCTGTCTGCTGCTCGAGGTCCAGCAGGACGCCAACACGACCTATCGGCTCTACGACTGGGATCGCCTCGACAAGACCGGCAAACCCCGCCTCCTGCACATCGAGCAAGCGCTCAAGGTCATCGACTGGAACCTCACGGCCAGTCCCGTCGCCCCCATCTTGCCTGAAATCCAACAACCGGGCGGATATGCCGCGCGCCTCCTGCTGGACGATCCCCATTTCCACGTCGAAGAATGGACCATATCCGTCCCGTGCCAAATCGAGCACGACTCCCGCAGTTTCCTGATTCTCTTCCCCGTCAACGGCGACGTGCGCATCAAGTCGCCAGGCCAGCCCGCCATGATCCTCCAGCACGGGACGACCTGCCTGCTGCCGGCCATCCTCAACTCCTTCACGCTTCAGCCCGCCCGTGCCGGCAACGGCCCCGTCCGGCTGCTCGTCACCCGCCAGCCATGAAGCCCGTCCGTTCCGCCGCCCTGGTCGGCCTCGGCGCCATCGGCATCCTCTACGCCGGCCAGATTTCCGAACGCGATCCCCGTTGCCTGCGCATCGTCGCGGACGCCGCCCGCCTCGCCCGCTACCGGGCCGATCCGCCCGCTCTCAACGGCCGGCGGCTCGATTTGAACTACGCGACGCCGGAAGAATTCGGCCCACCCGCCGATCTCGTGCTCGTCGCGGTCAAATCCACCGGCCTCGCCGCGGCCGTGCCGGCCCTCGCGCCGCTGCTGGGCCCGGACACGCAGATTCTGCCGCTGCTCAACGGCATTACCGCGCAAGACGTCCTGGCCGAGGCGTTCGGCTGGCCGCGCGTGCTCTACGGCTTCGTCTATTGTTCGAGCGCCATGCGCACCGGCAACTCCGTCGTGCAGGACGGCGGCGAAAAAATCGTCTTCGGCGAGGCGACCAACGCGCCGCCGTCCCCCCGCGTGCGGGCCATCGCCAAATTCTTCGACCGCCTCGGCATCCGCCACGACGTGCCCGCCGACATGCGCGCCGCCCAGTGGAAGAAATTCATCCTCAACGTCGGCATCAACCAGGCCCAGGCCCTGTTGCGCGCGCCGTCGCGCGAGATCCAGCAGAATCCCGAAGCCCTTCGGCTTGCCCGCACGCTGATGGACGAAGCCGCCGCCGTCGGCGCCGCGCTCGGCATCGCCGGCGCGGCCGACGTGCCGGCCTGGGCCGAAGGCGTCATCCTCGGCGGCGCGCCGGAAAACCGGACCTCCATGCTGCAGGACGTCGAGGCCGGCCGCGCGCCCGAAGTCGATCTCTTCGCCGGCACCGTCTGCCGCCTCGGCCAACAGTGCGGCATCCCCACCCCCGCCAACGCCCTCGTCTTGCGCCTGCTTTCGCCCCGATAAAAAAGGCTCCCCCCCATCAGGCCGTCGTGTCCGGCATGACCTTCACGGTTTGCCGGATTTGCCATCCCCGTTGGACTTGGGCACATCAAGTTGTTTGGCTTTCTGCTCCAGCTCGCGCTCGAACTCTTGTCCGGCCCCGCCAGGATTTCCCGGTCGTTGACCTTCAGGAAATCGTCCAGTTTCCGCGCCCAATCCCGCATATACATCGGCTTGCGCGTCCGCGCCTGCAATTCCGCAAAATCCAGATATTGGGAGACAATCAGGTTCAGCAGTTCGACTTCGTCGCGGTTCAGGTAGTTCTTGGCCACATGGACATCCTGCCGCCGGACTTTGGCGCCGCTCCACGAAGTCAGGCCCATGTTCGGCTTCCCACCATCGGCCCGCGCCGCGATCAGCTCGGCCGCCGTGTGGCCATGCGCCGCCCAATGCAATTTGTTCTGCACCATCGCGTAAAAATCCGTCGTGACTTCCGCCTGGGAATCGTAGTCCAGGCTGGTGGCATAGATGTCCCGGATCTTCTGGTAGAAATTCCGCTCGGAGGCGCGGATGTCGCGAATGCGCGCCAGCAGTTCGCCGAAATAGTTGCCGCCCGCACGTTTCAACCGCTCGTCGTCCAGCGCGAACCCCTTGACGATGTACTCCCGCAGGCGCTGCGTCGCCCAGATGCGGAATTGCGTGCCCCGATGCGACTTCACCCGGTAGCCCACCGAAATGATCACATCGAGGTTGTAGTGCGTCACCCGGCGGCTCACTTCCCGCCGCCCCTCGGTTTGAGCTATTAAGAAATCCTTAACAGTTGCCACCGGCAACAACTCTCTCTCATCGAACAGGTTGCGGATGTGCATGCTGACATTCGGCACGGAGGTCTGGAACAAATCGGCCATCTGCGCCTGCGTCAGCCAGACCGTTTCCCCTTCCAACCGCACCTGCAACCGCGTCTGCCCGTCCTCCGTCTGGTAAAACATCAGCTCCGAGGACGGAACCACCGCGTTCTTCGGCTCCGCGCCGGGCATTTTCTTTTTCCTACGCATCGCTCATCCTTGTGCCGCCCAGTATATTCAGCCCCTCCCCGCCGCACAACACATTCCCGGCCCCAAAATTCAGACCCCGGCCCGTCCCCAAGCCCCTCCGGGGCCCCACATTCGGAAAATCGCGGCTCAAGTATGAAGCCAGCGGATTTCTTCGCTATTCAGCCGTGCCACGCCTGAATGAAGGCGGCGGCTTCGGGTCGTGCAACGGGACCGGACGCAAAATCGACCCGGCCACCCACCACGAACCGCCAACGATCCCCCCCCCGCCTTACTCGTTGACGTGCACGACGGTCGCGGGCGGGAAGCCGTTGAACCAGGTCGAGGAGGCGTGGCTGTAGGCGCCGATGTTCTCGCTGTAGACCCAATCGCCGATCTCCAGATCCGGCAGTTCTTCCGTCAGGCCGATCGTGTCCAGCGCGTCGCACGTGGGGCCGAACACCGCGCAGAGCTGCGTCGGGCCCTTCTTGAACGCTTTCACCGGGTACTTGCAGTGGTCGAAAATGATGCCCGAATACGTGTGGTACACGCCGTCGTTGATATAATAGCACCGCCGCCCGTCGCGGTCCGCCTTGCCGATGACTTCCGCCACCGACGTGCAGGCCGTCGCCACCATGAAGCGCCCCGGTTCGGCCAGGATCGCCACGTCTTTCGGGAACAGCCGCTTGCACTCGCCGTTGATCACCTTGGCCAGCTCGCGCAGCGGCTGCACGTTCGCGTCGTAGGGCGCCGGGAAGCCGCCGCCGATGTCCAGCTGCTTCATGTCCTTGAAGCCGCGCAGCCGCGCTTCCTTGAAGATGCCCGCCGCCAGGTTCAGCGCCTGCACGTAGTTCTGGAAGTTCGTCGTCTGGCTGCCGACATGGAAGCTCAGGCCCTCGACCGTCAGCCCCGCCGCGTGGGTCTTCTCGATCAAATCCACGGCCTGGCCGGGATCCGCCCCGAACTTCGACGACAGCTCCACCATCGCGCCGGTGTTCGGCACTTTGATGCGCAGCACCATGCCCGCGTGCGGCGCGTACTTCTTCACCTTGCGGATTTCTTCTTCGTTGTCGAAGGTCACCAGCGGCTTGTAGGGCTCCAGCTCGCGCAGGGTTTCCTCGGCCTTGATCGGATGGGCGTAGATGATCTTGTCCCAGATGAAGTCCTGGCGCGCCTTCGGCGGCAGCTCCCGGATGTTCTCGTAGACCGTCCGGAATTCCGCGATGGACGCCACGTCGAAGCTTGCGCCGGCCTTGTAGAGCGTCCGCACGATCTCCGGCAGCGAATTCGACTTCACCGCAAAATAGGGCTGCACCTTCGGCAGGAACCGCTTGAATTCCGCCAGGTTCTTCCGCAGCTGGTCGTGGTCCACCACGAACAGCGGCGTGCCGTATTCCTTCGCCAGTTTCTTCAGTTGCGCCTGCGTGACCATGGTCGCCTGCCTTTCGTGTCATCCGACCTTCTGAATCCTGACTCCTGAATTCTGAATACTGGGTTGCGGGCGGCACCCGCCCGCGAACCTAATCCTGGATGAGGAAGTTCTTGAACTGCCAGGGATCCTTCCGGTCCATGTCCGGCCGGTTGTAGCCCTGGAAGTGATTCTCGTAGTGTTTCAGCGGGGTCCAGTCGGACCGCACCGAGAGGTTCTTGCCGAGGTACGGATCGGCGACTTTCAGCACGAACTCGTGCGGCAGGTCTTCCGGCGAGCAGACGCCCTCTTCGGCGTGGTCGAACATCCACATGGACGCCGCCACGACGGAAATGGCCACCTGCAGGGTCGTCGCGTTCTGGTGCGGCACCAGCTTGCGCGCCTGTTGGATGCTCAGGTCGCTGCCGGTCCACCACGAATTGAACGCGTGGCCCATGAGCAGCGCGCCGAGGACGTCGCGGCCTTCCGTGATCTCGTCGCCCATGATGCGCAGCTTGGGCTGCAGCTCGTAGTTGCGGCCGCGCAATTCGTGCAGCGAGATGATCGCTGCGTCGCACGGGCAGTACGCGTAGTGCATCGTCGGACGGTACACCGCCTTGCCGTTCTTCCAGACCGTCAGGAAATCGCTGATCGAGAAGGCCTCGCCGTGGCGCACCACCATGCCTTCCACCGTGTAGTTCGGCACCCAGGTGCGCACGCGCGTGTTCATGCCCATGCGGGCCAGGCAAATCTGGTTCTTCGGCCCCGTCTTGTGTTCGTAGGCCAGCGGCGGCAGCTGTTTCTCGTGCGTGCCCCAGCCCAGTTCCGCCGTGGTGATGCCTTCCTCGCGGAACCCTTCGATGCTCCAGGTGTTGACGAACTCGTCCACCGCCTTGGGCGCGTCGGAAATCTGCGTATCGCGCTCGCTACAATGGATGACCTTCACGCCCAGTTCCATCGCCAGCTCGTTGAACGTCTGCGACTTCGCCAGCTGCGCGATCTTCGCGGCTTTGGCGCCCTTGACCTTCTTCTCGGCCACCACGGCCGCGGCAATGTCCAGCAGGCCGCGCTTGGTCCAATGCGAGATCAGACCCGGATTCGCGCCGTGCTCCAGCACTGCCGTCGCGCCCTTCGTCTTCCACTTCGCCAGCATCTTGCGGATCGCCATGCGGCGGAAATACAACGTCTTTTCCGTGGGGTGCTTGTTCTTCGCCCCGGCGTACGGATCCCAGAGTTCGATCGAGGTGTTGATATAGAGCACGCCCGCGTCGTGGCACCATTGCAGGATTTCGCAGCAGTCGATGTTCCAGGCCAGATCGATCAGCAGGTCGCCCGCCTTCAGGTACTTGCCCAGCAGCGCGCCCATGTTTTCCGGCGTCACCCGGTCGCGGACGAATTTCACCCCCTGCGCAAGCCACGGCTTCAATTCCGGGCGTTTGTTCTCGAAGTCCATCACGGTGATGTTTTTCGCGGGCACTTTCGCCAGCTTGAGCAACAAGGGCAGCGTGCACTGCGCCACCGAACCGTAACCGACCATCAGAACCTTACCCGAGAATTTCGCCATGATCCGTTGTTTCCTTTCGTTGAACCAATGCGCGTTTTATCGCAGAAGAATCCCGGGGGCACAAGCGGGAATGCCCCCGGGCAGAACAGTTTTTTTGCGCGCGGCGGGCGGGTGCCTCTCAGTCCGTCACGGCGCCGAACGAGGCGCTGCCGACCTCGCGCGCGTACTTGGCCAGCACGCCGCGGGT
>CAZECJ010000154.1:0-6172 GCA_964510645.1 uncultured Verrucomicrobiota bacterium | reverse complement strand
CCCCGACGTCCTCCGCCTGCGCAAGTACTTCCTCGACGAAACCGAGCGCAAGCGCCGCCGCGACCACGACTGGACCCGCGCGGAATAAGACCGGCGGTTTGCGTCAAGGGCTCGGTGCGCGCGCCTTGTCCAGGTGTTCGCGAAGACTCTTGACTGTTTCGCGCTTCTGCCGGTCGGCCGGATGCTCGGCCAAAGCCACGCGGCCTTCCTCTTCCGAAACGGTCGACAGCGGTGGCGGCGTCCGGACCAAAGCCCAATACCGCTCCCGCAGATCTGCATCGCGGATGGTGAAATCTCCGGCCGTTTCGCGTTCGGCCAGATAGGCATGCGCAGCTTCGTATGCTTGCGGAACCCACCGATCAACGAAAACCCGCCCCCCGTAGAGATCGAACAGCGCCTTATTGAACTTCCATTCCTTCAACTGATTGACCGAAGTCGACATCATGCCAAATTGGTCATCGGCCCCGTGCTGCCATTCCTGCCAAGTATGCTCGAACAAAGCCTCCGAGCTCATGGAATGTGCAGATCCCAAAACAGATGCCATATCTTCGGCGGTGGGTGCCATCCGCCGGCAATACTGTTTCAATTCCTCTTCGCTGGGCTGGTAATTCAGCTTCTCCATGAAGGCCCCCATGATCCCGGCTTGAATCGCCATCAAGGTCCGCGTCAGCAGCAGATCCGGAAACGACCCGACCTCCACCCCCAACGCCTTCGCCGTGTAGTTCGTGCCCAGCACCGTCAGCACGACCGGCTCCGGGGCTTCTTGCGCAACCGCCCCCGCTGCCCACAGAATGGCCGCCAGCCCAATCCATCGCCCCGCGCGTTTCGTTTTCATGCCACGATTCTGCCCCAGCCCTTCGCCAAAAGCAATTCGCCCCACTGCGGAAACGAACCGCGGCCTCAATGGCCGGCCGCCCCCGGCGCCGGCGCGGCGTCGGCCAGGCACCCGGAGAAATAGACCAGGCCGCTGAGGGCATCGCGGACGTAGAAAAAGAAGGGGCGATCGGCCCGGAAAACGACCGGGGGCAAGGCCGGGGCGAACGCGCCCTTCACGTCCATCACCGCGCCCGCGCCCGCCGCGGCTTCCACGCCGGACTCGTCGACCGCGATCGACACGCCCTGGTAGACGCCCGAAAGATACAGTTCGGAATTCAAGCCGGAGAAGTCCGCGCGCTCACGCGAAAAGGCGTCCGGCATGCCCAGTTCCGCCAGCCATGCGGAAAGATTCAGGGACGACGAAATGGAGAAGCGGGGCAAAAACAGATCCACTTCCCGTTCTTGTCCGGCGGCCGTCCACGCGTCGATGGGGCTGACGCCGCCGATCCGGTCCGACAACGCGGCGGCATCTTCCGGCGGCAGGGCCACGATCAACTGGGTGAAATGATCGTCGAACGGCAGCCCGACGATCTGCCAGCCATGGTCCTCGGCATAGACCATGCGGCCCTTCCGGTGCATCAAGGGAACCGGCGCCAGACCCGAGCGGCCGCGGAAGGATTCCGCCCGCGTCTGTTCCGAATCGAATGCCTCCTCCCAGCGTCCCTGAAAATAGACCGTGCCGGCCAACACAATGCGGGTATTGCCCGAAAACGCCCCCGCCGGAAAAAGAGCGGGCACCTGGTTGTGGGTGGCCGCGGCCGCCCACCGATTGATCATTTCCCGGGCCTTTTCGGGATCCGAGATGAAATCGACCGGACCGGGCGCTTCGAGGCCGCGTTGGCCCAAGAAATCCACATAGCCGGATTCGACCGGATACTCGGCCTGGATCCACAAGCGTTCCTGGGCCGTCACGGGCAGCGGACCGCCGGAAACATCCCGCCGCATTTCCTGCCACGCCTCCAGGTCGGCCCAGAAGTCGCGGCCGCCGGGATCTTTCAGCACGAGGGCGATTTGGTCGGCCGTGGCGTTTTTCGCCCCGGCCCAGAGCATGGCCAAGGCGCGATAGGTGCTGAGGGGGCAATCCACGTAGGTGCCGGGTCCGCGCTTCGCGGCCAGATCGCGGCCGAAAGCGGCGATGCGCTCGACCGCCGCCGGGGGTTCCCCCGAATGCGCGGCGGGGGGATTCTGCAAAACGAACAAGAGGCAAATCAGAGGCAGACGGAATGGTTTCATGGCATTACTTCGTCAGGGACGGTATTTCCTCCGGCGCGGGAACGGATTCTTCGTCGGCATGTTCGCGATCGGCCAGCCGGACCTGCAAGGCGTTGAGCCGCACGAGCACTTCTTCGTCCTCGACGTTCCAGTCGCGATTCGATTCCGGAAACTCCTTCAGGAAATTGCCGACGAGCTCGGCGGATCCGCTTTCGATCTCGAGGTCGGGATTCAGCAGGCGATCTTCCAGATACAGGGCGACGTCCCGAACCATGTGGGGATAATCGTTGAACAGGATCTGATACAGATCCCGGGTGGTGATCTGGTTCGCGGGCAGCAGCTCGGCGCCTTCGTCGTCGTAGCATCGTTCTTCGAGCCGCGCCAAAGCCTCCCGCCAGATCTCGTCTTCTTCGGCGGCCGAATTCCGCAGGTCGTCCAAGGTTTCGCGATAGGAATCGGCGGCGGCGGATTCGCCCAGCACCAGCAGCGACCGCATCCGCACGTCGTAGGCCAACTCCGACTCCTCCGCGATTTGCCGGAGCGCGTCTTCGCGGTCTTCGGGCGGCAGCATGGCCGCCAGCTGGTCCAGCGCGGCTCGGCCGCCGCCAACGGCGAAATGGCCCTCCAAGAGGGCATCGGCCAGCTGGTCGGCCGGAAGGTCGCGGGCGGCCAGGGCTTCCGCGAACGCGGCGATCTGTTCGGCCGAACCATAATCGCGGATCCATTCCATGACCAAGAACGGAACCGCCAGATCCTCGTCCGCGACGAGTTGGCGGAGCGCGGCTTCATCCAGCGCATTCGCCTTGGACAGCAGCACGCCGCCCAAGGCGCGCAGCGTCGGGTTCGTGGAGGTCAGCATGGGCCGCCCGTATTCCTCCAGCGAAATGAGCGTGTTGTTCTGCAACTGCTCCACCGTCCGGGAGAATTGCGCCAGCGGGCTCAAGGCCGGCATGGCATCGATGCCCTCGGGAGTCGGCACGACGTCGGAGCCCATTTCCGACTCCAGAAAGTGCCCCTCAACGGCTTCGGGGGTCTCGGCGGCGACAGAAGGAGGATCCTCCTGTGCGACCGCGCCGTCCACAGCGAGCGGCGCGGGAGCCGGAACGGCGACCGCCGCCGGCTCCGCCGAAGACGGAAGCGGGATGGCAGAAGAATCTTCCCGGGGCCGGAAAATCCACGCGAGCGCGCCCGCCAAGACCGCGGCTCCAACCAGATAGAAGATCGCCTTTTTCATGATGGCAGGTTCGGCGGGGATCCGGAGATCCCCGCCGATGGAATTTACGACTGGATCCGGGGTTCCGTCAAGGAGCCGTGGTGCGCAGCACGTTGACCGGAATGATGGTGCCGGCGGTCGTCATGTTGAAGACGTGCCAGTATCGGGCCGTCGTCGAACCTCCCGGGCACGTGAAGTTCCTCAGGACGGTGCCGGGACCCTGCACGCTGACGCGCGCGCCGCTGGTCGCCAAGGAGCCGCTGCCCGCAAAATTATAGACGTAGTACTTGTAGACCGAAGAACTCCCGGTCGTGAATTGGTAGACGGAGATGTTCTCCGGCCCGTAGCTGGTGGTGTCGTCCACGTCCAGCTGGGTCCACGGCGCGCCCGTGCGGCTGCCCTTTGCGCTGTAGTAGATATGGGCGCCGGTGGGCGTCACCATGTGGGAATCCAGATCCCGGGGATTCGCACCCCAGGTCAGCGTCGCGCGGCGGATATAGAACCCGCTCGGGCTCGTGGTGAAATACAGGTAGTCCGACCACGGACCGGCCACGGCCGATCGATAGGCGCGCACCCGGAAGCGATAGTTGCCGTTGGCCAAGCCCGTTGCAAACCGCCAGGTCGTGGCGCCGATGTAGCGCTGGTAGGTGACCAGCTGGCCAGAGGAACTGTTGAACACCTGCAGTTCATAGCAGGTCGCGCCCGGCACGGCCGTCCACGAGAAGAGCGGCCGCGGCGCGGCGGTGCCCGTCGGCCCGATGGGCGTGGGCTTCGCCAGCACGACCCGCATCATGGTGGTGGCTTTCAGGAGCGCGTAGTTCCGGAACTGCGGGCTTTGCCCCGTCACGCGGGGCCAGGCATAGGTGTGGGCTTCCCAGAACGAACGGTAGCCGTTGGTCGGATTGTTGTCGGTGCCGGGGAGATTGCACGCCTCGATGAGATATCTCGTAAAGCGGCTGTAGGGCGAGCCGGCATAACTGACCTGATTCCAGTCCGACGCGGTCATGAACGAGATGTTCGCGCCCAGCGCCTTGGCTTGCTTGTCCGGATCGTTCGACTTCGCCACGATCTTCTGGTATTCCGCCAGGACATTGTCCGCGAAACTCCAATCGCCGCCATCCGCCGACTTGAACATGCCGCCGGAGAAGCACGTGTCCAGGATCACGAAGATCTTGACGCCGGAGTTGAACCGAGCCAGTTCCGCGGCGAGTTCATAATCGTAGAAGCTCGCGTTGTAGGTGCACAGATAGGCGGTCGTCGACGTCCCGCTTCGGCCGCCGTGGCTGGAATGGAAGTACACGAACACGTCGCCCGACCGGAGGATCGAGGCCTCGGCCCGCAGCCGGTTTTTGATGAGCACTTCCGTGGCGGCGGCGTTCAACTTCGTGTTGACGTTGTAGGTTTTCCAGAGATTGGTATCCGCCAGCAACTTCGCGCGCATGCCATTGGCGTCGTTGATGCACGAGCCGAGGGGCGTGGGCCCATAGGCCGGGCTATAGGCGTCGATGCCGACCAACATGGCGTGGTAGACGGCATAGGCGGGCTGCAGCCCCGCGACGGAAAGCAAGAGCACGCATGCGATTCCCATGCAGACTCCCCAACGACCCGACTTGATGATTCTTTTCATCGCACAACCCATCCTCTGTTTTATCGCCCACCGGGAAGTCGCTGCTGGACGGTGCGGGCACTCGCTCGATGAGACCTGCCAGACCCAACCTCTCACCTTAAAAGATGCTCCCGGCGCAAATCGGGTGTCAAGGTGGCATTCATTCGATTTTCATTTTTAAATCCGCCGGACGCCGGCGGCGGGAATGCCGGACGCTCCATGTGCCAACCGCTTCTCCCGGTTCGCGATCCGCCTGCGAAGCCGGACGCCATTCGCCGGGAGAATCCGCCAAACGCGAAGAGAAAAACAACACTCCGCTACGGCAGCACGTGCCAGAGGATGGCGAAGTAGTGGCAGGCGCCGCCCGCCAGCACCGCCAAGTGCCAAATCGCGTGGTGGTATTTCACCCGCTTGAACAGATAGACGACGGCGCCGAGCGTGTAGCACAGCCCGCCCGCCACCAGCCAGCGGATGCCCGCCGGCGACATCTGCTCCAGCAGCGGCTTGAGCGCAAACACGATGATCCAGCCCATCACCAGATACAACGCCGTGCTCGCCCCCTTGAACCGCCCCGTGAAAAAACCCTGGAACACCAGTCCCGCCGCCGCGATGCCCCACACGACGCCGAACAGCGTCCACCCCAGCGCCCCGCGCAGCGTGATCAGCATGAACGGCGTGTAGCTGCCCGCGATCATCAGGAAGATCATCTCGTGGTCCAGCACCCGGAACACCCGCTTCACCCGCGGCCACGGGAAGCTGTGGTAGAGCGTCGACGTCGTGAACATCAACACCATCGCCGCCCCGTAGATCGCGCACGGCACCACCTGCCACGCGCCGTCGCCGCGCGTCGCCGCCGCCACCATCAGCACCGCGAGCCCCGCGATCGCCAGCAACGCGCCGAGGCCGTGGGTGATGGCATGCGCGATTTCCTCGCCGAGCGTGTATTTGGAGGGCTGGTAGCTCATCTGATTCTCAGACCCCCATGGCCTTGCGCCATGGGTGAATCAGGTTCATCCGCCGACACGGCCAGCGGACCTGATTCACCCACCACGCAAGGTGGTGGGGGTCTCGCCGATCACCGCTTGTACTTCTTCCGCTTGCTGTAGCCCGTGTGCAGGAGCTGGTGCGACTTCTTGCCCAGCGGCGCGCCGAGGAAGTCGGCGTAGAGCTTCTGGACCATCGGGTTTTCGTGCGAGCAGCGCTGCGCGCACTTCTCGTCGTCGCGGTAGATGCCCGCCGCGCGCTGCTTGCGGATTTCGTCGGTC
>CAZECJ010000153.1:0-6204 GCA_964510645.1 uncultured Verrucomicrobiota bacterium | reverse complement strand
TCCAGCTGATCGGCGATTTGCTGTGAGGAAGCATCCGGTGCAAGGGTTTGCCATTGTTTAAAGTTGCTTCTATTCAGTTTTAAAACCTTGAAACCGCGATCCTGCTTTGCATTTCCATCCAAATCCAACTTATCCGACTGTTCTTCGTTAAGCTTTTTAATCACGCGACGGATTCGCTCTTTGCCAATATCTGCAATTGTCTTGAATCCAGCCCTGAACGCTTCACTTTTATTGTCGCAGGGTTCAGGAAGCTGAATCAAGATGAACTTGAAACGTAAATTGTATTTTTTATTATGATCAAAAATTGCATGTGCAGTACTCGCAGAGCCGCAAAAATAGTCAAGAATGATATCTGATTGTTCACATATCATCGCAATCATTTTTTGTATTAAAGCTATTGGCTTGGGAAATTCAAATACCTCAGTACCAGCAAAAAGACTTTTTAGCTCCATTGTCCCATTTTGATAGTTAACTTCTTTCTCGTCCCATATTGTTTTTGGTTTTGTTTCCTTTAGGTTTCCATCCTTCAATAGATAATCTTTTTGAAAAATATCCCAAACTATTATACCATCACGATTTACTTCTTTAGCAATGATTTGGCCACGTTCTGCAAGTAATTTGCGCTTACTCCAGCGCCATGTTCCTTCTTGATTTGTCGAAGGTTTAATCGGGAAAACTTCAATCGTATATTCATGACTTTTTTCTAATGAAATTAATTTGCTTTTAGGATTTACATAAATAGGGTAGTAAAGTAATGGGCGTTCTTCTCTCCTCCACGAACCGCCGCGTAGTCTTAACCCCAGAAGTCTATATTTTCCATTTTCGTCATAGTTGGTGTAATCCTCTACCATTTCATCACTCAGTTTGATAGACAGACCATCTAGATTGTTTTTATTTTTCGCATAGCATAGAAGATACTCATGAACAGTAGCCGCGTAAGATGTGGATTGACTTCCGCGTGGATTACTTTTGATTATAAATTCAGAAGCGAAATTCTCTTCGCCAAAGATCTCATCACATAGTTTTCGCAAGTTGCTAACTTCATTGTCATCTATACTTATAAATATCACGCCATCATCGCATAATAAATTCCTTGCAAGGTAAAGTCGAGGATACATCATATTCAGCCACTTGGTATGGAACCGTCCTACATTGGCAGTGTTGGTGCTGAATTTTTTGCCTTCGCTGTTTACAAGCCCGGCATATTCCAGATATGTTTGCAGGCTTTCAGTAAAATTGTCCGGATAGATGAATTCTTTGCCAGTATTATAAGGAGGATCGATATAAATCATCTTCACCTTGCCGTAATAGCTCTTTTGCAGCAGTTTGAGCACTTCGAGATTGTCGCCTTCGATGAAAAGGTTTTCGGTCGTGTCAAAATTCACCGATTCTTCCCGGCACGGTTTGAGCGTAGCCGTACTGGGCGTTTGAATGATGCGCAGAGCATCCTTTTTGCCCGGCCAGTCCATACCATAACGCTCGCGCCGGCTTTCGAATACTTCACCAAAGTGTCCGAGTTCAGCTTTGAGCTTTTCAAAATCAATGCTCTCAACCGTTTCTCCCTTTTCATTTACGGTTTCTGTAAAGGCCGTGGGAAACAGCTGCTTCAGCTGCAAATACCTATCCGCGGGAATATCCAGAGAAGTTCCGTTCATCTTTTCTGGTTCGGAATTCATACAATGCTCCATTCTATGGCAAAAATAACCTTTTCTTCGATAGTTTGTTGCAGACGCGCTTCAACGCTGTCCAGGAGATCGTCTTTTTGGCCTTCGATGGTTTTGGCCGCTTGATCGTACTCTTTCCACGCCTCGTCGCGTTTTGCATCCAGGTCACGTATCTTGCGTTGCAAAGCCAGTTTTTCTGGTAGATTAAGTGCCAGCCTGGCTTCTCTTTTCAATAGCGCTATTTCATCATCATATTCTTTTAACTGCGCTTTCAAACCGCGGCGTTTATCCTCAGCCCAGGCATTGAGCTTGTCGATTTCTTCTTCAAACCACAGGCTTTGTCGATTGGCCAGTTCATCAAGAATGCATTGTTTACGGCGTTTAATTTCATTCTGAATCGTTTGCGGAGATACACTGTTACCTTGAGAGACTATTCCGCTGTGCAAATCAAACAAACGGTTAGCCGCTTCGTAAGGCAGGAGCCTGCCATCATCGGCCATCGCGCATAGAATCAGATGGTCCTGGTCGTCAGCGCCATGGATGGCCATGTGCTGAAAAACCAGAACGCCTTGAGCGCCAACAAAGGGTTCCAGCGCTGCTGCTTTTTGAGGCCAATGGGTGTAATCAAATTGCAGTTTTGCCGCGGGCAAATTTCTGTTCTTGGCGTGGGCAATTAAGAATTGAGCCAGAGGATGTCCAATGCGATAACGATGGGCATTTTCCACTTTGCGGGCCAGGGCATAGCATCCTGCCGGAGCTGAAGCCCTTTTGGCGATTGCTTCCGGCAATGTGAACGAAAACGATGCATCCTCGAAATAGACTGAATCCAGTTCGATTTTGGTGAGCCGCCAAAGCATGGCATCGTAGCGATTCAAATACTCCCGGCTCTCGGCGAGATTTACACGTAAACGGTCATGCACCTCGGCGTCAAAATTTTCTAAAAGTTTTTTACGGGTATCAGCCATTGTGGCGGCGATGTCTGCTTCCATTTCCATACGCAAGCGAGCAAATTCTGCTTCGATTTCTTCAGTTGTCCTGCAAGCCTGATAAATCGCAGCAACCCTTTTTTCAAAATCGACGCCTGACCCTATGGCGCCCAAAACTTCATCACTGGCGCCGAACACACCAGAAAACAATTTAAATTTTTCATCCAATAGTTCATAAACTCGTTGATCGGCTGCATTCTTGCGGTTGACAAAATTGATGACCACAACGTCGTGCTTTTGACCATAGCGGTGACAGCGGCCGATGCGCTGTTCGATACGCTGCGGATTCCAGGGTAGATCAAAGTTTACCACGATGGAACAGAATTGCAAATTGATTCCTTCAGCGCCCGCTTCCGTGGCGATCATAATCTGAGCTGAGTTTTTAAAATAATCTACCAGCGCGGCGCGTTTGTCCGCGGTTCTTGATCCGGAAACATCGTCTGTATTTTTATGGACTGCATACCAGTTATCATAGATATCCCGCGATTGCTGGTCGTTATTGGTCCCGTTGAACAAAACAATTCTACCAGCAAATCCATTTTGTGACAATAGCTGCACCAGATAGTGTTGTGTCCTCCGGGATTCGGTAAAAATAATTGCCTTTTCGGCGGACCCCAATTCCCTGGCTTTAGCAAAACCCTGCCGCAACGCGTTCAACAGTGCGTGCCCCTTGGCATTTTCAGATATATTCATCGCAAGATCGCGAAAGACTTCCAGTTCAACAATTTCCTGTTCGATGGCAGTTATATCTTCGCGCGTAAGTCTTTCTATTTCATCGTTTTTTTCCCACTCTTCCGCTTCATCCTCAAAACCTTCATAGTCCTGCTCGATATCCGTTAAATCCTGAATCTCGATTGCTTCTTTTAACTCCCGCTTCAACCGCTGCGCAAGTGCATCCAGAGCGCCAGCGATGGCAAAAGTAGAAGATGCGAGCAATTTCCGGAGAATGAGCGTTATTAACTGGCGCTGGGAATTGGGCAGTGCATACAGCTTGGGCCGGTGTAGATATTCTGTTACCCGGTTATATAAAGCCATTTCTGGATCGGACGGATAAAAATCTTCAGTGATGCGGATACGATTTGTGTAGCGGATATATTCCAGCACTTGTCTGCGTAAAGTGCGATGGCAAAGCGGTGCAAGCCGGCTTTTCAATTCAGTGAAAACGTCGTCCCCTGTCAAACGGGAATATTGGGCTTTGAATCCTTTCAGGTCGCCGAAGGCGTAATCGTCGATCACGCTGACCAGGCCATATAGTTCTAAAAGTGAATTTTGCAATGGCGTAGCGGTTAGCAGTATCTTGGGTGTATTGGCAAGGGCAATTTTGATGGCTTTGGCAATTTTGTTGTCCGGACGATACACATTCCGCAAACGGTGGGCTTCGTCGATTACGGCGACATCCCAATCCATGGTGAGCAATAGATCATAGCATTTGGCGGCGAATTGATAGGAGCAGATCACCAGAGTTTTTTGAATAAAGGGGTTTTTAATACCATCACGTTGGTATTGATGGTAGTTTTTCGCTTCGAGAATAATCGCAGGCAAATAGAATTTATCCATCATCTCCTGCGCCCATTGTTTACGCAGATTTGCCGGTGTGATAATGAGAATGCGCCTTTTGCCTTCTGACCACTTTTGTGCGATCACCAGGCCGGCTTCGATGGTTTTGCCGAGTCCTACTTCATCGGCGAGGATTGATCCTTTGGATAAAGGGGATTTAAACGCAAATAAGGCGGCATCCAATTGATGCGGATTCAAATCTACCTGGGCATCGGCCAATGCTGACGCCAGTTTTTCAGAATCTTGAACAGAATGACGCTTTGTCAGGTGATATGCATAATACGCAGAATGATACTGGGTCATTAAATCCCGCCCTGCCTATATTTATGTACTGCGGAATACTTGAAAGGCACAATGTAATGAATATCTAACTTTTATTTTGTATTACTGTTTCTGTCGAAAGAAGGGCTAAATACTACATGACTAAACAGATCGCTCTTGAGTAGGGCAATTGCTGCTTAAAAGGGATCCATGATAATTATTACTTAAACAACAAAACATTGTAGTAGTTTACTTTTTTGAAACTGCTTACCCGCCAGCAGAGCAAAAAATAATAAATAATCCATCTCGTACTAAAAATAAGTATTCAAGAAAACTAAAACTTTATGTTAAAAACAAGTTTTAAGAATATTCCTATTATCACACCAAAACTAGCGGTTCTCCAATGATCCAATTTAATCTTGTTGTCGGGCTTGAATAAATTTATGATTGCAATAACGAATGGTAATATTAAATAACCACCAATTAAAATCCAGATTGGGATTGAAACCAAGCTGGCTCCAAGTGCGCTGTATATGATATAGGCAATTGACTTTGCGCCAGTAAAGTATATTTGAAGCATACTGGCGAGTAACATGAAACTACAGCTCAGAAAGAATATTTTCTTTTCATTTTGCATAGCCACACCTATTAATTAAACTAAAAGGCATCAAAAAGAATAATTGTATATACAATAGGCTCAGTCATCATTTATGATTGTGCCTTCAATTGCCCAGCATAGCCCATCCCAAGAGAATAACATTATTGCACTATCCTAAAAACAGAACTGACTTTGCCAGTTCAAAATGTAGCACTCATAAGAACAATCAGATTGTATTTCAAACAGATTAAGACATCTGCCATTCCGGTTATTATCGCAGCAAGCCCAGGAAAAGGCCTCCAAATACTGTAGAAACAATCGCAAAAAGAATGATTAAAACAATAATCGCCGGAATCGATGCTATAACCCATTTGACCATAAATGAGACCATTGAAAAAAATGGCATCTTTATATCAGTAACTATCACCTCTTGAGGTCCATTCTTCTCAGGGACAGCCTCTTCGATGTCGGAAACATCCGCGCCACAGTTTGGGCATTTGGTATCTTCGAATGATACTTCTGCATTACAATGCCCACAGTAATATTTATCGTTTTCATCAATTAAAGGAGTATTCTTTTGCATTTTATTTCCTCCAAAGTTAATAACCGACATTCAATTTGCATGCTATTGGCTAAAAGAAAAGCCCAGCCATAATTTATGACTGAGCTTTTTACATTCCCACCATTTCCCCTCCCAGGATTATATAGCTACCATAGCAGTCCGGGTCTGTCGACCTGTGCAAAAGTTACCATAATGTAATAATATTATACATTAAATCAAGTTGTTTTGCGGATTTTATTTGCTTTAGGCATCCTAAAAAGTGGCGGTTTCTTCCCTTGATTTTTATTGCAGGATCATTATCTTTCAATAGGAGGATTTCTTATGGAAAATGACCCCGATGTTGAATATTGGGTGCCATTCGTTAAAAGAATGAAGAACATCCCGATGGAATATCAACTGGCGATCCTCGAGGAATATGAAAAGGCAGAAAAGGTCGGGATCGGCATGGATGTTGAGATTATGTGGGATCTCCTGCTTGCTGGAGAGGAAGAAGCAAAATTTGTAAAAAGGATACAATGTAACCCGAATTGATTAAATCTGCCTGTGATTTACATAGGCAATTTGTATCAATTTTGA
>CAZECJ010000152.1:0-6345 GCA_964510645.1 uncultured Verrucomicrobiota bacterium | reverse complement strand
CTCCGGCAACGGCGCCTGCAGGAAGCGCAGCGCCTGCATCATGCGCGGCGCCAGCTTCATCTCCTGCCGCAGCTGCGGCGTCTGGAACATCCCTTGGTTCATCGCCCATTCAATCTACCCAATCCCCATCCTCCTGCACAGTCCATTCCACCCCCTTGGAAATTGGACATGGGACATGGGTTATTGGATATTGAATCCTTCTCCGCCCCGCTCGCACTTGCGCCCCGACGCCAGCACCTCGTCCACGCGCCCCAGCAGCGTCGCGGCGTCCACCCGCTCCTCCAGCGTCCGCGCCAGCGCCCCGAATCCGCGGAAGCCCCGCAGATACCGCACCAGATGCGGCCGCAGCACCAGGCACGCCGTCAGCTCCGCCCCCAGTTTCAGCTCCTTGCCGCGCCGCCGCGCCATCAAGTCGATCTCCCGCCGCAAATGTTCGTGGATCGTTGCGCGCACCTCGTCCACCGTCGGCAGGCGCGGCGCGCGCCCCGCCGCCAGGTCGCGCAGATCGCGGAACCACCAGGGATCGCCCAGCGCCGCGCGCCCGACCATCGCGCCGTCCACGCCCGTTTCCTGGACCATCCGGAAAACGTCTGCCGGCGCCTTCACGCCCCCGTTGCCGATCACGGGCACTTTCCGCGCCCGCTTCACCTCCGCGATCATCTTCCAATCCGACGGCCCCGAATGGCGCACCGCTGCCACGCGCCCGTGCAGGAAAATCGCGTCCGCCCCCGCGGCCTCCACTCCCGCCGTCGTCTCCTGCACGTTGATCGTGTCCGCGCACCAGCCGATCCGCGTCTTCACCGTCACCGGCAGCGCGCCGGCCACCGCCGCTTTCACCTGCCGGACGATCTCCGCCATTTTCGCGGGATCGCGCATCAGCCCCGCGCCGTCCCCCCGGTTGCGGATCTTCGGCATCGGGCAGCCCGCGTTGATGTCCAGAAAATCGAATTTCTTCGACTCCGCCACTTTGACGGCCGCCGCCGCCATGCGCGCCGGATCGGAGCCGTAGAGCTGCGCGCCGAGGGGATGCTCGTCGCCCCACGTGTCGAGAAAATGCCCCGTGCGCTCGTGGCCGATGCTCATCCCGTGCGCGCTCGCCATCTCCGACACCACCGCGCCGCAGCCCTGCTCGAGGCACAGCGACCGGAAGGCGCCATCGGTATATCCCGCCATCGGCGCGAGAAACACCGGCCACTCGATGCGGAGCGAGCCGATCTGGACAGGTTGGAGCGAGAATTCGGACATGCGCGGCATCCTACGGCACTTTTCCACGCTATGGAAAAATATTTTCCACGCCGTGGAAAACTATTCGTCCATCCCGACGACCACCAGGCTGCCGGCCAATCCCCCGAGCAGATCCCAGACCAGGTCCTTGCCGCTGAAATACGTGCCCTTGATCCGGTCGTCGTAGGTTTCCTTGCCGGCGCCCAGCCCCACGGCCACGCCCATGCCGATTCCGAACGCTTGCCCGTCCGATCCATCGGCCTGCCGGGCCGCGAGCGCCCCCGCGGCGCCCGCCAGGCCGCAGACGGCGAAATGCTTCGCCTTGTCGTCGCCCCACCAAGAATCGCCGGCCTGCCGCAGGCTCGCGCAGCCCGACAGCAGCGCGACCGCCAGGGCCATCGCCGCGCCGGTCCGGACCGCGCGGATCATACCCCCCCCTTGAACCGGTCGCGCAGCCGGTCGACATGGGAACCTTCCCAGTAGACCTTGCCGCAGGCGGGACAGCGGTAGAATGTCTCGTAGTACCGTTTCGTCTTGGGTTCCAACTGGGCTTCCACCAGTTCCTTCGCCAACGGCTCGATGAGCCCGTTGCAGTCCGCGCAGCGCGAAAACGGCCGGACCAGGTCCTCCAGATCGAACCGCCGCACCACTTCGTCCACCTGCCGCCGCGGCCAGACGGACCGCACCCAGTAGCCGTGCGCGACCGCTTTCGCGAAGAGCAGCCGCCGGTCGCGCGTCAGCGCGATGCGTCCCTGTTCTTCCGAGATCCGAACGATCTGGTCGTCGGCGTACGCGTTGGAAAACAGCGCGTCGAACCCCAACAGCCGCAGCAGCCGCGCCAGCCGCCCCAGATTGACGTCCACCACGAACGCGATGTTCCGCAGCGGCTTTTTCCGCAGCTTTACGATCGGCGACACGTCGAGGCTCTCGAACACGGGATACACCGCCACCCGGTCGCCGTCCTGCAGCCGGTAGTCGAATCCGACGGATTCCCCGTTGACGACGATGAGCTCCACCTCGACGTGCGGCACGCCCAGCGCCTCGATCGGATCCTTAATGCCGGGATGGCCGTCGAACCGGTACGGCACAGCCCGCTGGCGCCGGTCCGGCTTCGGGAAATCGTTCAGCTCCCCGTAAAAGCGGAATTCGGCGGCATGCTCGAACGGGCGGGCGTTTTTCCGTTTCGGATGTTTCATGGTCCGGGGTTCCGCTTCCATTCTAGCGCGGCAGGCCGCGAAACGTCACCCCTGGGCCGGATTATTTTCCCGACGTGGGAGCGCATTCTTTTGTTGCATCCGGGGCGTTCTTGGCTAGCATCCCCCCCCATCCATTTATCGGCCCCAACCCATATAAGGAATTTATGATGAAAACGAACCTCTGGAAAACTCTTTTTGCGATCCTGGTTATGAGCGCCCTCTCCGCCTCCGCGCAGGTCACCGTGCGGAAGACGGCGGGCGACAAGCTGGGCGTCGATTTGTCGGGCATCCAGGTGTCCGGAGCCGCGGCGCAGACCGCGCGCCGGACGCTGGAACTGGACCTTGCCCGTTCGGGCTGGATGGAAGTCGCCGCGCCAGGCCAAGGCGCCGTTGCCGTGCGCGGCACGCTGACGGAAGCCGGCGGGCAGGTGGTCTTCACCTGCCAGGCGGTGGACGCGGCGGGGCGCGCCTACGTCAACGCCACCTACAGCCAACCGGCCGCCCAGGCCGTCTATCTCGCCCACCAGGTCGCCAACGACGTCGTCGAAAAGGTCGCCGGCAAGCCGACGTTCTTCCTCGGCAAGCTGGCCGTGATCGGCACGCGCAGCGGCGCCAAGGAATTGTACATGGCCGATTCGAGCTGCCAGGATATCCGCCAGGTCACGCAGGACCGCTCCATCGCCCTCAAGCCGCGCTGGAGCCCCGACAACCGCTTCATTTCCTACACCTCGTTTTTAAAGCGCTACGCCGACGTCTACACGATCGAACTGGCCACCGGCAACCGCAACCGCGCGGCTTCCTATCCGGGCGTCAACTCCGGCGGCGCCATCGCTCCCAACGGCCGTTCGATGGCCCTCATCCTCTCCAAGGACGGCAATCCCGACCTCTACGTCCAGGACATGGCCTCCAAGCGCCTGACCCGCCTGACCAACACCCCCCGGGTGGACGAAGGCTCGCCGGCGTGGTCGCCCGACGGCTCCCGCATCGTCTACGTGTCCAACGCCTCCGGATCGCCCCAGCTTTATATCCTTTCCGCCTCCGGCGGCGCCCCCGATCGCCTGACCGTCCGCGGCTCCCAGAACGTGGCCCCCGACTGGGGCAAAAACGGCCTGATCGCCTACCAGACGCTGACCGGCGGCAAGTTCCAGATCGCCGTCATGGATCCCGCGACGCGACAGGAACGCATCATCACGCCCTACGACGCCGCCTACGAGGATCCGTCCTGGGCCCCCGACGGCCGCCACCTCGTCGCCGCCCGCGGCGTGAACTACAGCTACGGCGTTTCCCTTCTTGACAGCATGGGAGATAAACCCGTAGCGTTGACAACATCGGGTGATTGGTATGCACCCGCCTGGAGTCGTTGACCCCCCTGGAATTTAAAAAACAAACGAGGAGCAAGAGAATGACACGCCGCTGGATGACTGTTTTGATGGTTTTGTTGGCTTTGGCCATGATCGGCAGCACGGGTTGCCTGAAGAAAAAGAAAAAGGCGATCGACGCCAACGCGCCCTTCGGCGACCAGGTGATCGTCGGCTACAATCCCGACGGCACGCCGATCTACGGCAGCGCCGCCGACGCCGCCGCCCTTCCGGGACCCGCCGGCACGGAAATCGCCGCCAGCCAGTTCGAATCCGTCCGCTTCGACTACGACAGCCCGCAGCTGAATCCCTCCGAGCAGGGCAAGATCGACGCGGTCGTCGCCTATCTGCAGTCGAACCCCACCCACGGCGTGATCGTGGAAGGCCACTGCGACGAACGCGGCAGCAACGAATACAACCTCGCCCTCGGCGAGCGCCGTTCCCTCGCGGTCCGCGCCGCCATGATCTCGGCCGGCATCGACGGCGCCCGGGTCCAGACCCGCAGCTACGGCGAAGAACGCCCCGTGGCCTTCGGACACGACGAAGGTTCCTGGAGCCTGAACCGCCGCGCGGAATTCGTCTTCACCCAGATGTAATCCCCCCCTTCCGGCCCCGCGCCGGAAACGAAGCCGCCCGATCCTTCCGGACCGGGCGGTTTTCTTTTTATCGCCCCCGCGCCTGGCGGGCGCGGCAACAACCAACCCGAAAACGCCTCAGCGGGCGGCCGCGGCTTCGAGCCGGGCCCGCCACGCCTGTTGCAGCCGCCGGTCGGCGTAGCGCCGCCAGGCGACCTTGAATTTGCGTAGCTGCGCCGCGCGGCGCTTCCGCAGCGCCCGCCGCACTTCCGCCCGCGCCGCGCCGGACGGCAACCCCTGCGACAGCTCCAGCGCGCTGTCGCAGTCGTGCACCTTGCCCAGCGCCGCCTGCGCCTTGGTGATCCAATGCCCCGCGCGGACGCTCTCCCGCCCCAGTCCTTCCGCGAAGAACTCGGACAGGTAGCGCAGGCGCCGGCCCGCGCGCCGCAGATCGTGCGCCGGCCCTTTCGAGAAATTCCCGACCCGTCCGTGGCGCTCCGCGATCAGCGCGCGCACCGCCAGGATCCGCCGCGCTTCGAAGACTTCGGGCGGCGGCAGCTTTTTGCGCCGTTCGGGCAAGCGGCGGCGCAACCGCTCGCGGATCATTTTCTTCACCCGCCGGAACATGCCGCAATCCAGCGCGTCCGCGGCCAGGCGCGTCCGCTGCCGGCGCAGCATCGCCAAAACCTGGCGCCGGTCCCGCGCGGAGATGCCGGCGGTGCCGCCCGCCGCGACCAGGTCGCGGAACAGCTCGATCCACACGTCCAGATCGCGCGCGTCGCCCATGCGGTCGCAGACCTTCGAAATCCGCTTGTCGAGACGGACCAGGAAAGCCTCGTCGAGCGTCTGGAACGTCGTCGTCAGGCTGCGCATCCGCCGCAGCGCCACGCGGATGTCGTGCAAGGCCTCCACGGATCCCGCGCGGGCCTTCTTTTCGTTTTGCGCGACCGCGGCCCACTGCGCGGCCAAATGCCGCCGCAAGGCCTGATCGGCCGTTGCCGGCGGGGGGCGCGGACGCGCGCGTTTCTTCGGAGCGGGTCGGCGGGCCATCTCACGCCTGCTTTTTCTGCTCCGCCGGCCGCTGCGGCTCGAACGTCGGCGCCTGCCGCTGGGCGGCTTCGGCGGCGCGCGCCTCGGCGCGCCGCTGGAATTCCTCCTGGCAACGCAGCGCGGGATGCTTCGCGTCCGGCTGCCGCCGCTCGTAGGAGCCGTCGGGCCGCAGCGTCCAGGCCTGGCGCGTGTCCGCCAGGCCGGTTTCCAAGATCTGCGCGAGCTTCTCCGCGCCTAGCGGATCCTCCACCGGCACCATCAGCTCGATGCGGCGGTCCAGGTTGCGCGGCATCCAATCCGCGCTCGAAATGAACAGCTTCGGCGCGTCGCCGCAGCGGAAGCGGAAAATGCGCGCGTGCTCGAGGTAGCGATCCACCACGCTGACGACGGAAATGGTTTCGCTCAAGCCCTTCACGCCGGGCCGCAGACAGCAGATGCCGCGCACGTTCAGGCGGATCTTCACCCCGGCCTGCGACGCTTTGTAGAGCGCCTCGATCAGCTCCGGGTCGGCCAGCGAATTCATCTTGGCCTCGATGCCCGCGGCCTCTCCCTGCCGGCTCCGCTCGGCCTCGTCGCCGATCAGTTCCAGCAGGCGCGGACGGATGCCCAGCGGCGCCGCCTCGAGCTTGCGAAACTTCGAAAGCTGCGAATAGCCCGTCAGGGCGTTGAAAAACGCGGAGGCGTCCGCGCCGTAGTCCTCGAGGCTGGTCAGGAAACTGACGTCCGAATAGAGCCGCGCGCTCTTTTCGTTGTAGTTGCCGGTGCCGAAGTGCACGTAGCGCACGACGCCTTCCGGTTCCCGCCGCACCACCACGCAGACTTTCGCGTGGGTCTTGTAGCCCTTGATGCCGTAGATCACCTGCGCGCCCGCCCGCGCCAGCGCGTCGGCCCAGTCGATGTTGCGCGCCTCGTCGAACCGCGCCTTCAGCTCGATCAGCGCCG
>CAZECJ010000151.1:0-6361 GCA_964510645.1 uncultured Verrucomicrobiota bacterium | reverse complement strand
GACGGCGGCGTGGCCTACCACATGTGGTGGACGCTCGTCTCGACCATCGTGCTGGGCGTGGGCATCGGCGTGCTGGCCCAGCCGCAACTCGTGGTCCGCTTCATGACGGTCAAGTCCAAGCAGTCCCTGAACCGCGCGGCGGCCGCCGGCGGCATCTTCATCCTGTGCATGACCGGCGTGGCTTTCACGGTCGGCGCGCTGTCCAACGTCTATTTCGCGAGCCAGGAACGGATCGCCTGCCGCATCGTGGACGATGCCGTGCTGCTGGATCCGGGCCCGGACGGCAAGGGCAAGCTGGCGTTTGTGCCGGCGGACGCCGCCGACGAAGTCAAGGCCCGCGCCAAGCGGTTCGTGAGCTACCGGCTGGCCGATGAAAGCGACGACGCGCCGCTGAGCTATACGATGTGGACGGAAAAGATGGGCATCGCGCGCGGCGCGGACGGGCAGTCCGACGTGCTGCAACCGCACCTGATCGCGGCGACGCGCTCGGTGGGCCCCGGCACGACGCTGGCGGGCAACACCGACAACATCATCCCGCGCTACGTGCGCAGCGCGATGCCGCGCTGGTTCGGCGTGCTGTTCCTGCTGACGCTGCTGTCGGCGGCGATGAGCACGATGTCCAGCCAGTTCCACACCATGGGCACCGCGCTGGGCCGCGACGTGTTCGAGCAGTATCGGCACCACGAGCACGGCACCAAGTCGATCTTCGTGACGCGAGTGGCCATCATCGTTGGCATCGTGGTGGCGCTGGTGCTGGGCAAATACGTGCGCGGGAACATCATCGCGCTGGCCACGGCGATCTTCATGGGCCTGTGCGCGTCGTCGTTCCTGCCGCTGTTCGTGTTCGGCCTGTTCTGGAAGCGGATGACCAAGGCGGCGGCGACGGCCTCGCTGCTCGTCGGCTTCCTGACCAGCGCGTTCTGGCTGTTGTTCGTGAACGGCAAGACGGCGGCCGGCCTCGGGCTGTGCAAGGCTTGGTTCGGCACGGACAACCTGATCGTCGATGCCCAGGGCCTGCCTCTGGCGAACTGGAGCCTGACGTGGACCGTGGTGGATCCGATCGTCGTGGCCCTGCCGCTGTCGATCCTGACGGCCGTGGTCGTGGCGCTGGCCACCAAGCCGATGGACAAGGCTCACGTGGACTACGTCTTCGGCGGCGCCAAGCCGAACGCCTAGCGCAGGTCCTGTCGGCGGCTGCCACGCAACAGCCGCCGACAGCGCTCCGATTTGTTAAATTATGGTGAAAAGCGCGCCGGCGGCTTGAACTGGTAAACCGTTTTCGGCAGCATGTCTGGGTGGGTTTGCGTTTTCCAGTCCAAGCGAAGTCCCAGATCTGTTCGCCGCTGCGCAGATGTGCGATTCTCGGCTGGATGGCATGCGCAGGGTGGGTCCCGGGGGCCTCGGCCGACCTGACGGAAAACTTCGATTCCAGCGCTTCCGCGCCGGCGGGGTGGGTGGATGGCGGCACGGCGAACGACAACGTCAATACCCACTACGTAAGCGCGCCCAACTGTCGCGCGCTGGGGGTGGGCGACACTCTGCAAACGCCGCCGGTGGATTATCCAACCAACTTGGCCTTTTACGTGGATTCCAGCAGCCCGGGCAACGGGAAGATCGCCACGGTGGACTACAGCGTCGATGGCGGCGCCATCTGGAATCTGCTGGGCAGTTTTGCCGTCAGCACCGTCGGAGCTGCCCAGGCCTTTCCGCTCAACTCGGCGCCCGATTTGGCCACCAACGTCGGCGTGCGCTTCCGTTTCAACTCTTCTTTCAACACCTGGTATCTGGACAATGTCGTGATCCAGACCGGCAGCGCCGCGGCATCCAACGGACCGCCGGTCTTGAGCCTGGACCCGGCGGGAACCAACCTGATCGTGCTGGTGGGCGAGGCCGTCGCCATCGCGGTCGAGGCGGTGGAAGCCGACGGCGACGACATCGAGCTGACGGGCATCGATTTGCCGTCGGGTTCGACGTTCGCGCCCAATCCGTTGGTGGGAACGTCGCCGTTGACGAACACGTTCACCTGGACGCCGCCGGCGGCGGGCGTCTACAACTTCGCGTTCAGCGCCGCCGACAAGGACGGCACCAACCGGGTGGATCTGAGCATCAGCGCCTACGCGGCGGATCCGACCCTGCTGTTGTCCGAGGACTTCGATGCCAGCGTTTCCTTGCCCGCGGACTGGACCGACGTCGGCACGGAGAACCATTCGGATGCCGGGCATTACTCGAGCGCGCCCCACTGCCGCGCCTTCGGGAGCAACGACGTCCTGGCGACGCCGGCCGTGGACTTTCCCACGAACCTGTCTTTCTATGCGGACGCCAGCAGCGCGGGCAATGGGAAGATCGCCGAGGTGTCGTATCGCGTCGGCACGAACGACTGGCTTTCGCTGGGCACTTTCCCGGTTTCGATCGCCGGAGCCATCGTGTCGTTTCCCTTGATCGGGCTGCCGGATCTGTCCACGAACGAAGGCGTCCAGTTCCGGTTTTCATCCAGCTTCATGACTTGGTATCTCGACGACGTGCTGGTTCGCGGCCGTCCGTTGGCGGACCAGCCGCCGTTGCTGCGTTCCATCGGTCCGCAAATGGTGGCGCTCAGCAACGTCCTGAGCGTGGCGGTCGTCGCCACGGACTACGACCAGGACGAAATCGTGCTTTCCGCCAGCAACCTGCCCCCCGGCGCCACCTTCGCGGCGGTGACGAACGCGGGGGGCGCGACCAACTGGCTGACGTATGCGCCCGAGGAATCCGAGGTGGGCCTGGTCTACACCAGCACCGTCTACGCGGCCGACGTCAACGGCACCGCCGAGGAAACCTTCACCATCTCGGTGTTCGAGCGCCTGGTCGGTTTCACCGTCGCGGAAACGACGGCGTGGGAGCGCGATGGCGCGTTGCGCCTCGAGGTGGTCTTGTCGCGTCCGGGCGACGCGTCCGTGGAGGTGGTCGTCTCCGGCACCGCCGCCCTTGGCGACGACTACGCGCTCGCCGCAACCAACCTCGCGTTTACCGCGGAGGGCGGCGCCACGCAGCACGTGGAACTGGTTTTGGCCGACGACGCCGTCCGGGAAATGCCCGAGACGGTGGCGCTGGATTTGGCGAATCCCGTCGGGGCCGCCCTCTCTCTGGCGGGGCGGCACGTCGTGTCCATTTGCGACGACGAAGCGGCGTACTACAATCCCTTCGATGAAAATCCGGTCTGGTCCACGCAGGGCCAATGGGCCTTCGGGCCGTCGCTTGGCGGCGGGGTCTACGATCCGTATTCCGCGTACACGGGAACCAACGTCTACGGCTACAATCTCGCCGGCAATTACGCAAACAACCTCTTCGCGAGCCAATATCTGACGACGCCGGCGATCGACTGCACCCGGTTCCGGAACGTCCGGCTCCAATTCGCGCGGTGGCTGGGCATGGAAGGGGGGGACGACGCTTCCATCCAGGTGTCGGTCGATCGCCAGCATTGGGTGGACGTGTGGGACTCGGGCGGCGCGATGGTTTTCGATTGGGATTGGACGGTCGTCTCCTACGATCTGTCCAGCGTTGCGGATGGCGCGCCGGCGCTCTACGTCCGCTGGGGATTGGGGCCGACGGACGCGGCGACGGCCTATGGGGGATGGAGCATCGACGACGTGTCGCTGGAGGGGGATTACGGCACCAACGCCATCTTCCGTTTTTCCGCGGCCGGCTACTCCGTCCGGGAAACCTCCGCGGTGGCGAACGTGACGATCGAGCGGATGGGGGCCGCCGACGTCCCCGCCGAAATCGGGTTCGCCACCAGCAACCAGACCGCGACGGCCGGCGCGGATTACCAAGCCATGGCGGAAACCCTGGTTTTCGCTCCCGGCGAAACAAACCGGGTTTTGACCATCCCGCTGCTGGACGACGCAGACGCGGAAAACAGCGAAACGATCGGGCTCCATCTGATTCCAACCGCCTCCGGCGATGCCGGAATGCCCGCCGTCGCGACGCTCGTTCTGCAGGACGACGAATCGCCGGGCGTGGGGCTTCCGTTCTTCGACGGCTTCGAGGCGGGGGCGCTGGCGGCCGGATGGGTCGGAAGGTCTTCCGGCAACGGCCAGATCCAGGTGGGCGCGGGTTCCGTGGCTCCTTTCGAGGGCTCCGGCCACGTCTTGCTGGACGCGACCAACTACGCGTACGGGCTGAACGAACTGGTGCTGACCGCAGATCTGTCCGGTCAGACGAACGTCCTGCTCGATTTCCACGAGTGCAATTACGACTACGCGCGCGAAGCCATGCCCACCCAGTTCATGGGCTCGACCAATGCCGACGGGATCGCCATCAGCATCGACGGGCTGAATTGGCATCGGCTGTGCGATGCCGCCGCCACCCGCTACGTCTATGCGAATCGGTCGGTGGACCTGTCCGCGTTCGCGGCCAGCAACGGCCTGGCGCTGGGCCCGAACGTCGAAATCAAGTTCCAGCAGTACGACCGCTACCCGCTGCCCGTCTATGGCCGCTGCTTCGACAACGTCCAGCTCTACGATCCGACGCAGCTGGCGGACGTGCGGCTCTCCGTGCGGGAATCCGACGATCCCGTTGCGCCGGGCAGCAATCTGGTCTACGCGCTGATGGTGTCCAACGCGGGGCCGCTGGCGGCCGCCGCCGTCGTCGTCAGCAACCGGCTGCCGGTTGGCGTGGATTTCATCGCCGCGGAAAGCAGCCAGGGCGAGTGCGTCCAGCAGGAAGACGTCGTCGTTTGCCAGCTGGGGGACCTGGCGTGCGGAGCCTCCGCCACCGTTTCCGTCACCGTGATCGCTTCGGAATTCGGGGTGCTCACCAACTGGAGTTGGGCGTCGGGCAGTCTTTGCGATCCGTTCCGGACGAACAACTGGGCGGTCTCCACGACCCTGGTCGACGAGCGGGGCGGCACGCTCCAGCTGGCGCAGGACACCTGCGAAGTCCAAGAGAAAGACGGGATGGCCCAGGTCGCCGTCATTCGCACCGACCACGCCTGTGGCGAAATTTCCGTGGAGTACGCCACGGCCGACGGCACCGCCGTCGCCGGCCAGGATTACGTGGCGACTGCCGGCACGCTGGTCTTGACCAACGGCCAGATGGCGGCCGCCATCTCCATCCCCATTCTGGACGACGATGCGGACGAGTCCCCCGAAACGTTCGCGCTCGCCCTCGCGGCGCCGGGCGGCGGCGCGATCCTGGGCGCCTGCACCGGCGCGACCGTCTCGATCGGCGACGACGATGGCCGGGCTCCGTTCCCTTTCCTGGAATCCTTTGAATCCGGCGCGTTGTCCAACTACTGGCGGATCTATTCCAGCTCCAACGGCCGGGTCGCGATCGTGACGAATTACGCCCCCTATGCCGGCGCGCGGCATCTCGTCATGGATTCGGCCTATTCCAGCAGCTACAACCTGAACGAGTTGGTCCTGACCGTCGACTTGAACGGGCAGCGGGGCGTCACCCTGGCGTTTTGGCACAAGCAGTTCGGCGATGAAGACCAGGCCATGAGCGCGTCCTTCAACGGTCGCCAGAACACGGATGGCGTGGCCATGAGCGCGAACGGCACGAACTGGGTGCGGGTGACGGGACTGACCGCGGCCGAGGGCAGCAGCAACGGATACGGCCACTTCGAGGTGGCGCTGGATGCGCTCGCCGCCGCCTACGGAATGGCCTATACCTCCACGTTCAAGATCAAATTCCAGCAATACGACGATTTTCCGATTGCCACCGACGGGTTTGCGTTCGACGAAATCGCGTTGTTCGCCCGCCACGGCGATCTGCGCTTCAACCAGACGGCCTGCGAAGCGTCCGAAACCGGCGGGGTGGCCGTCGTGAGCGTCGAGCGGGTCAACGGCAGCGAAGGCGAGGTTTCGATTCCCTACGCCGCCGCCGGCGGCACCGCGACCGCCGGCGACGATTTCGCCGCAACCAACGGAATCCTGACGTTCGCCGACGGGGTCTCGACGGGTTCCTTCTCCGTGGCGTTGATCGACGACGAGGACGACGAGCCGGACGAAACCATTTTGCTGGCGCTGGGCGAACCCACCGGCGGCGCGACGCTGGCCGCGCCCAGCAACGCCGTCTTGACGTTGCGCGACGACGACGGCCCCGGAGCTTTCGCGTTCGCGGCGGACGCGTTCACCGCCATGGAAAGCAACGGATGGGCGACGATCGACGTCTGCCGCCTCGGCGGCGCCGAGGGCGAAGTCGCCGTGGAGTACGCCGCCGCCGCCGGCACCGCCGCGGACGGCGAGGATTTCGTCGCCGCGGCCGGCACCCTGGTCTTCGGCGCCGGCGTGACCCAGTGCCAGTTCGCCGTCGAATTGCTGGACGACGCGGTCCAAGAAGACACCGAAACCGTGCTGTTGACGCTGGCCAATCCCGCGGGCGG
>CAZECJ010000150.1:0-6403 GCA_964510645.1 uncultured Verrucomicrobiota bacterium | reverse complement strand
CCACCGAGTATTTCCGCGAGCACGTCCTCGACGGCGTGAAGAAATTCGGCGGCACCTTCGACGAAAAGATCTGGGCCGATTTCGCGAGCCGCCTCCATTACGTCCGCGGCGATCTCGAAGTGCCCGCCGACTTCCCCAAGGTCGACGCGCGCCTGCGCGAAATCGAGGGCAAGCCCGCGAACCGCCTGTACTATCTCGCCACCGCTCCCGAGCATTACGGGCCGGCCTGCGACGCCCTCGCCGCCGCCGGCATGGCCGCCGAGACCGAAGGCTGGCGCCGCGTCGTCATCGAAAAGCCCTTCGGCCACGACCTGCCCTCCGCCGAGGCGCTCAACCACCGCGTGCATGCCTCGTTCCGCGAACACCAAGTCTACCGCATCGACCACTACCTCGGGAAGGAAACCGCCCAGAACATCATGTTCCTGCGGTTCGCCAACACGCTCTTCGAGCCCGTCTGGAACCGGCGCTACATCTCCAACATCCAGATCACCGTCGCCGAAAACGTCGACGTCGGCTCGCGCGGCGGCTACTACGACCAGGCCGGCGTGCTGCGCGACATGTTCCAGAACCACCTCCTGCAGCTGCTGTCGCTCGTCGCCATGGAACCGCCCGCCTCGCTCGACGCCAACGCCGTCCGCAACGAAAAGGCCAAGGTTCTCGGCAACATCCGCGCGATCCGCCTCGAGGATACCGTCCGCGCCCAGTACGAGGGCTATCGCGCCGCGGAACGCGTCGCGCCCGATTCGCAGACGCCCACCTTCGCCGCCCTCAAGCTGTGCATCGACAACTGGCGCTGGAAGGGCGTCCCGTTCTACCTCCGCTCCGGCAAGGCCATGCCGTCCCGCACCAGTTCCATCATCATCGAGTTCCAAGCCCCGCCCGACGTCATGTTCGGCCTCGGCCGCAACCAGTCCTTCACCCCCAACATGCTCTCCATCTGCATCCAGCCCGAGGAAGGCATCCACCTGCGCTTCGAAACCAAGGTGCCCGACACCGTCGCCGAATCGCGCTCCGCCAAGATGGACTTCAGCTACCGCGACGCCTTCCCCGACGTCGTCCTCCCCGACGCCTACGAACGCCTGCTCCTCGACGCGCTCAAGGGCGACGCCTCGCTCTTCGCCCGCAGCGACGGCATCGAAATCGCCTGGGCCCTCCTCGATCCCGTCCTGAACGGGTGGGCCCACACGCCCAACGTCTCGCCGCTGCATCCCTACGCCCCCAAGACCTGGGGTCCCGCCGCCGCCGACGAACTCCTCGCCCGCGCCGGCCACGTCTGGCGCTACGGCTGCGGCGAAGAAGGCTGCCCCATATGAGAAAACGGCTCCCGGCTGTCGTTGTAGCCGGCCTCGCTGAGGCCGGGGCTGTTGGCTGTTTGATTTGAAAGGAACCCCCGAAATGAAACCGCAAGCGGACATCGGCGTCGTCGGCCTCGCCGTCATGGGCGAAAACCTCATCCTCAACATGGAAAGCCGCGGCTTCACCGTCGCGTGCTTCAACCGCACCGTCGAAAAAGTCGATGCCTTCGTCAACGGCCGCGGAAAAGGCAAGAACCTGATCGGCTGCCGGTCCATCGCGGAACTCGTCGCCTCCCTCGACCGGCCGCGCAAGATCATGATGATGGTCCGCGCCGGCCGCGCCGTGGACGACCTGATCGGCGAACTGTCCACGCTGCTCGAACCCGGCGACGTCCTGATCGACGGCGGCAACAGCCATTATCCCGACACGATCTGCCGCTGCGACGGCGCCGCCAAGCGCGGCCTGCTCTACGTCGGCGCCGGCGTTTCCGGCGGCGAGGAAGGCGCGCTCAAGGGCCCCTCCATCATGCCCGGCGGCCACGCCGAAGCCTGGCCGCATCTCAAACCGATTTTTCAGGCCATCGCCGCCCAGGTCGATGGCGTGCCCTGCTGCGAATGGCTCGGCCCCGACGGCGCCGGCCACTTCGTCAAGATGGTCCACAACGGCATCGAATACGGCGACATGCAGCTCATCGCCGAAGCCTACCACCTGATGTCGCAAGGCCTCGGCCTCGCCCCCGCCGAAATGGCCGCCGTTTTCCGCAAATGGAATTCCGGCCCGCTCGATTCCTACCTCGTCGAAATCACCGCCGACGTCCTCGCGAAGACCGACGACGTCACCGGCCAACCCATGGTCGACGTCATCCTCGACGCCGCCGGCCAGAAGGGCACCGGAAAGTGGACCTCGCAGGCCGGCCTCGATCTCGGCGTCGGCATTCCGCAAATCGCCGAAGCCGTCTTCGCGCGCTGCCTGTCCGCCATCAAGGACGAACGCGTCGCCGCGGCCAAGAAACTCGCCGGGCCCGCCGCGAAATTCGCGGGCGATCCGGCGCAATTCCTCGCCGATCTCGAACAAGCCGTCTACGCCGCGAAGATCTGTTCCTACGCGCAGGGATTCCAGCTCCTGCGCGCGGCGTCCGCCGAGCACAAATGGAACCTGAATTTCGGCGACATCGCCCTGCTGTGGCGCGGCGGCTGCATCATCCGCGCCCGGTTCCTCGGCCAGATCAAGGAAGCCTTCGACGCCAACCCCGCGCTGGCGAATTTGCTGCTCGCGCCGTACTTCCAGAAGGTCGCCGCGGACGCGCAGGACGCCTGGCGGCGCACGGTCAAGGCCGCCGTCGAACTCGGCATTCCCCTGCCCGCCATTTCCACCGCGCTCGGCTACTACGATTCCTACCGCTGCGCGCGCCTCCCGGCGAATTTGCTCCAGGCCCAGCGCGACTACTTCGGCGCCCACACCTTCGAGCGCGTGGACCAGCCCCGCGGCCAGTTCTTCCACGTCAACTGGACCGGCCACGGCGGCACCACCGCCTCCACGACCTACGGCGTGTGAGGGCCGATCTCAATTTCCAATAACCAATGTTCAATGTCCAATGTCCAAGTCCGGACATGGAGCCGATTTTGCCCCAGACCCCCACGGCCTTGCGCCGTGGGTGAATCAGGTCCAGCCGGGTCAACGCCCCGGCCTACAACAAAACAGGGACGGCATACCCGCGCCGTCCCGGCTATCTGATCCTGTAAATCCTGTGAATCCTGTCTAAACGAATTCCCGACTGTTCCTACTTCTGCGTCGCTGCCGCGAACCGCGCCGCGACTTCGGGCCAGTTCACGATGTTCCAGAACGCGCCGACGTAGCTCGCCCGCAGATTCTGGTATTTCAGGTAATAGGCGTGCTCCCACACGTCGAGCGCCAGCAGGGGCGCGCCGCGCTGCTCGGTCACGTCCATCAGCGGATTGTCCTGGTTCGGCGTCGAAGAAATGAAGAGCGATCCGTCTTCGGCCATGCTCAGCCACGCCCAGCCGCTGCCGAAACGCCCCGTCGCCGCGGCCTCGAACTGCTTCTTGAAGTCGTCGAACGAGCCGAACGCCTGTTCGATGGCGGCCAGCAAGTCGCCCTCGGGAATTCCGCCGCCATTCGGCGACATGTTCTTCCAGAAGAAAGCGTGGTTCCAATGCCCACCGCCGTTGTTGCGCACGGCCACCGGCAATTGGCTGATCCGACCGAAGTAGGCCTCCAGCGGCTGGCTTTCGACGTCCGTGCCCGCCACCGCCTTCACCAGGTTGTTGAAATAGGCCTGGTGGTGCTTGCCGTAGTGGATCTCCATCGTCTGCGCGTCGATGTACGGCTCCAGCGCATCGTACGCGTACGGCAACGGCTCGAACTGCAAGACCGGCGCCCGGTCGCCCTCTTGCGCCCACGCCGCGGAAACTACGCCCGCCACCAACATCCCCAACAACCATGTTCCCATGCTCTTCTTCATGTCTACCTCCGGTTTCAGTTTGGCCAACCTACCCTACAATCGCCGTTTTTCAACCCAGCCCGGTCACCGCCCTGGCCTACAACCGATCCGCGTTGTAGCCGGCCCCGGTGGGGCCGGGGCTGTCGTTCGGAAAACCGGGCCCACCGGGCCCGGCTACAAATAGGATCCGCCCCCCCCTGAACCCTGACCTCTGAACCCTGTCCCCCGGCTAGATAAACAGCGTCGGCCCGCTTTCCTTCGCGCGGGCGATGAAGGTCGCCACGCCGGCGACTTCGTCCACGTCGATCAGTTCTTCGCGCGCGAGGCCCATCATGCCCATGGCCATGCCGCAGGCGATGAACTTCACGCCCATGGCCCGCGCGTTCTGGAGCATCTCCGGCAAGGACGCCACGTTCTGGCTCGCCATCACGTGCTTCATCGTCGCCGTGCCCAGGCCCGCCATGTGCAGCTTGGAGAGCGCCAGCTTCTGCGCACCCTTGGGCAGCAGCCACCCGAACATTGCGTTCAGCAGGCTCTTCTTCACCTGCGGACCCGGATTTTTCCGCAGCACGCTCAGGCCCCAGAAGGTGAAGAAAATGCTCACCTGCATGCCCGCCGCCGCCATGCCCGTCGCGATGATCAAGGCCGCCAGCGCCTTGTCGAGATCGTTGCTGAACAGCACCAGCGCACCCGAGGTCGCGCTGCCGGCCGCGCCCGTGCACGACGGCGCCGCGCCCTTGCGCACGACGGCTTCCAGATGCCCGTCCTTCTGGACCAGCTTGGAGACCTTGTGCCCGCAGCTCGCCGCCCAGTTCGCCAGATCCGGCGCGAACCCCGGCGCGGCCAACACCTTGATCGAGGCGCCTTCGCCGAGGCTATCCAGTTCCTTCTTGATGCGCACCACCGGACCCGGGCATTGCAGCGCCCGCACGTCCACGACGACCGTCGGCTCCGCTTCGTCGCCCGCGAGGCTCGGTCCGCCTTCGCTGCCCGTCGTGGCCAGCGCGATCTGGTCGTCGGACGGAATCCACTTTTCGGGCTGGAACTGCTTCCAGGTCAGATAGCCGCCCGACAGGTTCGCCGCGTCGTAGCCCAGTTGCTTCAAGATGCGCTCGGCCACGTAGCCGCGCAGGCCGACCTGGCAATAGATCACGATTTTCCGATCTTTCGGCAGTTCGAACGCGCGCGCGCGCAGCTGATGCAGCGGAACGTTCACCGCGCCCTTCAGCGCGCCCTGCGCCAATTCGGCGGGTTCGCGCACGTCGAGCAGCAGCGCGCCTTCCGGCAGCGCGTCGGCGTAGGCCAAGGTCGTCACGCCGTCGAGCGCGTTCGTCGCGATCATGCCCGCCACCGTGAGGGGATCCTTCGCCGAGCTGAACGGCGGGGCGTAGCACAGCTCCAGCTCCGCGAGCTGGCGCACGTCCATGCCCGCGCGCATCGCCGTCGCCAGCACGTCGGCGCGCTTGTCCGCGCCCTCCGCCCCGACCACCTGCCCGCCGTAGATCTGGCCGTCGTCGCCGAACAGCAATTTGATATGCAGCGTCGTCGCGCCCGGATAATAGCCCGCGTGCGAACCGGCGTGCAGATAGACTTTCCGATACGTTTTCCCCGTCGCCTTCAGCCGCGCTTCCGTGTGGCCGCAGCTCGCGGCCGTCAACTTGCCGACCTTCACCACTGAGGCGCCGAAGGTGCCCTCGTAGCGCCGGCCGCGCCCGAGGACGTTGTCCGCCGCGATGCGCCCCTGCCGGTTCGCCGGCCCCGCCAGCGGCACCGCCGTCGTCCCGCCGAACACCGGATCGACCACCGACACGACGTCGCCCACCGCGAACACGTCCGGATCGGCCGTGCGCATCTGCGCGTCGGTCACGACGTGCCCCTTGGGACCGATCTCCAGCCCCGCCGCCTGCGCCAGCCCGGAGTTCGGCTTCACGCCCACGCACAGCGCCACCACGTCCGCCGTCCACGACCGCCCGTCCTTCACCGCCGCCGTCACCCCGCCGCCCGCGGCCGGCGCGAACGCCGACACCGTCGCGCCCAGTTCGACGACGATCCCCGCCAGCCGCAGTTCCTCGGCCAGCAGCGAGCTCATTTCCTCGTCCATCGTCGGCAGGAGTTGCCGGCCCATTTCCAGCAGCGTCACCTCCAGCCCGCGGTGCCGCAGGCTTTCGGCCAGCTCCATGCCGACGAACCCGCCGCCGACCACGAGCGCGCGCTTCGCGCCCGCGTCGAGCTTCTTGGCGATGCGGTCCATGTCTTCCAGCGTCCACAGCGGCAGCACGTCGGGCAGGTCGATCCCCGGCAGCTTCAGCTGCATCGGCGAGGACCCCGTCGCGAGGATCAGCTTGTCGTAGCGCTCCTCGCGCTCCGTCCCGTCCTGCCGGTTCAGCACCTTGACCGTCTTTTTCGCGCGGTCGATCGCCGTCGCTTCGTGGTTCACCCGCACGTCCACGTTGAACCGCTTGCGGAAATTCTCCGGCGTCATTACCAGCAGCCAGTTGCGTTCGGGAATGATCTTGCCCAGGAAGTACGGCAGCCCGCAGTTCGCGTACGACATGTGCGGCCCCTTCTCCAGCAGCACGATCTCGGCTTTTTCGTCCAGCCGCCGCAACCGCGCCGCCGCGCTCGCCCCGCCCGCCACGCCGCCGA
>CAZECJ010000149.1:0-6406 GCA_964510645.1 uncultured Verrucomicrobiota bacterium | reverse complement strand
AGGGCACCTACGGCGACATGATCAAGGCCGGCATCATCGATCCGACCAAGGTCACGCGCAGCGCGCTGCAGAACGCCGCGAGCATCGCGGGCCTGCTGCTGGTGACCGAGGCGATGATCGCCGAAATCCCGCAGAAGAAGGAAGCGATGCCTCCGATGCCCGGCGGCGGCGGCATGGGCGGCATGGGCGACATGTACTAACCGGTACGGTCCGTCCCCGGCGGGGCGCGCAACGGCGCGCCCCGCCTTTTTCATGGAGTCGTTCCGCCCGCGTTTTGCGCGCAGTTTGTGCGTTGCCAGCGGGGCGCCCGACGTGATAGAAGCAACAACGAGAGTCGGAGCGTTTTCCGGCTGGCATGAACGGAGCGAAGTTTCCACGCGGTGGAAGACTTCAGAGCGGTTTTCCGCGATGAGGAAAACCCACAACGGAATGAGCATGAGCATGGACGACGTGGTCGACCCGGCAAGCGGAGCGCAGGAAAAGCCGGAACTTGCGCTGGATCTGAATTTTGTGCCGACGTGGGCCCGGAAGCCGCCGGAGAATCCGTACGTGGGACGCGAGGATTCCCGGGAGGGAGACCGGGGGCGTCCGGGGCGCCGGGAGGATCGCCGCGGAGGTTTCGGGAATCGCGAGGGTGGCGATCGCCGTGGACCTCGGCCAGGGGGTCCTCGGCCCGGCGGACCGCGTCCGGCCGGTGGATTCCGCCGCCCGGAAGGCGGCGCCCGGCCCGATGGAGGTGCGCGTCCTGGCGGCGGGTTCCGCCGCGAAGGCGCCGATCGTTTTTCCCGTCCGCGCCGCGAGGACGGTCCCCGCCGCGAGGGCGGGGGGGATCGCCGCCCGCCGCGCGAAGCCCTGCCGCGGCTGAACGTCAAGGTGGCGTTTCTGCCGGATCGCGAGCGCCTCGCCTTGGTGGTGCGCGACATCCAGGCCAGCCGCCGCGCGTTTCCCTTGATCGAGATCGCCAATCGGTTTCTGGGACGCGAAGACCTGTATCTGGTCAAGCTCGAGCTGCCGGGGACGCCGGAAGGCGCGGAGCGCCAGACGTTCGTGCAGTGCCTTGAGTGCAAGCGGGTGTTCCGCACCCGCGCGAATGCCGAAGCCCATCTGCTGAGCGACCACCTCGACAAGTTTTTCACCGTCGAAGAGACCGAGGTGGAGCCGCCGGCCGGCGTGTTCACCTGCGTGGCGCGTTGTCGCTTGAGCGGCGTCCTCCTGGGACCGCCGAATTACCACGGCTACAACGAGAAGATCCAGGAATTGTGGTCTTCGCGCTTCGCGCAGATGTCCAAGGCCGAATATCTGGGCCACGTCGAGACGGTGCGCGACGAGGCGTTGATCGAGCAGTGGAAGGATTCGCTTCGCAAGAAGACGGTCTATCGCCTGAAAGAAGCGCCGGAAGGACAGGAAGCGGCGGCGATGAGCCGCGCGGAGGCGCAAGACTGGATGCGCGCGGGCAAGCTGAATCCGCTGTTGCGGGAATCGGCCCGGTGCATGGTGCCGGGGCCCCAATCCAAGAAGTTCGACGACGGCGCGCTGCGTTCGGCGGTGTCGCTGGCCTGGCAACGGGAAACGCGCTTCCCGTTTTCGCTGTCGTTGGCGCTGCGGCCGGCGTTTCGGCACATGCACCTGCATCTGTTCAAGGTGAACGCGCGGGAGACCTACGTGACGGCCGTGCCGCCCATGCCGGTGGATCTGGCCACGGCGCCGGCGATCGTGAAGGAAATCGTGGAATTTCTGGAGGCGCATCCCGGCACGACGCGCCAAGGGGTGCTCGAAGGGCTGCGGCCCGGCGCGAATCCCGAATCGCCCGAGGCGGCGGAGCTTCTGCTCCACCTCAACAACCTGGTCGCCAACGGCGGCGCGATCGAATTTTTCAATGCGACGCTGGTTCTGCCCCGCGGCGGGCCGAAGCCCGAGGAGAAGAAGCCGGAAGCGACTTCCGCCGAGGCCGCCGCCGACGACGAAGCGGAGACCGCCGTCGAAGAAAAGGCATTGCCGGAAACGAACGAGCCGGAAGCCGAGGTCGCCGCCGAGCCTTCGGTCGCGGAGGTTCCAGTTCCGGTCGTCCCGGAAGAATCCGCCGTGCCGGCGGACGAAAGCGCGAAACCGGAGTAGCGCGACATGGGCCTGAAGTACGCCATCCTCGGTGACATCCACGCCAATTGGGAGGCGTTGAGCGCGGTGCTGGCCGATGCGCAAACGCAAGGGGTGACGAACTACTGCTGCGTGGGCGACATCGTCGGCTACAATGCCGATCCGGAAATCTGCATCGAGAAGGTGCGCGAACTGGCCGGCGACGCGGTGGTGCGGGGCAACCACGACCACTATTGCTCGCGGCAGGAGAATCTCAACGGGTTCCATCCGCTGGCGGCGGACGTGGTGGACTGGACGCGCAAGCGCCTGAACGAAGACCAGCGCAATTGGCTGGGCAATTTGCGCTATTCGCGCACGGTCGAGACGTTCATGCTGGTCCATGCGACCCTCGACAATCCCGAAATGTGGGGCTACGTCTTCGACAAGCTCGAGGCCGAAGCGAACTTTGCCTACCAGATGTGTTCCGTCTGTTTCTTTGGCCACACGCACGTGCCGTTGGCGTTCGAGAAGGCCGGCATCGTGCGCGGCGGGCTCTACACCAAGCTGCTGATCACGGCGGGCCGGAAGTATTACATCAACGTCGGCAGCGTCGGCCAGCCCCGGGACGGCGATCCGCGCGCCGCCTATGCGATCTACGACCTGATGCGGAACGTGGTCGAACTGCGCCGCGTCGAATACGATATTCCCACGACGCAGCGCAAGATCCTCGCCGCCGGCCTGCCGTCCCGGGCGGCCTCGCGCTTGGAAATCGGCCGTTAGGCCGCAGAGGAAGGCTTCCGGATGAAACGCATATCGCTGGGATCATGGGTCGTGTTCTGCTGGGCGTGGGCCGTGGCCGCGCAGGCCCAGGTCGAACTGTCCTGGTCGTTGGCCAACAACCGGACGGTGCTGATGGAGCCGGTGCGGGCGATGGTCCGCATCGCCAACAACACCGGTCGGCCCCTCGACCTGACGGCGCGCGGCAATGCGAGGCTGTCTTTCGACGTGGAAGACCAGCCGACCTCGACCGTGCCGGACACCGGCAAGCCGCTGCTGCAGCAGCCCATCATCATTCCGGTCGGCGAGACCCGCGAGATCGAAGTGAACTTGATGGAGGCCTATCGGATCATCAAAGGCCAGTCCTACATGCTGACGCCGATGCTGGAGTTCGACGGAATCCGTTTTGCCGGCCAGCGCCTTTCGCTGGAGGTCCAGCCGGGCATCGAATTGCTCAAGCGCGATTACGGCGTCCCTTCGTCGGGCGACGCGCGCCAGGTTTCCCTGCGGATGATCCACCGCGACCGCAGCGACCGGCTGTTTTTCCGCATCGACAACACGGCCACGGGATATTGCCTGGGCGTCTATGATTTGGGGCGGGTGATCCGGTTTTTCACGCCGGTCCTGGAACAGGACGGGGAAGGCGCCTTCCACGTGCTGCACCAAAGCGGTCCCGATCGTTTCGCGCATTCGACGTTCGACTACGACGGCGCGCCGCAGGGCGTTGGTTTCTATTCCGCGCAAGTGGGCAACATCCGGCTGGTGCGGAAGGAGACCGGCGAGTTGGAGGTGACCGGCGCCACGCCCTACGCGGAAGATCCGGCGACTCCCGGCCTGCTGGTGGCGCCTGCGCTGCCGCCTTCGCATCCCTACAACATGACCTTGGGCGAACCGCCGGCGAAAGGCCGCGTTGTTTCCCCCGTCGCAAAGCCAGTCGCCACGGAAAACGTCCGCCCGGCGGCCAAACGAGAGAAAAGCAATGCCGGATCCGAACCTGTTTCTTGGTAACCTGTTGGTTTTGCTTGGCGCGCTGGGCGTGGTCGCGGGCTTGGTTTTGTTGCGTTTTCCCGCCGCCTTGCGCGCGGGCTTGGCGGCGTTTCCCCGCTCGAAATGGCCGGGCTGGATCCTGACGGCGGTTTGCGTGTTCTGGGTTTCGTGGGTGATCCGCCATGCCGCGCTCGGCCGATTCGAGGTCGTGAAACCGCTGATTCCCGTGCTGGCGCTCGTCGGATTTGGCGCGATCGTCTGGTTCCTCGACGAGTTGCTTTCGCCGCGCGCGCTGGGCGGCCTGTTGTTGCTGCTGGCCAATCCGATGCTCAACGGCGTGCGCTGGTCGGATTCCGCCTGGCGTTTCGCCGTCGTGTTCATCGCCTATGCCTGGGTAATCGCCGGGTGCATGCTGATGCTTCATCCCTGGGGATTCCGCCGGCTGGCCGACAAATTCGCGGGTTCGGCGGGCGGACTGCGCGCAGCGGGGTGGGGCAAGGTGCTGGGCGGGGCGGTCCTGGTGGCGGCGGGATTTTGGCATTTGCGCTGAGGATTCCGCCATGGCCGAGGCCATCCATTCCCATGCCCCGCGTTTCTTGATCCTGCGCGGCGGGGCCATCGGCGATTTCATCGCCACGCTGCCGGTCTTGCAGGCGCTGCGCGCGCAATGGCCGGCCGCCACCATCGAGATCTGGGGATATCCGCACATCGCCGAACTCGCCGTCGCGGCGGGCTGGGCGCAGTCGGTGGTTTCCCTGGACCGCGCCGAAATGTCGCGGTTCTTCGTGTCCGAGCCTCAATTCTCGGATGCGCAGGTGGCGGCGATCCGTTCGTTCGACCTGGTGTTCAACTATCTGCACGATCCGGTGGGCCAGGTGCGCAGCAATCTGCTGCTGGCGGGCGCGAAACAGGTGCTGTCGGGCTCGCCGATCATCAAGCGCGGCCATGCCATCCCGTTTTTGCTCGAGCCGCTCCAGGCCTTGGCGTTCTACGACGAGGGGCTCGTGCCCACGCTGGATTTTTCGGAACGCTTGCGCGCGCAGGGCCGGGAACGCCTGCGCGCGCGCGGATTGCGCGGCGCGCCCGTCGCGGTGCACCCGGGCAGCGGCAGCCCCTCGAAAAATTGGCCCGTCGAGCGCTTCGTGGAAATCCTCCGGCGGCTGCGGGCGAAACATTCGGAGGTCGTCGCGATTCTCGGCGAGGCCGACGTCGCCGAGGCCGCCGTCTTGGCGCGCGAGCTGCCCGACCTGCCGGTTTTGGAAGGCCTGACGCTGGTCGAATTGGCGGCGACGATGGCGGAATGCCGCGCCTATCTGGGCAACGACTCGGGCATCACGCATTTGGCGGCGGCGGTGGGGTTGCCGACGACGGCGCTGTTTGGGCCTTCGGACGCCGAGGTTTGGGCGCCCCGCGGGCGCGGCGGCGCGAAGGTGCTGCGGGCGCCGGAGGGCGAACTGGAGCGGCTGACCGTCGCCGCGGTCTGGGCGGCGCTGGAAAACGCCTGAATTGGTTTGCGCGGCGGGGCCGGGTGCGGTACAACCCTTCGCCGACAGGAGCCCTTGGATGAAGCCCGAATCCTATTACGTCACCACGCCGATCTACTACGTCAACGACAAGCCGCACCTCGGCCATGCCTATACGACGGTGCTGGCCGACGTCTTGGCGCGCTGCCAGCGCCAGTTCGGGCGCGACGTGTGGTTCCTGACCGGCACCGACGAGCACGGCCAGAAGGTGCAGGAGGCCGCGGCGAAGCTGGGCGTCGCGCCGCAGGTCCACGTCGACAACACCGTCGTGCGTTTCCAGGAGGCGTGGAAGCGCCTCGAGATCCGCAACGACGACTTCATCCGCACGACCGAACCGCGCCACAAGCTCATCGTGCAGGAAATTCTCCAGGACCTCTACGACCGCGGCGAAATCTACCGCGACGAATACGACGGCTGGTACTGCGTGCCGTGCGAGCGGTTCTTCACCGAGAAGGACCTGGTCAACGGCAATTGCCCGGAATGCGGGCGGCCCGTCCAGCGCGTGCGCGAGGCCAACTACTTCTTCAAGATGAGCGCCTACCAGGATTGGCTGGTGGAATACATCCAGACCCATCCCGAATTCATCCAGCCCGAATTCCGCCGCAACGAGACGCTGGGGTTCCTGCGCAAGCCGCTGCAGGACCTGTGCATCTCGCGGCCCAAGTCGCGCCTGGCGTGGGGCATCGAGCTGCCGTTCGATCCGGATTACGTGACCTACGTCTGGTTCGATGCGCTGGTCAACTATATCAGCGCCGTCGGCTACCGCCGCGACGACGCGCAATTCGCGCGCCGCTGGCCGGCGATCCATCTGATCGGCAAGGACATCCTGACGACGCACACGGTCTACTGGCCGTGCATGTTGAAGGCGATGGGCGTGGAGATGCCCAAGACGGTATTCGCGCACGGCTGGTGGATGATGGGCGCGGCCAAGATGAGCAAGAGCCTCGGCAACGTGGTGAATCCCATGGATCTCATGGAGCGCTACGGCGTCGATCCGTTCCGCTACTTCCTGATGGCCGAGATGGCGATGGGGCAGGACGCCTCCT
>CAZECJ010000148.1:0-6488 GCA_964510645.1 uncultured Verrucomicrobiota bacterium | reverse complement strand
ACATGGCCTCGCTCGGCGTGCCCGTGCGCTTTTCCGAAATCAGCCGCATGACGGCCATCTGCGAGCTGATGATGATGCACGAATTCCTGACGCCGGACGTCTCGCTCGGCACGCATTTCTTCGGCGAGCTGGTGGAGATGAACATCCTCTATTTCGCGCTGTTTCCGGGCCGGGAGGGGAACCGGCTGAACCTGGACGCGGTGATGAAGGCGCCGAACCGGCTGGCGGAGCTCGCGCCGGAAGCCGCGGCGCTGGGCGACGCGCTGCGCGTGGTGCGCGCGGACGACCTGAACCTCGACGGCGTCTGGCTGGTGGCCGACGGCGTCGAACGGACGGTCAACGTCAGCCTGTGTCCGCCGATGCTGCGCGGCTCCGTCGGCGTGTAGCGTCCGCGCGAAAGTTTTTACGTGCTACGTAAAACCAGCTCAAAGTTTTTACGTGCTACGTAAAAATCGCCGAAAGTTTTTACGTGCTACGTAATTTTCGGGCAACGTTTTTACGTGCTACGTAAAAATCGGGGAATACTTTTACGTACTACGTAAAACTCCGCCGCGGGGGCGGGGCTCAGAGTTTTGCGCGCAGGAGGGCGGCGCAGGCGGGCATGTCGGGCACGCGGTGCGTGGCGGCGGTGGGGGCGGAGCCGTCGTCCACGAGCACGGTGACGGCCACGCCGGCGTTTTGCCCGGTTTTCACGTCGCTTTCGCGGTCGCCGACCATCCAGGATTTCGCGAGATCGAGCCCGTGCCGTTCGGCGGCGGTTCGCAGCATGCCGGGATTGGGCTTGCGGTCGGGATGGGCGTCGTCGTCGGCCGTGCAGATCAAGATGTCCAGCAGGCCGAGGCCTTCCGCGGCGAGTTCGGCGCGGAGCTTGGCGTGCATGGCGTCGAGCTGCGCGGGCGGGGTGATGCCGCGTTCGATGCCGCGCTGGTTGGTGACGACGACGGCAGGGTATCCCTTTTCGGCGGCGGCGCGGACGCAATCGGCGAAGCCGGGGAGAATATGGAAATCGTCGAGGTGGTTGACGTAGCCGGGGCCGGGGCTGCGGTTGGCGACGCCGTCGCGGTCGAAAAATACGCAGGGGCGGAGGGCGGGCGGCATGGAATCAATATCCGGTTCCGCGCAAGATGGCGCCGACGGTCTTGAACATGATTTCAAAATCGAGGGCGAGCGACCAGGTGTCGATGTACTTCAGGTCGAGGCGCATCCATTCCTCGAAGGGCAGGTTGTTACGCTCGCCGATCTGCCAGAGGCAGGTGCAGCCGGACCGCATGGACAGGCGCCGGCGCTGCCAGGGCTCGTACTTCTCCACTTCGGCGGGAATGGGAGGGCGGGGGCCGACGATGGACATGTCGCCCTTGAGGACGTTCCAGAGCTGGGGCAGCTCGTCGAGGGAGTAGCGGCGGAGCCAGCGGCCGACGGGCGTGATGCGGGGATCGTCCTTCATCTTGAAGACGGGGCCGGAGACCTCGTTGCGGTGCTCGAGCTCGTTGCGGATCTGTTCGGCGTTGACGACCATGGTGCGGAACTTGACCATGCCGAAGGTGCGCCCGCGCAGGGTGCTGCGGCGCTGGACGAAGAACGCGGGGCCGGGCGACGTGGCGCGGATGGCGATCCAGATGCCGAGCAGCAGCGGGGCGAGGAGCACGAGCGCGAGGCCGGCCAGGACGAGGTCCAGCACGCGCTTGAACATGAGAGCCCAGGAGGACTTGGAGGTGGTGCTGAAGAGGATCATGGGTTCGCCGGCCAGCTCGTCGAGCGTGGCCTCGGCGAGGTGGGTGCGCAAAAATTCGGGCAGCAGCCAGGCCTCGATGCCTTCGGTTTCGCATTGCCGGATCCAGAGGCCGATCTGGGAGGTGGAGATGCCGTCGGGGATCATCAGCACGGCGTCCACGACGGTGGAATGCAGGATGGCCGAGAAGTCGTCGAGGGTTCCGGGCGCGGCGAAGCCGTCGGGAGGGGGCACGCCGGCCGGGGGGAGGAATCCGACGATCTCGAAGAACCGGGCGCGGTCGGGATGGCAAAGCCAGTCGCGGAGGACGTCCACGCGGGCGGGGTCGCCGACGAGCAGCAGGCGTCGGCGGGATTCCAGGCGCAGCAGAAACGGTTGCAGATAGATGGCGCGCAGGGAGACCGCCAGGATGGAATAGGCGCAGTGGATGCCGAGGATCGTGCGGGGCACCATGTGCAGCTTCAGCACGTAGAGCAGACCCAGCAGCACGGCGAAGCTCAGCAGCCCCGCGCGCGCGATCTGGCGGGCTTGGCGCGCGGGCGCGAGGCCGACGAACTGGCGGTACACGCCGGAGAAGTCCAGCACGAAGCCCCAGACGGGCACGACCAGCACGTAGAGCCAGGAATTGGACCAGAACATGTCGAACGTGGCGAACGTGTTCGGAAACAGAAACGCCAGCACTTTGTGGGTGACCAGCGCCGCCAGCAAGGTGGCGCAGACCAGGACGGCATCCAGAAAGGCCGCCAGTTCGGATTGAAATCTGAAGCTTTTTCGCAACATGGCTACTGCGGGGAAGAAGGATAGCAAAGCGCCGGCGCGCGGCCAGCCTAAAAGCGCTTGAGGTCTTCGCGCAGGAAGGCGAGCACGTCCTTGAATCGCTGGAGGTTTTGCGGGTCCACGCGCGCCAGCGTCTCGTGGGCGTCGTACATCAAAACCGCCAATTCGTGGTCGTTCGCGGGATCCGTTTCGACCGGCCGCAGGCTATGGACGAGGATGGAAAGGTCGCCGAGCCCTTCGGGGAGCGCTCCGGCGGGGTAGGTTTTCAGAATGCGGTCCACGCCCAGTCCTTTGAGCAGCCCGGCGGCATGGGGGGACAGGTTGATCAGCGTCAACTGCGCCTCGGCTTTCTGGAGGATGAAACCCAAGCCGGCGATGGCGCCCATGAACGTGCTGTCCATGGAAAGGCAGTCGGTGAAATCCACCACGACCAGCGCGCTGCCGGCCAGGCGGGCGGCTTGCACGGCCTGCTTGAACGCGGGCGCGAGCTTGAACGTCGCCGCGCCGCTGACGGCCACCAGCGTGCAGTTGTCCGCCGTCGCGGCGAGAATCTGGTTGGTGACTGGAGGGGGGGGCGCCATGCGGAGAATCATCCCTCCCAGTTGGGAGATGCCTGCGTGGCCAACGCGTTGCCGCGCCAAACCACGTTCACCCGCCATTGGACGACCCGTCCTCCCCGGCGGACCTCGGCGGCGGGGATTTCGATGGTCGAGCGGACGTTTCCTTCGGATTTTCCGGTCGTGCGCAGGACGCGGTTCTTGACGATGGGGCTCCGTTCCTGGACGAATTCGAGCAGGACGACCGCGCCGGGCGGAATGCCGGGCGGATTGGCGTACCAACGGACTTCGAAGCGTTCGGTTCCGCCGTTTTCGGTTTCGGGATCCTGGAATGCGCGCACGCCGGCGCCGGGCAGAGGGGCGGCGGCGGGGTTCACGAACGAGCGTTCCACCCCGACGAGATGGGCGCGGGCGACATAGGCGTATGGCTCGGCAATGGCAGAGGCCGACGCGAGGACCGCTGCGACCGCCCATGCGAACCCGATCCGGCCCGCGCACCGCGATCTGTCGGGAAAGGTGGACATCCGCGAAAACTTAGCATGCGCCTCGCCGCGACGTCAACGCGGGCGCGGCTGGAAGGAGGATTCCTTGGCGAGCTGCTCGAAGAGGGCTTTTTCCTTCGCCGTGGGATGATCGGGGACGGCGATGCGGAGATTGACGAAGATGTCGCCGCGCGCGCCGTGCTTGTCGGGCAAGCCCTTGCCGGCGAGGCGTAGGCGCGCGCCGCCCTGGGTGCCGGGCGGAATGGTCAGCGTGGCGGGCCCTTCGAGCGTGGGAATGCGGATTTTCGCGCCCAGCACGGCCTCCCACGGGGCGAGGGGCACGGTCTGGTCGAGATCGTTTCCGTGGAGCTGGAAGATCGGGTGCGGCGCCACGCGCAGGTTCAAATACAGGTTTCCGCCGCCCGCGCCTTGTCCGGAAAGCCGGATGCGCGTGCCGTTGGTGGCCCCCGGCGGAATGCGCACGTGGAAGGTCTTGGACTGCCGCGACACCGTGCCATCCGGACGGCCGGAGGGCATCTGCAGGGTCAGGCTCTTGGGTTCGCGGCTGAAGAGCTCTTCGAGGGAAAGCGCCAGGTTCGCCTCGAAGTCCTGTCCGCGCGGCGTGAAGGCTTCCTCGCCGCCGCCGAAACCGCCGAAGCCCGCAAAAGGATTCCCTCCGCGCCGGCCGCGTCCCGTGCGACTCGCCCCGCCGAGGTCGCCGAACAGCGACGAAAAGAAATCGCTGAAATCGCCGCCGCCTTGCGCCCCGCCGAAGTTGAAAGGAATGCCGCCGGGCCCGCTGCTGGCGCCTTCGAAGCCGCCCCATCCCGTCGGCGGCGTGAAATCCTGGCCCGATTTCCAGTTTGGCCCGAGCGCGTCGTAGCGCTTGCGCTTCTCGGGATCGGAGAGCACTTCGTTGGCTTCGTTGATTTCCTTGAAACGGGCTTCGGCGCCGGCCGATTTGTTGACGTCGGGATGGTACTGGCGGGCCAGCTTGCGGAAGGCTTTCTTGATGTCGGCGGCCGAGGCGTCGCGGGCGACGCCCAGCACGGCGTAGTAATCGAGGTATTTCATCGGCGGCGGGTCCGGATTAGCGGCGCTTCGAGTCGTCCAGGTCCTCTTCGATGGCTTCGAGTCGCTTTTCGATGGTGTCGAACGGGGAGGGGGTCTGATAGGTGTCGCCCAGGCGCCGTTCGACGACGTCGAGGCGTTTTTCGAGGTCGGCCACCTGGTCCTGGACTTTTTCGAGCTGGTCGGCGAGCTCCTCCACGGCGAGGGCGCTGGCACTGGCGGCCGGCGGGGAAACGGGTTCGGTGGCTCCAGCGGCCGAGACGAAGGCCAAGGCCAGTGCGGCGATCACAATGGATTTTTTCATGGGGCGACGGTTCTCCTGTCTGCGGCGCACCATACGGCAAAAGCGGGCGCGGGGCAATCCGGAAGGCCGCCGAAGGGCCCTCCAAAAAAAGCGGTTCCTCCCCATTGACGCGGAGGGGGGGGGCTGGTATGGTTTGCGCGATTTCACAACCGGCGCACCCGTGGTGAAATTGGCAGACACGTAAGATTCAGGTTCTTATGCCTTTAAAAGCATGTGGGTTCGAGTCCCTCCGGGTGCACCATTTTCGGCCCGCGCTTGCCTCGCGCGGGCCTTTTTGTTTTAATGATCAAACAGGCACGGAAACGCGCATGACCGAAAGATTCGTATCCGAAACGCTGGCCCGCGCGGACGTGGAGTTCGATCTGACTCTGCGCCCGGGGCGCTTCGACGACTTCGTCGGGCAGGGGAAGGTGCGCGAGCGGCTGGAATTGAGCGTGGCGGCGGCGAAGGGGCGGGGGGACGTGCTGGACCACGTCCTGCTTTGCGGCCCCCCCGGCCTCGGCAAAACCACCATGGCCTACATCCTGGGCTCGGCGATGGGCGCGAACGTCAAGGCCACCTCCGGTCCCATCCTCGCCAAGCCCGCCGATCTTGCCGGCCTGCTGACCAACCTCGAGAAGGGCGACCTCCTGTTCATCGACGAGATCCACCGCATCCAGAAGAGCGTGGAGGAATATCTCTACTCGGCAATGGAGGATTTCGCGATCGACATCGTGCTCGACCAGGGCGCCAACGCCCGCAGCGTGCGGCTGAACCTGCCGCGCTTCACGCTCGTGGGCGCGACGACCCGCAGCGGTCTCCTGAGCGCGCCGATGCGCTCGCGCTTCGGCATGACGAACCGCCTCGACTACTATTCCGCGGAAGAGCTCCGCCAGGTCGTCGCGCGCTCGGCCCGCATTTTGAACGTGGACGTTTCCGGCGAAGGCGCGGCGGAAATCGCCGCCCGCTCCCGCGGCACCCCGCGCATCGCCAACAACCTCCTGCGCTGGGTGCGCGACTATGCGCAGGTCCGCGCCGACAACCGCATCACGCGCGAGATCGCCGACCAGGCCCTGGCCATGCTCGACGTGGACCGCCACGGCCTCGACGAGATGGACAAGCGCATCCTGGCGACCATCATCGAAAAATTCGGCGGCGGCCCCGTCGGCATCGGCACCATCGCCGTCTCGGTCGGCGAGGAGCCCGACACGATCGAGGAGGTCTACGAGCCCTACCTGATGCAGCAGGGCTTGCTGTCGCGCACGCCGCAGGGACGCACCGCCACAGCGGCGGCCTACCGCCTGCTCGGGCTGGCGCCCCGCGCCGGCGATCCACAGGAGAGGGTCTGACATGAACGTGCTCGTCACCGGCGCGGCCGGATTCATCGGTTCCCACGTCTCCCGGGCGCTGCTGGCGCGCGGCGATGCCGTGGTGGGCTTCGACAATCTCAACGACTACTACGACGTGTCCCTCAAGCAGGCGCGGCTCGACCGGCTGCGGACGAACAAGGACTTTTCCTTCGTGAAGGGTTCCCTCGAGGATGCGACGGCGGTGGACGCGCTCTTCGCGGGGCGTCCGTTCGACCGGGT
>CAZECJ010000147.1:0-6737 GCA_964510645.1 uncultured Verrucomicrobiota bacterium | reverse complement strand
TCGTCGCCAACGAGATCCACGAGATCGGCCGCGGCGACGGCGAAGTCAACGTCCTTCTGACCCAGGCCACCGCCATCCGCGAGGAATGGCTGCGCGAGCTGTTCCCGGACGATTTCTCCGAACGCGTCGCCGTCGACTGGGATTCCGCCGCCAAGCGCGCCGTCGCCCGCCGCGAAATCGTCTTCCGCGATTTGCCGCTCGAGGCGCGCCCGCTCGATCCGCCGCCCGCGGAGGAATCCGCGCGGCTTCTGGCCAAGGCCGTGCTTTCCGGCGAGTGCGTCCTGAAGGAGTGGGACCGCGCGGTGGACCAGTGGATCGCGCGGGTGAATCTGCTGGCCAAGGCCTGGCCCGACTGGGAACTACCGACCTACGGCGAATCCGAGCGCGAGCTGCTGATCCAGCAAATCTGCCACGGGGCGGTTTCCTACAAGGAAATCAAGGACCGCCCGGTGCTCCACGCCGTGAAGTCGCTGCTCTCCCCCGCGCAGCTCGCGCTCGTCGACAAGCACGTGCCCGAGCGCATCGCGCTCTCCAACGGGCGCAGCGTGAAGGTGCAGTACGACGGCGCGGCGGAGCCGTTTGTTTCGGCGCGCATCCAGGAATTGTTCGGCGTCGAATCCCTCCCTGCGCTCGCGGCGGGGCGCGTGCCGCTGGTGATCCATATCTTGGCCCCCAGCCAGCGGCCCGTGCAGATCACCAAAGATCTTCCGGGGTTCTGGCGCGACCACTATCCGCGCATCAAGCAGGAGCTGCGGCGGAAATATCCAAAGCACGAGTGGCGCTAGACTCTCCATGCCCTCCTCGCGACCATGCCATGTTAACGATACTTTATAAAGTCTCGTCATCATCGGCATAATATCATCCAATGAATATGGGCATCAAATAGCCCATATCCGATAATCGAATGTTTACTAAACCGGACTTTATAAAGTCCCGCTTGCCGCCCGGACGAAGGAACGCGCATTTTCGCGGACGGCTAGTCGCCCGTGACCCGCTGGAGATATAGATCGATGATCGGGTGGGCCTGCGCCCAGCCGAGCTTCAGCCTGCCCAGATCGAGCAGCAACTGGGCGTATTCCCGCAGCACTTCCTGGCGTTCCGCCCCAGCCAGTTCCTGCTTGCGCCGGCCCAGGTCGTCCTTCTGCGCGGCCAGATGGCGCTGCCAGATGCGGAGAATCAAATCCTGCGCGGCCTTGGCGACGCCCATGTCCGCTTCCGTGCTGACGACCTTTTGCGGCGCATTGACGATCCGCGCGGCGAGGGCCTTGCATTCCTCGCTTTCGTCGTCGAGCGCGGCCATGAGATCGGATTCCTCTTCGGCCAACGCGTGGATGACGGCGCGGCAGGCGGAATCGGTGATCAGGGCATACGGAACCCAGCGCCGCACGAGGCCGGCCAGTTCCGGATCGCCCGCGCCCAGCAGCATCGCCAGTTCCACCTCGTCCAGGGGGTGCGCGGCGGGGGCATCCGCCGCGGGCGCTTCGACCGGCGGCGGGCGGAATTTCTGGCGCACGGCCGCCTTCATGTCGCGCCGAAGCGCGTCGTAGCCGATCTCGAGGCCGGCGGCGGCTTCGCGGAGCATCTGCTCGGTCTGCACCGCGCCCTGCGCGTGCGTGGCCAACTCGAGCACCGCGCGCGTGGCGCGCAGCAGGCCCTCCTGCGAACGGAGATTTTCGTTGTTCCGCAGCAGCCCGAGCAGGAATCCCATCGGCGTCTGCGCGGCCTTCAGCACGGCGGCGAAGGCCTCGGGGCCCTTCTTCAGGATCAGCGAATCGGGATCTTCGCCGGCGGGCAGCGCGGCCAGCGAGACGGCCAGGCCTTCCGCGAGGAGCAGTTCCGCGCTGCGCAGCGCGGCCTTCTGGCCGGCGACATCCGCGTCGAGCACGACGACGACGTGGTCCGCGTAGCGCTTGAGCAGCGTCGCGTGCTCGCCGGTAAAAGCCGTGCCCTGCGAGGCCACCGCGTTCTTGAACCCGCCCAGATGGCACCGGATGCAGTCGATCTGCCCCTCCACCAGCAGCGCCTGGCGTGCGTCGAGGATTTCCCGCTTGGCCTTGTCGAGGCCGAACAGGATGCGGCTTTTGCGGAAAACCGGCGTCTCGGGAGTATTGACGTATTTGCCGCCGGCCTTGTCGTCGGCCTTCAGCACGCGGCCGCTGAAGCCGACGGCGCGGCCGAGCTCGTCGCGTATGGTGAACATGACCCGGCCGCGGAACCGGTCGTAGAGATTGCCTTTTTCGTTGGTCGACAGCAGGCCCGCCGCTTCCAGCGCCTTCATCTGGGGGCCGTTGCGCGGGCCGGCCGCGTCGGACAGGAATCCCCAGCCTTCCGGCGAATAGCCGATGCCCCAGTCCTTGCAGGCGGCGACGTCCAGCGAGCGTTTCTTGAGGTAATCGCGCGCCGGCGCGGCTTCCGGACTCTGGAGCAGTTCCTTCTGGTAGCGCTTGGAGGCATCCTCGTTCGCGGCAAACAGCTCGTCCTTCCCCGGCCCGTCCTTCGGGCCGGAGCGCTTGTCGTCGATCTGGAGCGCGATACCCGCCCGCGAGGCCAACATCCGCAGCGCCGTCGGGAAATCCACGTGGTCGTAGAGCATCACGAACTTGAACACGTCGCCGCCGGCGCCGCAGCCGAAGCAGTGGAACGCCTGGCGGGCCGGATTGACGTGGAAGGACGGCGTCTTTTCCTTGTGGAACGGGCACAGCGCCTTCGCCACGTGCCCCGTGCGCTTGAGCTGGATATAGGAACCGATGACGTCGGAGATGTCCAACGCGTTGCGGATCTGGTCGATCGTTTCCTTGGAGACCATTCCCGCCATGGGCGATCTACTCCGCGGGGAACATCGGCATCGTCTGGAGAAGGCCTGCGTCCTCGGCGGGCACCGGCGGCATGACGGCCTGCGGCAACTCGACGCCGACGGGCACGTCGGCCTGGATGATGGCCAGCCGTTCGGCCAGCGCGTTGTAGCCGTCCACCAAGTGGGGCAGCACGGCGGGACCGATCCGCGATTCGAACATCACCACGCGCTGCAGCCCGCTCCACGGCACGAAGCTGGCCGCCAGCAGCAGCAGCAGAAACACCGCGCCGCAACGGCAGAACCCCGCCAGCAGCCCGCCCACCCGCTCGACCGGGCCCTTGAACGAAAACGTCATCAGCGTGCCGAGCGCGATGCGCAGCAACCGCATGCCGTACAGCGAAACCGTCACCAGCGCCACCACCGCCAGCAGGCGGGTGATCTCCGGGTTCCAGTTCCACCGGCCGCAGATCCAGGCCGAAACGGGTTCATAGAACAGCCAGGTCGCCACGATGCCCACCACCATGCCGATCAGCTTGACCAGTTCGTACGACAGTCCCCGGACCGCGCCCATCGCCGCGCCATAGAGCAAGACGGCGATAAATAGCCAATCCACCGCATTGAACGTCGTCCAATCCATGCGCTCCTCCTGGTTTCCTAGCTCTTCGCCGTTTCGGCCGCGGGCTCCACGTCCAGCTCGCAGCCGAGCATGATGCCTTCGTCGAACAAAAACCGGCCGCTGAACTTCCGGCCCTGCAGCACGAGGGGATACCAGAGGCGGTCGTCGGCCCACATCTGGCCGTAGGGCATTTCGCGTTCGTCGATCCAGAGCGGGATGGCCTCGATCGTCTCGGTAGGCACGCCTTCGTAGGAGGTCGCCGTATAGACGTGGCACCGCAGCGAATAGCCGTCGACGAACTGGAAAGCGAGCACGCCCGCTTCTTTCGTCCCCACGGGCGTCACGTGCAGTTCTTCCTGCGCTTCGCGGATCGCGCCTTGTTCCGGCGTCTCGCCGGGATCCACCCGCCCGCCCGGGGCATTGATGAGGCCCGCGCCCATTCCCATCAACTTGCGGATCAACAGCACCATGCCGTCCATGCGGACGAACATCAGCGTGGCCGTCTCGCGCGGCGTCCAGGTCGCCCAATCGATCTTGGAAAACTTCACGAAAAACTCCTTCATCCGATCCGGCCAGCCGATCCGGGGCGGCGGCCCCGCGGAAAGCGATCCGGTCCGGGCGGCGATTCCTACTGCACCCGCTGGACAAAGTCGCCCGTGCGGGTATCCACCCGGACGCGCTCGCCCTGTTCCATGTATTCGGGCACCTGCAGTTCCAGGCCCGTTTCCAGCTTCGCCGTCTTGGTCCGGGCCGTCACGCTCGCGCCGCGCATCGAAGGCGCGCATTCCGCGATCGTCAGATCCACCGCGTCCGGCAGCTGGATGCACAGCACCTTGCTGCCCTGCGTCAGGGCCTTGATGCCCTCCATGCCGTCCACCAAATAGGGCACCGCGTCCTCGATCTCGTCGGCCATCAGTTCCAGCTGGCTGTAGTCCTCCAGATCCATGAACGTGAACCGATCCCCCTCCCGGAAGCTGAACGACACCTGTCGGGTGTCGAATTCGGTCTCTTTCACGGGGTCGTCCCCCTTGAACGTTTGATCCAACTTGGCCCGGGTGCGCACGTTGCGGAAACGGATCTTATAGAGCGTGGCCGCCCCCCGCGCGGAGGGCGACTGCGTCCGCAACTGCTCGACCACGTGCGGGTCCCCGTGGATTTCCACCACGCTGTTTTTCGTCAAATCACAGGCCTTGATCATGGCCTTCCTTTCCCAACGGCGTTTTCAGTCCGGTGCTTTTTGTATTTCAAAACAGTATGTGTTTATGCCATAAAACGTCAATGGCAAGCTTGGAGAGCGTATGACCCCGCACAAGACCATCGCAGAAAAATCCTGGCGGTTCCCCAACCGGATGCCGGCCTTGGCCGACGTCGCCAAGGAAGTCTTCGACTGGATGGCCGATCTTCCGCTGTCTTCCCGCGCGAAATATTCCACCGGCCTGGCCGTCGAAGAGGTGGCGTCCAACATCATCAAGTACGGCTACGACGACGACCGGGAGCACCAGATTTCCGTGCGGATCGTCGCCAATCTCGATCACTTGGAAATTTCGTTCGAGGACGACGGGCATGCCTTCGACCCCACGAAACATCCGTCGCCCGACATCGAGCGCATCGTCGAATCGCGCCGGGTCGGCGGCCTCGGCATCGAACTCGTCCGGCGCATCTGCGAAAAAATGACCTATGCCCGCGAGGGCGCGCACAACCGCCTCGTGCTGCACATCCGCCGCTTCGAAGCCCACGACACCCAGCTCATTCCCATGTTGTAAGGACGCCCCGCCATGAACCCTTTCCGTTCCGCTTGTTTCGCCGGATCGCTGGCGCTTCTGCTCGCCGGCTGCGCCACCCCCGAAAAGCGCATCCAGCAAAACCAGGAAGTCTTCGATGCCTTCCCCGTCGCCGCGCAGGCCCGCATCCGCGGCGGCCAGATCGATCTCGGCTTCACGCCCGACATGGTCCGCATCGCCCTGGGCGAACCCCACCGCCAGACGCTCCGCCGCTCCGCCGACGGCGAGGTCGAAATCTGGTCCTATTTCGACTCCACCCGCCGCTACGACCGCCAGCGCGTCGACATCGACGGCCTCAGTATTTCCGGTCCCGGCGGCCTCCGCTCCATCGGCGGCAGCGCCTGGATCAACGTCGAACAGAACCGCGAATTCATCCGCATCCGCGTGGAATTCCGGAACGGCGTCGCGACCGCCATCGAAGAACCCGCGCCGAGCGGCAAGAAGCCGTGAGCACCGGCTTCCGGACGCCGCCATGAACATCGTCTGCGCCTCCAGCGTCTTGCACGCCTGCGAGGCCTTTTCCGGCCTCGGCGATGTCCAGCTCCTGCCCGACCGCGACATCCGGCGCGAACACCTCCTCGGCGCCGATGCGCTCATCGTCCGCTCCAAGACCTCCGTCGGCCCGGACCTGCTGGAAGGCACGTCCGTCGGTTTCGTCGCCACCGCCACCGCCGGCGCGGACCATTTCGACGTCCCGTGGCTGAACCAGGCCGGCATCGCGTGGAGCGCCTCGCCCGGCTGCAACGCCAATTCCGTCGCCGAATACGTCGCCGCCGCCCTCGTGCTGCTGGCCCGCAAACGCGCCGCCCTCTTGCCCGGCCAGACCCTCGGCATCGTCGGCGTCGGCCAGGTCGGCTCCCGCGTCGCGCAAAAAGCCGAGATCCTCGGGTTGCGCGTCCTGCGCAACGATCCGCCCCTCGCCCTCCAAACCGGCTCCGCCGATTACCGGCCCCTCGAGGCCGTCCTCTCCGAAGCCGACATTCTCACCCTGCATGTTCCCTTGGTCGCCGACGGTCCTTTCCCGACGCGCCATCTCGCCGACTGCCGTCTCTTCGAGAAGCTCAAGCCAGGTGCCTGGTTCGTCAATTCTTCCCGCGGCGCCGTGACGGATTCCGACGCCCTCCAGTGCGCCCTCGACCACCACCTCCTCGCCGCCTGCGCGCTCGACGTTTGGGAAAAGGAGCCCGAACTCGCCGAACCGCTCAAGCGCGCCGTGGATTTCCTCACCCCCCACGTCGCCGGCTACTCCCTCGAAGGCCTCCTCAACGGTACCCTCCATTGCTACCGCGAATTGTGCCACTTCCTCGAGGTCGAACCGACCTGGACGCCCGATCCCCGCCAGCTCCCTCCGGCTCCCTTCATCGAGATCGACGCCGCGCACCGCTCCGACGAGGATGCGCTGGCCGAACTTCTCGCCGCCGCTTGCCCGATTCCCGAAGACGACCGCGCCTGGCGCGCCGAAATGACCACGGACGACTCCGCCGAACTCCGCCGCCGCTTCGACCGCTTCCGCAAGAACTACCAGTCCCGCCGCGAATTCGCCGCC
>CAZECJ010000146.1:0-6762 GCA_964510645.1 uncultured Verrucomicrobiota bacterium | reverse complement strand
GCAGCCGCCCGGCATATTGCGCAATGCGCCCGCGCCACGAAATGGGCATGGCCAAGAATAACGTGTCCAGCCGCGCGTCGGCGATTGCGCGCCTCGTTGCGCGCCAAGTCCTCGCACAGCGCATGGAAAGGCACCCTCGAGCTTTCCTCGCCCGGGAACGGCCCCCCGACGAAGCTCGTCGGCCGCACCCACACGGTATGCTCGAACGATTGGATTTGCTGCATCTTCCGCGCGTTCACCTGATGCCGCACGGGGCCGCACTGCATGAAGATGATCGGATGGTGCCCATCCTTGCGGATCGGCGTGGCCGACAACCCCGTCACGAAGCGCGCCTTGGCCCGGCGCGCCACCCGCTCGAAGGCCGGCGCGGATATCACGTGGCATTCGTCCACGATCAAATGGCCGTAACTCGCCACGACGTCGTCGGTTTCGCCTTTGCGTCCGAGGCTTTGGATCAACGCGACGTCGATCTTGCCCGTGACGTGCCGTTTGCCGCCACCAATGCGCCCAATCTCTTTCTCGGGCATGTCCAGGAAAGCAGCCAACCGCGCCACCCATTGCGCTTGCAACTGCCGCCGATTCACCAACACCAGCGTGTTGACCCCGCGCCTCGCGACCAGCCAAGCCGCCAGCACCGTCTTGCCGAAAGCCGTCCCGGCCGCCAGCACGCCCGTCTCGTGCGCCAGCATAGCCTTGCCCGCCAACTCCTGCTCGGGGCGCAGTTCTCCGCAAAACGACAGGTCCAAGGGGATACCCGGATTCCGTTCGTCCCGCAGGCGCAGACGTACCCCGCATGCGGCCAAACAATTTCGCACGTCGTCCAGACAGCCGCGAGGAAGCGCCAAATGCTGCGGATAATCCTCCGCGCAGGATATCACCCGCGGCTTGCCGTAGGTGCTCATCCGCATCGCCTGCGCTTTGTAGAATTCCGGATTGGCGAAAGCCGCCAACCGGATCAACCGCCCTCTCAGCGCGGGACTCAGCCCTTCTTTCGCAATATAGAGTTGATCGCTGGAAACCACCTCCAGCTCCTCCGGCAGCGGCCCGACGATGGGCCGCTCTCTGCGCTCCCGCGAAGGCGACAGCAGCCATGGCGCGTCGCTTTCTTCCGGCAACGGATCGTCCACCGCCAAGATGAGATTCTGGCGGCGGGCCGGTTCGACGACGCGCTCCACCTCGTCGCGAAAAAGCCGCCGCAGACTGCTCAAGAACGCCCACTGGTCTTCGTAGGGATCGAAATGGTCGTCGAGGAAAAGACTGTTGCCCTTGTCCCGCGCCGCCTTTTGCAGCGGCAAGGCAATCAGATTTCCAAAGCCCCCCTTGGGCATCGTGTCTTGATTCGGGAACAAACGGTCGTACGAATCCAGCCCCAGTTCTGGATGGCGCTCCATCGTCGCCGTCAGCAGAGCCGCCCCCAGTTCGCGCGCCAACCGCGCCGGCAACGGCTCGCCGAAAAAGAACCACAGATGCGCCCCGTTTTGCCTGACCGGGACCGTTCCATGGCCACGGGCAGATCCAGTTCGCGGCAAGTCGCCGCCACCGCGGCCACATCCTCGCGCCACGAGTCCTTGTCGAAATCCGCCGCCAGAAACCAGCAACGCTCGTCGGCCAACAAAGGATACGTCCCCATCACGAACGGCTTGCCGAAAGAATCCGTTCCGGTCAGATGCCATTTCACCTCTTCATCCGTCACCGGCATGAACCGCCGGTTCGGACAATCGGCACATTTGATCTTGGGCTTGTCGCAAAACCGCCGGTTCCATTCGTTCGCGCAGGCCGGCTGATAACCCGATTTTCCCGTCTTCGCGCTCTCGAACCGCCGCGGATATACATCTTCCCGCCCCCGGAACAGCGCGCGGAACAGGGCGATCTTCTCTGCCGCCGGAGACCGGTTCGTCAACCCCATCGCCCCGCCCTCGCTGCTCGCCCTTTGGTCCGCCGTCACGCCAGCGCAGCCTGCACCTGGCCCGCCAATTCGCCCAGACCGACCACGTCCACGCCGGGCTTCATCGCCCAGCCTTCCTTCACGGGCGCCGCCACGAAGGTTTTCTGCGGGCGGATATCCTCCAAGGCGAACGCCGCCCCTTTCGTCAGACTGGGCGACAGCGAGCACTTGCACTCCACCGCCACGACCTTCTGGCCCCGCTGCACCACGAAATCCATCTCGGCGCCCCTGAAACTGCGATAGAAAAATACATCCACGCCGGACAACCGCCCCTTCAAGTTCGAAAGAACAACTTGCTCCCACGCCGCCCCCAAGCCGGGATGGGCCTGCCAATCTTCAAAATTTCGAACCTTCAGCAGCGCCGCCGCCAAGCCCGAATCGGCAATGTACACCTTGGGAGACTTCACCAGCCGTTTTCCGAGGTTGGACACGTAGGGAGGGACGAGTTCCACCATGTAGACATTGGCCAGCAAATCGACGTGCCGCCTCACGGTCATGTCCGACACCCCCAGCGAAGAGGCCAGCGCGGAGTAGTTGATCGTCTGCCCGTTGACGTGCGCCAACATTTGCCAAAGGCGACGCATCGCCACGGGGGAAACGCCCGCCCATTGCAGCAAATCCCGTTCCAAAAACGAGGTGATAAACTGCTCGCGCCAGTCGAATGAACGCGCCGCGCTGGCCGCCAACAAACTCGAAGGAAACGCCCCCCGGGAAATGTAGGTTTCGATGGAGCGGCCCTTGGCCACCTCCGTCCATAAAAACGGAGTCAACCGGCGATAGGCAATCCGTCCGGCCAGGCTTTCCGAACTCTGACGCAACAAATCCCGCGAGGCCGAACCCAGGATCAGAAAATGGCCGTTCCCGCCCCATTCGTCCACGGTGCTGCGAATCACGGGGAACAACTCCGGGCGGCGCTGGACCTCGTCGATGCAGATCAACCGTCCTTTCTGCGACGCAAAAAACCATTGCGCATCCTCGAGCTTCCGCAGGTCGGCCGGATTCTCCAAATCCAGATAAACGACCCGCGAGTGCCGCTTCAGCGATTCCTTCACCAGCGTGGACTTCCCGCATTGACGAGGCCCGACGATGGCCGTCACCGGGAAATGCTTCAGGGAACGCATCAATTCGCGCTCGAGAAACCTTTGGACGTAGGGCATTGGACAATCCTCAATATCTCATTATCAACATGCAATGTTGAATATGGGATAACTAGTATTCCCGCTCCCGGCAAACGTCAAGTTGGAATCCCGCCCGATTTCAGGGCGCGACTACCCTTCCCGGATCTCGGCCGGCAAGTGCGCCTTCAAGGCCGCGTTGACCTTTTCCTGGAAGCCGTTCGCCGCCTCGTCGGTCAGCGTGCCGGTCTTGGAGCGATACGTGAAGGCGTACGCCATGCTCTTGCGGCCCTCGCCCAGGTTCTTGCCTTGGTAGATGTCGAACAGATCGATCTTTTCAAGCTCCGCCGGCGCTGCCGCGCGCGCGACTTCCAACACCCGTTCGTGCCGCACGTCCGCGCCCACGATCAGCGCCGCGTCGCGCCGGATGCTCGGGCAGCTCGGCGGCGGCACCAGCGCCTGCATGGCCTCCACGTCCTTCACCAGCGGCTTCGCCGCCGCTTCCAGCAACCCCACCGGCTCGTGGATGCGCCACTCTTTCGCGAGGTTCGCGTTCAGCAGGCCCAGCCAGCCGACGGCCGCGCCGTCCACGACGATTTCCATGCCGCGGCCCGGTTCGCTCCACGGACGGTCCGCCGGCCGCAGCGCCGCGCCGCGCAGATTCAGCGCGGCCGCCGCCTGCTCCCAGAGGCCCTTGATCCACAGGAACATTTCCAGTTCGTCGACGGGCTTGAACTTGTCCAGCCCCGTGCGGCCCACCGGCCCCGACAGCCCGACGGCCACGTGGTCGTCTTCCGTCGGCTTGCCGTCCGGCCCCAGCCGGAAGACGCGGCCCGTCTCGAAAAACGCCGTCTCGTTCACCTGCCGCGAGAAATTCAGCCCGATGGTCTCCGCCATCTGCGGCAGCAGCGCGTCGCGCATCGTCGTATGGTCCGCCGTCAGCGGATTCGCCAGCTTCACGCGGTTCGGCGCGTTGTCCCGGTCGAACCGATCCAGCAATCCCTCCGCCAAAAAGCTGTAGCTCATGATCTGCTGCAGGCCCAGCCCGACCAGCACCTCGCGCAGGCGAGCCTGCGCCTGGGCGGGCTGGTCGTCCGCGTCCGGCACGACGGTCGCCATCGAGCGCACCGGCGGCAGCTTCTTCAGCCCGTAGATGCGCGCGTATTCCTCGATCAGGTCCGCCTCGCGCGTCAAATCCTCGCGGAACGTCGGCACCTGGACTTCGATCGCGTCCGCGGCGCAGCGCCGCACCTTCAGTTCCAGCGATTCGAAGACCTGCGCGATTTCTTCCGGCTTGGCGGACAGCCCCAGCAGGGCTTCCAGCCTTGCCGGACGGCAAACCACGGTCCACGGTTGCTTCGGCGCCGACCGCACGTCCACCACGCCCAGCAGCAGCTTCGCGCCCGCCAGCTCGCACATCAGTTTCGCCGCGCGGCGGCTGCCGAATTCGGCGAGCTCCGCGTCCACGCCGCGCATGAAGCGGTACGACGCGTCCGACAGCATCCCCAGCTTCTTGCTCGTCGAGCGGATCGACGCCGGCCGGAAATTCGCGCTCTCCAGCAGCACGGTCGTCGTGCTTTCGTTGATTCCGCTGTGTTCGCCGCCCATCACGCCCGCCACCGCCAACGGCTTCTGCGCGTCGGCGATCACCAGCATTTGCGGTTCCAGCGCGCGCTCCACGCCGTCCAGCGTCAGGATCTTCTCGCCCGGCTTCGGATGCCGCACCACGATGCGGCCTTCCGCCAGCAGCTTCTGGTCGAACGCGTGCAGCGGCTGCCCGCACTCCAGCATGACGTAGTTCGTGATATCCACGACGTTGTTGATGGCGCGGATGCCCGCCGCCTCGAGGCGCCGTTTCATCCAGTCGGGGCTCGGGCCCACCTTCACGTCCTGCAAAATGCGCGCCGTGTAGCGCGGGCAATCGTTCAAATCCTCGACCACCACGCTCGTCGCCTTCTCCACCGCCGGATTCGATTCCTGCAGCGCGGCGTCCGGCACCTTGACCTTCGTCCCATAGAGCGCGGCCACTTCGCGCGCGATGCCCAGCAGGCTCAGGCAATCCGGCCGGTTCGGCGTGATTTCCACCTCGACCACCGTCTCCGGCGGGCCCAGGACTTCCGCCAGCGCCGTGCCCGGGGCCCACTTCGCGTCCAGCACCATCAGGCCGTCGTGGTTCTTGGAAATGCCGAGCTCGTCCTCGGCGCAGAGCATGCCCTCGCTGAAGACGCCGCGCACCTTGCGCTTTTCGATCGTGAAACCGGCCGGCAGCGTCGTGCCCAGCGGCGCGAACGGGTACTTTCCGCCCACGGCCACGTTCGGCGCGCCGCACACCACGGTCATCTCGGCCGCGCCGCCGAAGTTCACCTTGCACAGCGTCAGCTTGTCCGCGTTCGGATGCTTCTCGATCGCGAGCACCTCGCCGACCACCACGCCCGGCACACCCCCGCCCAGGCGCTCGATGCCTTCGACTTCCACGCCCGAGAACGTCAGCTTGTCCGCCAACCCCGCGACCGTGTCCTGGAAGTCCACGTACTCCTTCAACCAACTCAATGGAATTTTCATGGTCGTGTCCTAAAATTGGGCCAAATAGCGGGCATCATTTTCATAGAGCCGCCGGATGTCGTCGATGCCGAACAGGATCATCGCCAGGCGCTCGATACCCATGCCGAACGCGTAGCCCGTCACGGCTTCCGGATCGTAGCCCGCCAGCTTGAACACGTTGGGATCCACCATGCCGGCGCCCATGATTTCGATCCAGCCGCTCTGCTTGCACACGCGGCAGCCCTTGCCGCCGCACATGTGGCACGAGAAATCCACTTCCACGCTCGGTTCCGTGAACGGGAAGAAATGCGTGCGGAACCGCGATTTCACGCCGGGCCCCATCAGCTCGCGCGCGAAATGGTCGATGTCGCTCTTCAGGTCGGCCAAGCTCACCTGCTCGTCGACGTAGAGTCCTTCGATCTGGTGGAAGTTCGCCGAATGCGTCGCGTCGGTCGTGTCGCGCCGATAGCATCGCCCCGGGCACACGATGCGCACCGGCGGCTTGCGGCTTTCCATGTACCGCGCCTGCACGGCGCTCGTCTGCGTCCGCAGCAGCAGACCGCCGGGCAGATAGAAGGTGTCCTGCACGTCGCGCGAGACGTGGTCCTTCGGCGTGTTCAGCGCGTCGAAGTTGTAGTACTCCGTCTCGACGTCCGGCCCGTCCGCCACCGTGAAGCCCATGCGGCGGAAGATCGCCGACGTCTTGTCGATCAGCTGGGAAATCGGATGCAGCCGCCCGCACCGCGCCCAGCGCCCCGGGAGGGAAAGATCGAACGCGCCCGCCTTCGCGGCCTTCGCCGCCATTTCCAGCACGGCCTTGCGCTCGGCCACCGCGGCCGTCACGCCCACCTTGAAGCGGTTCAGCGCCTGGCCCATCGCCGGCTTGTCGGCCGCCGCGACGTCCTTCAGGCCCTGCATCAGCTCGGGCAGCCGGCCGTTGCGGCCGATGTACTTCACCCGCAGCGCCTCCAGCGCGGCCAAATCCGCCGCGCCCGCCAGCTCCGCCAGCGCCTGCGCCGTCACTCCATCTACTTCCTGGATGTCCATGGATTCTCCTCGAAATCGCTATTTTTCCATGCTGTGGAAAAAAGTTTTCCACGCTATGGAAAAATTCCGGGCCATTTTTCCACACTGTGGAAAAATAGAAAGCACGAAAAACGG
>CAZECJ010000145.1:4575-6826 GCA_964510645.1 uncultured Verrucomicrobiota bacterium | reverse complement strand
AATCCATGCCTTTGGTGCTCCCGATGAGGGCGTCGGGGGCTCCACAGATGGGTCGAAATGGAGCCGGGACGCCCTCGTCCCGGTCTTCGTCCTTCCTTTGCGAGCTTCGCTACGACATTCTTGAATATGCTCCAGCCAAACGGGGCTCCGGAGAACCGCCGCCTGGTTTATCGATCGGGGGGTTGCTCGCCGTGGCTGGAGCGGTAGCGCAGGACCAGCGGCACGCCGGCGCGCCCATCCAAATCCGCGCTTCCGTCGCCCGACTTTCTCCGGAAGCCCCGCCGGGACGTTCGTCCGGGTTCGCAGACTACCAGCCCCGGCGGGGCGCCGCGTCTTCGCCCCGGAGGCAAAAGGCCCTCCAGGGACCGGACCACCGGGCTGGGCTTGCGAACCCGCTCCGGAGACAGCCCAATGCCATCTCCGCTCCCGAGATCCGCGTTCTCTCCGCGCGCAGGCGCTCAGCGCGACAACACCAACCGAAACCCGTTGTTGTTGTTGCGATTCGATCCGTCGTTGTCGTTGCGATAACCGCAGCGCAGATTGTCGGGATTGTTGTTGTTCCACGACGCGCCGCGCCACGCCCCGAACGACGCACCGAACGTCCGCCCGGTCATCCAAAGCTCTCCGCCCGGTATCGGCCATAAAGCCCTTTCACGTTGCCGTAGTCCGCGAAGGCCTGCCACCCGGCGGCGGATTTCCGCATGGAATCCATGTCCGCCGCCCCCTTCCGCACCGCCCGGATGCCATGCCGCATCCGGCGCTCGAACCGCCGCTTGCACTCGCCCAGCAACCGCGGCGCCCGGCCCGGAAAGAAGCGGAATCCGAGAAAGGGCACGCCGTCCCGCGTCGGCAGCAGGCGGGCCTTGACCGGGTGCAGCGTCAAGCGATCGCGGGCCAGTTCCGCCGCGATCCGGATCCGGCACTCCGCCAAGAACACCGGATCGTCGGCCCAGAGGATGAAATCGTCGGTGTAGCGCGCATAGCCCGGCACCCGCCATTCCTCGCGAACGACGTGGTCGAGCCGATCCAGATAGAGGTTGGCCCACAACTGGCTCGTCAGGTTGCCGATGGGCAGGCCGCGCGGCCGCCCGAGGGGCGCGAACAGATCGTCGCCCGCGACCCAAAACGTCGGCGCATCCGTCACGCCCCCCGACGCGATGATCCGGCGGCACAGCTCCAGCGTCGGCCGGCAGCGGATCGTCCGGGCCAGCTTTTCCATCAGAACGGCATGGTCCACCGACTCGAAGTAGCGCCGCACGTCGCATTTGAGGGCATGTCGGTAGCGATTGGTGAACGCCCGGCAGCGCTCGCGCCCCGCCAGCGTCCCTTTGCCCTTGCGACAGGAGTAGGAATCGAAAACGAAACGCCTTTCCAGCAACGGCCCGATCACGTTGCACAAGGCGTGGTGCACCACCCGGTCCCGGAACGGCGCGGCGGAAATCAAGCGGGTCTTGGGATCGTGGATGGTGAACCGCCGATAGGCCGAAGGATGCCACCGCCCGTCGGAAAGCTCCTCGTGCAACTGCCGGATGAACCGCTCCCGGTGCAGCTCGAAGCGCTCCACGTCCTCCCGCCGCGTCTTGTGCCGCCGCGCCTTGCGGGCCGCCGCGTACAGGTTCTCCAGCGTACAGATTTGCGGATACAGGTTGCCGAAAGTTTTCATTTGGTCGGACGAGACATGCCGATCGGTTCCGATGGTAGGGATGGCGCGCCGCGCCGTCCGTCGTCCGGATCCGATCCCGGACGCCGCGGCGCGGCGTCCCTACCTGCCGATCCCTTGGCGGTTGGATTTCGAGCTTCCCTCCGATCCGCCCGGTCGGCGCCCGGGCCTACAACCGACCCCGATCCCTTTTCGGCCTGCTGCTTCCGCCAGCCGCCGATCATCCGACCCGCCTCGTCCAGCCGCGCCTGGATGAAGTCCAGTTGCCGCAGGTTGATCCAACCGCGCTTCTGCACCAGCCGCCACAGCACCCGCAATTCCTCCAGCTTCAGGTTGATTTCGTCCAACAAATCCGTTTTCTCGCGCACGTGGATCGCCCGGACGATCAACTGCAGCACGTCCAGCGCCAGCGCATCGATCCGCTGTCCGAACGTGAACCGCTGGCTCTTCGGGATGTCCGCCGTGCGGTCGAACGTCCACCCGCAAACTTCTTCCCACACCGTATAGACCGGCGGGCGCTCCATGTCAGGTTTCATGCGTTCTCTCCAAACGATTTTTCAATCCCGGCGGGTCCGGCGGCCCCGCCCTACC
>CAZECJ010000145.1:0-4475 GCA_964510645.1 uncultured Verrucomicrobiota bacterium | reverse complement strand
GCGTTCTCTCCAAACGATTTTTCAATCCCGGCGGGTCCGGCGGCCCCGCCCTACCATCCCGATCCATTCCAGATCCCAAGGTAGGGCGCGGGCGCCGCACGCGCCGCTCTTTCCGATCCCGGCGGGTCCACGCCTCCGGCGTGGCAAGCCGGCGGTTCACCCCGCTCTGAGCGTGGCCCCGCCCTACCCAAATCCGAATCCGCCGCTTTCCGGGCGCATTCGCGCCCGGCAAGCGGCACAGCCAAAGGAGCAAAGTCCAAAGGACCAGGCCGCTCCGCGGCCGGATGCCCTCAGCGCGACAACACCAACCGAAACCCGTAGTCGCCGTAGCGACCCGACCCGTCGAGGCCGATGCGAGAGACGCAACGCAGAAGGCCGGGATAGCTGAGGTCCCACGACGCGCCGCGCCACGCCCCGAACGACGCACCGGTTTTGTCGCTTGCCGCCATCTCCCACACGTTGCCGCCCACGCCATAGAGGCCCCAGTCGTTTTTGCCGCTCTCTTCCACGGGACAAGTTACCGGGAATCCATCTCTATAGCCACTGATTTTGTCCCAGCTTCCTGGCCCCTCTTGCCCATGATAGTTGCCATAGGTCGGCGGCATCTTATCCCCCCAAGGATAAAGTCGATTGCCGCCGCATTGGGCGAACGCCTGCCATTCGGCCTCCGACGGCAGCCGGTACTTCGCCCCGTCCAAAACGGCGGCATCCTTCTCGTTCAGCCACTTCACGAACGGCAACGCGTCGTCCGGGAAATTCACGTTCACGACCGGTTGGCGCGGGCCGTTCAGGCTGTGGACATTGAAACTCCCGCTGTCGTGGCTGCCGTCGTATTGGTTGTATTCCCCGTTCGTCACCTCGTATTGGCCGACCCAGATTCCAAGCTGCTGGATCCACACGAACTTCATGCCCGTGGCCGGCGATTCCCAGTCCTGCCCCGCTACGGGACCCTGGATTTCCGCCAGCACCACGGCGATGGCCTTCTCCCCGGCCCAGGTCGCGGCGAGGTTGGTCGTCGCCGGCTGCCACCGCTTGCCGGATGGATCGGCATAGGTCACCGTGAAGGCGTAGGAAGAGCCTTTCGTGAGCGGGATCGCCGCCGTGGGCGTGGTCCAGCGTCCGCGCTGCCCGTCCGAAACCGTCGCGGCCACCTCTCGGCCGCCGGCCTTGGCCTTGATGACGAGCGTGGGCGTCAACCGGTCTTCGGCTTCTTTTTGCAGGCGTTTGGCCTCGGCATTCGCCGCGTCCAACGCCATCGCCGCGCGGGCTTGGTCGCGAACCTTTTCCCAATCGCCGGCCTGGGCGGACGCGCGGGCTTTCGCGAGCGCATCCGCCAATCGAGCCTCCGGCACCTTTTCCGCCGCCAGCCGGTACTGCTCCTGCGCTCGGGTCCGGTGGTCGGTCGCCGCCGCGAATTCCGCCGCCCCGAACGCCGCATTCCCCTCCGCCAACAGGGATTCGCCCGCCTGCCAAAACGGCGCCGCCCAGGTCGCGGCCCCGGCATTCTCCGCGTCCGTCCGGGCCGCCTCCGCTTGATCTCCGGCTTTTTTCGCCTGCAAGCGCAATTCCTGCAGCGCCTTCAACTGTTTGCATTTGTCGACGACGTCCCGATAAGCGGCCTGAGCTTCCTCGTACAGATCCCCGCCCATGAATTTCCGGGCCGTGGTCAGCGCCAATTCCGCATTCTCTTTCTTCTCCTTGAAGCCTTCGCCGTCGGCGTAGTCCTTGACCCGGCCCCATTCATACTCCGCGCTGCTTTCCCAGGGGATCACGTCCGCTTTCGTCGGCTTCGGCTGCTCTGTAGCCCGGGGCGCCGACCCGGGGGCTGTTCCGGAACCCGAATTTGCCCGGTCACCGCCCGGGCCTGCAACCGAACCGGATCCCGGCTCACCCGGAGGGTTCGCCCTACCCTTCGAGCGAAACCATCCCGCCTGCCACGCCCCCGCCGCCGCCAGCCCCGCCAGCAGCACGACCGCCGCCACCCATTTCCAGCCGCCCCCGCTTTGTGATCTCTGTGCTCTCTGCGGTGAAATCTTCTCCCCCCCGAGTGCCCTTGCAAACTCCCCGCAGCTCGCGAACCGCTCTTCCCGCCTCTTCGCCAGTCCTCGCTTCAGAGCCTGCCAGGCCGTGTCCGGCACCCCCTTCGGCCGCGCGGGCTCGTTGTCCAGCACGGCCTGCTTGAGCACGCTTGTCTCGTGGCTCTCGAACGGGCAATGGCCGGCAATGAGCTCGTACGCCAGCACCGCCAGCGCGTACTGGTCCGTCGCCCCGTCCTGGTATTCCCCCCGCCACTGCTCCGGCGCCATGTAGGGGCCCGTTCCGCTCGTGCCGTAGCGGACTTGGCTGACCCGCGAAAAACTCGTGTGGATCTGCGCCGCCAGCCCGAAATCCAGCACCTTCACGTGCCCCCTCTCGTCCACCATCACGTTGGATGGCTTGATGTCCCGGTGCACCACCTTGTTCTCGTGCGCATAGTCCAGCGCCGCCGCGATCTGGCGGACGAGGGGGAGGATCTCCGGCAGGGTGCGCCCGCCGGGCGCGCCGGGTTTCGGCGGGTCCATGCCTCCGGCGTGGCCAGCCGGCGGTTCACCCCGCGCGGCGCGGGGCCCCGCCCTCCCCTTGGGCGTTGGATATTCCTTGCTGGATATTGGATATTGGGATTTTTGTTTTCTCCACTGCCGCAGATTCATCCCCTGCGCCAGCTCCATCACCAGCAGGTATTCCCCCGTCGCCTCGTCCTTTTCCAGCGTCCGGACCGTGGCGACGTTCGGATGCGCCAGTCCCGCCACCAGCCGGAAGTTCTCCCGGACCTCCTCCATCTCGCCCGAATCGTGGCTGACCTCCGGCGGCAGCATTTTCACCGCCACCTCGATGCCCCCGGTTTCGTCCAGGCAGCGGAACACCAGTCCCATCCCCCCCTGCCCCAGTTCGCCCAGGATGCGGTACCGCCCCAGCAGCTTGTCCCCCGTCTTGAACCGCTTGCGCTGGCGGATCGTCAGCACCTCGCCGATGGATTGGATTTCCTCCAGCCCGCCGGCCAGGGTCTTTTCGCCGCCGTTCGTGTTCCCGTCCATCGCTCGCTCCATCCTTGCCGCCGATTCTGCCAGACTTCGCCTCCGTCTTCAACTCCGACGAGGCCATGGCCCCGTTCGGTCTGCGGTCCGCCTTCAGCGGGCGTGCGGCTCCTGGTCGCCGTGGCTGGAGCGGTAGCGCAGGACCAGCGGCACGCCGGCGAGGTCGAACGCCCCGCGGATCTTCGCCGCCAGGAAGGCCTGGTGGGTCGGCGTGCTCAGCTTGGGATCGTTCACGAACAGCGTGACGCGCGGCGGGTTCTGGCCCGTCTGCGTCGCGTAGTAGAACTTGAGCTGGCGCCCCTTGGAGAACGGCGGCTGCGAGCGCGCGAAGGCGTCGCGCACCACGCGGTTCAGCACGCCCGTGGGCATCTTGGTCTGCAAGCGCGCGGCCACGGCGTCGATCACCTCGAAGCTGCGGCGGATCTGGTGGCCGTTCCTGGCGGAGACGAACACGATCGGGATGTCGCCGAGGAAGAACAGTTCCTGGCGCATGCTTTCTTCGTAGTCCGCCGCCTTGACCGCCGTGTCCTTGGCCAGGTCCCACTTGTTCACCAGCACGACGCAGGCCTTGTGGTGCTCGCGGATCAGCGCGGCGATCTTCTTTTCCTGCGTGCCGGGGCCGGCTTCCGCGTCCAGCACCAGCACGACGATGTCCGCCTCGGCGACGCATTCCTCGGCGCGGAACAGGCTGAACTTCTCGACCGACTCGTGCACCTTGCCCTGCTTGCGCATGCCGGCCGTGTCCACCAGCCAGTAATGTCGCTCCGCGCCGTCCGCCGCCTGCAGCGTGAAGGGCACGTCGATCAGGTCGCGGGTGGTGCCCGGCACGGACGAGACGATCACGCGGTTCCGGCCCGTCAGCCGGTTGATGTACGACGACTTGCCCACGTTGGGCCGGCCGACCACCGCCACTTTCAGGCGCGGGCGTTCGGCTTCCCCGGACTCCGGCGGCAGATGCTTCAGCGCCGCGCCCACCAGTTCCTCGATGCCGCGGCCATGCGCCGCCGACACCGGCAAGACCGGATAGCCCAGCGCGGCGAAATCGTCGGCCTGCTCGTCCTGCGCGGGCAGGTCCGCCTTGTTGGCGGCCACGACGACCGGCCGGCCCGCCTTGTGCAGCAGCAACGCCACCTCGCGGTCCAGCGGCTGCAGGCCGGCCGTCAGGTCCACGACCAGGATCACCGCCGCCGAATCCTCGATGGCCGCCTGCACCTGGTCGGCCGTCGCTTGCAGGATCTCGTCGCCGGTCCGGGCGCGGTCCATCAGCGACAGCCCGCCGGTGTCCACCACGCGGAATTTTTCTCCCAGCCACTCCGCGGGTGCCATCAGGCGGTCGCGCGTGACGCCTTCTTCCGAATGGACGATCGCCAGCCGGCGGCGCACGAGGCGGTTGAAGAGCGC
>CAZECJ010000144.1:0-6832 GCA_964510645.1 uncultured Verrucomicrobiota bacterium | reverse complement strand
CGATCTGCTGCGGATAGACGTTCACGCCGCGGATGATCAGCATGTCGTCGCTGCGTGCCGACACCTTGCTCATCCGCCGCCCCGTCCGGCCGCAAGGGCATTCGCCCGGCAGGAAGGTGCACAGATCGCGCGTCCGGTAGCGCACGACGGGAATCGCTTCCTTCGTCAGCGTCGTGATCACCAGCTCGCCGCCCGCCTTCTCGGGATCCGCGACCGGATCGCCCGTGACCGGATCGATCAGTTCCGGCAGGAAATGGTCCTCGGCGATGTGCATGCCGTTCTGCTCGACGCATTCGCACGACACGCCCGGGCCCATGACTTCGCTCAGGCCGTAGTTGTCCGTGGCGAAGACGCCGAGGCCTTTTTGCAGCGCCTGGCGCATCGCGTCCGTCCACGCCTCGCCGCCGAACAGCCCGAGCCGCAGCTTCAGGTCCTGGCGTACGCCCAGCTTGCCGATCAACTCCGCCAGATACATCCCGTAGGACGGCGTGCAGATCAGCGCGGTCGTGCCGTAGTCCTTCATGATCTGGATCTGCCGCTCGCTCTTGCCCGACGACACCGGCAGCACCGCCGCGCCCACCGTCTCCACCCCGTAGTGGTGCCCCAGCCCGCCCGTGAAAAATCCGTAGCCGAACGCGATCTGCACGACATCGCGCTTGGTCACGCCCGCCGCCGTCTGCAGCCGGGCCATCAGTTCCGACCACGTCGCGAGGTCCTTCTTCGTGTAGCCCACGACCGTCGCCTGCCCCGTCGTCCCCGACGACGCATGGATGCGCACGACGTCGTCCATCGGCACCGCGAAGGCCTTGTAGGGGAAGCAGCCCCGCAGATCGTCTTTCGTCGTGAACGGCAGCTTCGCCGCGTCCGCCAGCGCGCGGATATCCTTCGGCGCGACCCCGGCCGTCTCCATTTTCGCCCGGTAGTACGGGACCTTGTCCCAGGCCGTCTGCACGACCTTCTTCAGCCGCTTCAGCTGCAAGGTTTCCAGGTCCTTCTTCGGCAGGCACTCGCAGGCCGGATTCCAGACGCGATTCTCGGGTTTCGTCACGTTGCTCATAAGTCGTCCACTCTATACCCCCCGCCCGCCCCCGTTCAACCCCGAATCCGGCCCGCCGCCGCAAGTTTTCGCCGTTTTTCTTTGTGCCCGGCCCTCCGCTTCATTATCCTTCCGGCAAATGATGGACCATCCGGGAGGCGACCGATGAAAATGCGCGCGGGGTGTTGTTTCGTGGCGGCGGGAATCTTCGCGGCAACCGCGAACGCCGAAATCGTCAAGAACGAGCGGACCACCGCCACCTATGCCACCCTCACGGGCGCCGTGGCCGCGGCCGCCAGCGGCGACGTCCTCCTGCTCACGACCGGTCGCTTTTCGGAAGTCGTCTTCATCGGCGCGAAGAACCTCACGCTCCGCGGCCGCTACAATTCCACGTTCTCCGTCCAGCTGCCCGCCGGCACCACGCTCGTCGCACCCGTGACCGGCATGGGCTCGGTGTTCGCCGTTTCCAACGCTTCCGTCACGCTCGACGCCCTGGACGTGTCCGGCGGCTACCCCGCCGCGAAGGGCGTGCGCCTCGACGGCGCCGGCGTGCATCTCCAGGCCGGCAGCGTCGTCACCGCCGCCGCCTGCCGGGTGTACGGAAACGAGGCGGACGGCGCCGGCGGCGGGTTCTTCGCCACCAATTCCACCTTGGTCCTCGACGCCACCCAGGTCTTCTCCAACCGCGCCGCCAACACCAACGGTCTCGGCAGCGGCGGCGGCGTCGCCGTCTTCCGCAGCGCCCTCCAGATCGCCAACGGAACCGAAATCCGCCAGAACGTCGCCTTCCGCTCCGGCGGCGGCATCTTCCTGCAGGACGCCACCGCCGTCCTCGACGGCTCTTCGATCTCCTTCAACACCGCCTCCAACGACGGCGGCGGTCTCGCCACCGCCGGATTCTCCAATCTCGTGGCGTCGGCCACGTGGTTTTCCGCCAATGCCGCCCATTATGGCGGCGGCGCGCTGATTTCCGGCGGCCTCGTCGACGGCACCGCCACCTTCTACAACGTCACCGCCGACAACAATCTCGCCCGCAACGGCGGCGGCGCGTTCTACGTCGATTCCGCCGCCCGTCTCCGTCTCCGCAGCGGCGTGCTCATCGGCAACCAGGGCGACAGCGACAGCAGCGATTCCGGCGACGGCGGCGCGATCTACGTCACCGGCCAAGGCGTCGCCGAACTCGAGCCCGACGGCGCCGATCTCCTTCTCCTCGAAAATTCCGCCTGGGACGGCGGCGCCATCGGCATCGACGACGAAGGCACCGTTTCCCTCGTCTGCACCCAGGATTTCGACTTCGTCATTTCCGGCAACACCGCCCGGCAATTCGGCGGCGGCATCGCCCTACCCAACGATTACGGCGTCCTGACCGGCCTCGGCGGCATCCGCATCCAAGGCAATTCCGCCAGCGAATCCGGCGGCGGCGTCCTCCAGCATGGCGGCCTCGTTCAGCTCGCAGGCCTGCCCGGCCTCCCCTTCGTCATCTCCAGCAACCGCACCGCCATGCACGGCGGCGGCATCTGCGCCGAAGAGGGCGCCATGCTTCGTTTGGTCGACGTCCAGATCGGCGCCGCCGGCGCCGGCAACGTGGCGACGAATGCCGGCCGCTCCGGCGGGGGACTCGCCCTGCTCGGCGCCAGCACCCTGCAGGCGACCAACCTGACCTTCATCGACAACCGCTGCAATTACTCCGGCGGCGGCCTGTTCGTCAGCAACGCCACGGCCTCGCTGCTCGGCCTGCCCGGCGATCCCGCCGAGGATTTCGCCCCGCCCAACCGGTTCAGCGGCAACCAGGCCGCCAGCGTCACGCTCGGCCGCGGCGGCGCTGCCTGCGTCGCCAACGGCATCCTGACCCTCCACGACGCGCTCGTGACCGGCAACCGCGCCCGCGTCGGCGGCGGCCTCTACTGCGCCAGCGCCTCCACCAGCCGCGTCATCAACTGCGTGCTCGCCACCAACGTCGCCACCCTCGCCTCAGGCGGCGGCGGCGCCTATGCCGCCTCCACCGCCAACGCGCAGTTCCTGCACTGCACCGTCGCCTACAACGGCGAGGGCGGCTTCGATGCCGGCGCCGCCGCTCCCGTCTTCTTCACCAACTGCATCGTCGTCGCCAACGCCGTCACCAATCTGCCCCCCGCCCTTACCGCCTCCCACTGCCTCGTGGAACCGGCCTATCCCGGCGTCAACAATTTCACCGGCGATCCGCTCTTCATGAAACCCTCCGCCCTCGACTTCCGCCTCACCTACGGCTCCGTCGCCACCAACCGCGGCATCGCGCTCGCCCGGGTGACCCGCGACGCCATCGGCAACGCCCGCCCCGCTTCCACGGCCCACGATCCCGGCGCCTTCGAATACGATTGGACCGTCATGGATTCCGACTCCGACACCATGCCCGACGACTGGGAGGTTGAGCGCGGCCTCGATCCCCGCGACGCCAACGCCCTCGACGACGACGACACCGACACCTGGGTCAACCGCGATGAATACGTCGCCGACACCGATCCCCTGGGCAGCAACGATTTCTTCCGTCTGGACGGAATCGAGGTCGTCGATGGACTGGCCTACGTGCACGCTTATACTTCCAGCCGCCGCCAGTACAACCTGGAATCTTTGGACGACCTGACCGGCATCTGGTCGACGATCCCCGGCAACTTGGCCTTCTTCGGCATCGGCGGCCCCCATTCCATTTTCGATCCACGCCCGCTCGACGGCCACCGCCACTACCGCCTCCGGGTCTGGGTTCCCTGATCCGCCTCGCCATGCCCTCGATGTACGAAATCTACCGCCGCCACCGCGCCGAATACGACCGCCTCGTCAACGCCGAGGACCACGAACGGCACCTGCCGGAATTCCTGGATTCCCTCGTCGACTGGCGCGGCAAAACCGTGCTCGAAGGCGGCCTCGGCACCGGGCGCGTCACGGAGCTGTTCATCGACGACGCTCGCCGGGTCGTGGGCTGCGACCGCGAAGCCCACATGCTCGAGGCCGCCCGCGAACGGCTCGCGCGCTTCGCGGACAAGCTCGAGCTGCGCGTGGCCGACAATCTCGACCTGCCCCTCCTCTCCAACAAAGCGGATGTCTTCATCGAGGGCTGGAGCTGGGGCCATGCCGTCGTCGATGGGACGGACGAGGTCGAAGCCATCGCCGAAGCGCTCTTCGCCCAAGTGCGGAAAAATCTCGTCCCCGGCGGTTTCGTCGTGCTGATCGAGACCCTCGGTACCAATGCCCTGAGCCCCGCCGCGCCCCATCCGCGCCTCGCGGAATTCTACCAACTTCTCCAGTCACGATTCGGTCTCCGGCAGACTGCGATTTCCACCGATTACCGTTTCCCATCCGTCGCCGAAGCCGCCGACGCGCTGGGCTTCTTCTTCGGCGACGCGATGGCGCAAGCCGTCCGCGCCGCCCCCTCCGCCGTCGTCCCCGAGTGGACCGGCGCCTGGCACGGACCGCTCCCGTCTTGACCTGCCGCGCGCCGCCGCCCCATACTGCCCCCACACAAGGAGACGCGATCATGGACATCGAAAAAGGCGCGGTTTGGATTCCCTTCCCCCTCATGGAGCGCTTCATGCGCGACGTCTTCATCGGCCTGGGCGCGCCCAAGGCCGACGCGGCGATCTGCGCCAACGTGCTGATTTCCGCCGACCAGCTCGGCTTCGACTCCCACGGCATTTCGCGCCTCAAGCCCATCTACTACGACCGGATCCAGCAAGGCATCCAGCTCGCCAAGACCCGTGTGCGCGTCGTCAAAGACTCCGCCGGCACCGCCGTGCTCGACGGCGGCAACGGCATGGGCCACGTCGTCGCCCACAAGGCCATGGCGCTGGCCATCCGCAAAGCGAAAAAACACGGCCTCGGCATGGTTGTCGCCCGCAATTCCACCCACTTCGGCATCGCCGGCCACTATCCGCTCATGGCGGTCAAGGCGGGCATGATCGGCATTTGCGGCACGAACGCGCGGCCCTCCATCGCGCCCACCTTCGGCGTGGAGAACATGCTCGGCACCAATCCGCTGACCTTCGCGATGCCCACCGACGAGAAATTCCCGTTCCTGCTCGATTGCGCCACTTCGATCGTCCAGCGCGGCAAGGTCGAAATCTACGCCAAGCTGAACAAGGAAATGCCCAAGGGCTGGGTCGTCGCGCACGACGGCACCTCCAAGACCGACCCGCACGCCGTGCTGGCCGACCTCGTCGCCGGCACCGCCGCGCTCCTGCCGCTGGGCGGCGCGGGCGAAGACCTCGCCGGCTACAAGGGCTACGGCTACGCCACCGTCGTCGAAATCCTCTCCGCCGCCCTCCAGCAGGGCGCCTTCCTCAAGATGCTCAACGGCACGGACAAGAAAGGCAAAAAGATCCCCTATCCGCTCGGCCATTTCTTCATCGCCATCGACGTCGCCCACTTCGCGCCGCTGCCCGCGTTCCAGAAGATCGCGGGCACCATCCTCCGACAGCTCCGCGCCTCGCAGAAGGCCCCCGGCCAGAAGCGCATCTACACCGCCGGCGAAAAGGAATACCTGACCTGGCTCGAGCGCAGAAAGAAGGGCGTCCCTGTCAACCGCGAGACGCAAAAGGAAATGCTCGCCATGCGCGACGAACTTGGCTTGAAGCGTTACCGGTTCTCCTTCGAAAAATGAAATAGGCGGATTTCCATCCGCCCATTCTTATGTTCTGGTCATGTCGAGCGCAGCCGAGACATCTCGGCCTCGTCCCAATGGCCAGCCTAATCCCTCCCGCCCAGATCCCTCGACAAGCTCGGGATGACAGACCACCGCGTCCCCGCGTTCTGCTCAGAGCGGCGGAAAATCGAAGTGCGTCTGGAACAGCTCGACGAGGCGGTCGGCCACGGCGGCTTCGTTCTCGCCCATGACTTCGATTTTCACCTTGCTGCCGGGATGCATTTCCAGCGACAGCAGCTGCATCACCGAGCTCACGTCGCACGATCCGTGGTCGTTGGAGATCCGGATCGTGCCGGGATAGCCCATGAACTCCTTGACGATCACGGCCGACGGACGGCAGTGGATGCCCTGGGAATTCGCGATGATGGCTTGGCGGGTTTGCATGGTCTTTGGTTCAGCAAAGCGGCGGATTCAGCCACAACCCCAACCCCCTGTCCAGTATAAAACGCACATTTTTGTCAGCTCTACCCATGAGCCGCGAGCCCCCGCATCGGAGTTGAACCGTTTTTTCCGAGGCGCTATACTGCGCGCCCATGAAAACAACCCCCTCTTGGCTGTCGTCCGCGATCATCTATCAAGTCAACCTCCGCTCGCTCGCCGCCCGTGAACCGAGAAACGCCATCGAGGCCGCCACCGAAAAGCCCCTCGCCGAGTCCCCCTTGGCCTACCTGACGAAGCACCTGCCGCGCCTCCGCCGCCTCGGCTTCAACGTCGTCTACCTCCTGCCGCCCTATCCCATCGGCCATTTCGCGCGCAAGGGCATCGGCTCGCCCTACGCCTCCCGCGACTTCACCGCCGTCGAACCTGAATACGGCTCCAAGGCCGAAATCCTCGACCTGATCCGCCGCGCGCACGCGCTCAAGCTCAAGGTCCTCTTCGACATCACCCCCAACCACACCGCCCGCGACCACGTGTGGATGACCGCGCACCCCGATTACTACGTCAAGGCCGCCGACGGCTCCGCGTTCTTCGACTGCGACTGGTCCGACACCGCCAAGCTCGACTATACCAACCCCTCACTGCGTCAAGCCATGATCCAGGTCTACGACCACTGGCTCTCCGTCCTCGGCCCGGACGAGAACGGCCAGCCCGACGGCATCGACGGCTTCCGCCTCGACATGGCG
>CAZECJ010000143.1:0-6858 GCA_964510645.1 uncultured Verrucomicrobiota bacterium | reverse complement strand
CAGCGCCCGCAGCGGAGGCATGACCGTCACGCCGCGCGAAGGCGGCGGCGCCTACGTCCGGGAAACCGGTCTGCTGGAGGCCTGCCAGATCCTGAACAACGAAGCCGGCCAAGGGGCGGGCGTGTTCTGCACCAATGGCGGGATGCTGGTGAACTGCCTGATCCAGGACAACGCGGCCGCCGGCCACCCGGATGCCAGCGATGGCGGCGGCTTGTATCTGTCCCAAGACGGCACGGCGAACCATTGCACCATCGCGGGGAATTCCGCCGAGGGGTGGGGCGGAGGCTTGCGGCTGGAGAACGGCGGCACGGTTTTCAATTCCATCATCTTTTTCAATTCGGCGGCGGCGGGCAGCAACATTCTCGCGGCGGGCGGCGGATATCTGGTGGATTACTGCTGTTCCGGCCCACCCTCGGGTGCCGGGACCCACAACACCGGGCTGAACCCGCGGTTCATGGATTATGACGCGCGGGACTTGCATCTCCATCCGGTCTCCCCCTGCATTGATTCCGGCGTGGACCGTCCCTCCATCCTTGCCGATTTGGAGGGCAATCCCCGGCCGCTCAATGGCAATGAGAATTCGACGACCAACTGGGACATGGGCGCCTATGAATACACCGGGGGCAACACCGACATGGATCCGCAGGCGGATTGGCAGGAAATCATCGCCGGCACGGATCCGTACGATCCCGCCGATTACTTCCATCCCACGGTTAGCGAATGGGACGTGGATCTCGGATACGTTCTGGTCTGGCCGAGCGCATGGGGGCGGGAATATCGGGTGGACAGTTCGACCAATCTGCCTGCGGGTATCTGGCGGGAGGTAGAGACCTATTCGGGAACCGGCGGGTTGCTGCAATTTTCAACCAACGATCCGGTTTCCCCGCAGTATTTCCGATTGAGAGTCTCCAGAACGAGCCCCTGACCCGTTTACAACCGCTGGGGAAGGCCGGATAACCGAAATCCGGTCGGAGGGAAAGCGCGGAGTTGGATCCGGAGCGGCCGCTATTTGTCCCGGCCGAGGACCGCGATCAGTTCGTTCCGCTGCCCGCCGGCGGCGTCCGGAACGGGGACCGTCGCGACGGACACGACCTGCCACCCCTGCGCGGCGTAGGCGTTCAGGACTGGTTCGAGCTTTTCGGGGGCGAAGGCGCCGGCGAACCGCTCGTCCCGCTGCGTCAGGACCTTGTATTCCTTGAGCCGGACGGATTTCTTGGCTGCGACGGCCGGCATCGGCATTTTCAGCTTGGGCAGGGGCCGGGGGGGCAGGTGCGGGGCCGGCGGCGGCGGGGGCAGCGTAACCGGTGCCTTGTGCACTTCGACGGTCTCGCCGCAGGTTGGGCAATCCATCAACTGTCCCAGCATCTCGGCCGGGGCTTCGAGTGCTTGTTCGCAATGGGGGCACTTGAAATGGACGTTCGTCGTCGGCATGGACGGAAGCATAGCGGAACAGCGGCTGGATTCAACCGTGAAAACGGACAGGGACGGAATATTTGCCGGCAAGAACCGTCAAATCCACTTTTTCCTGCGGACGAAGACCACGAACGCGGCGACGAAGATCGCGACCACGGCCCAGAAGACGAGATAGGAATAGCGCCACTGCAGTTCGGGCAGCACCGCGAAATTCATGCCGTAGACGCCGGCGAGGAAGCTCAGCGGCAGGAAAATCATGCTGAAGACGGTCAGGCGGCTCACGACCCGGTTCGTGCGGTGGCTCACCATGCCCATGTAGAGGTTCAGCGTCTCGTTGAGCACGCTGCGGACGCCGGCGACGTCGCCGCCGAGGCGGTCCAGCCGGTCGGACAGGATGTCCAGCGCGGGCTGCGTGGATTCGGGCACGAACGCCGATTTGCGCGCGGCGAAGTCGTTGAAGAGGTCGCGCGCGGCCAGCACCGTGCGGCGGAACGCGAGGATGTCGCCCGTCCGATCGGCCACTTCGGCGAAAATCCCGTCGGTGACGTCGCCGAACAGGCGCAGCTGGAGGCGCTCGGCCTCGGCGACGTAGTGCTGGAAGACGCGCCGGTAGGATTCCAGCAGGTGCGAGCCCAGCTCGTAGAGCAGGAAGCCCGAGGAACGGGCGAACTTGCGGAAATCGTCGCGGTAGATGCGCTGGATCTTCTCCAGGACCGCCGACGGGCCCGGCACGAGCGCGGCCAGGAAATTCTCGCCGAGCAGGAATCCCAGCACGCCGGATTTGAGCGCGGGGCCTTCGACCCGGACTTCGGAGAGGGTGAAATGGATGGCGTCCTCATAGAGTTCGTAGTGCGCTTCGGGCTGGGGCGCTTGCAGCAACTGGGCGAGGGCGGGGGCCGCGCCGATGCGTCCGAGCGCTTCCTGCAGCCGGGGCTGCTCCTCCGCCGACGCGGTGATCCAGTAGAAGATCCCGGCTTCCGCGCACGCCGGCCATTCGCCTTCGCCGAGGGTCCGCTCCTGCTTGGCGGCAAAATCAAACGCGACGATCTGCATTCCGTCCTCCGAATTTCCGGTCGTTCCGCGACGGCAATGAGTTTAGCAGGGTGGGCGGCGGCGGCAAAAGGCGATTTGCGCAAAAAAAGCGCCGCCCGTTTCCGGGCGGCGCGGGTCCGCTGGAGGGAGCGGGTTATTTCCGCTTGGCCTTCTTGGCGACCTTCTTGGCCGCTTTCTTGACGGCTTTCACGGCCTTTTTGGCGACGACCTTGGCTTTCTTGGCGACTTTCTTGACCGCCTTCTTGGCCTTGGCCGTCTTCTGCGCGGGTTTCTTGACCGCCGGCAAGGCGGCGACGTCCATCACGCGCTCCATGGGGTATTCCATGAGGTCGGCGATGGTGCCGACGACGTCCTGCATGCGGTTGGTCAGCATCATGGCCGCGATGACGTAGGGCTTGTAGCCGGCTTCCTTGTAGGTCGGAATGCGGTACTTCTCGAAGACGTTCGCGGAGACTTCGCCGGCCTTGCACGAGACGTCGGTGATGTCGGCGGGCAGGCAATGCATGTAGAGGGCTTCGCCGTTCTTCGTGAGCTTCATCTTGGCTTCGTCGCATTCCCAATTCTTGAAGTTGGCGTTTTGCTCGAGGCAGGCCTTCTCCAGGACCTTGAGGCCTTCCTTGTCGTTGGCGTTGAGCAGGTCGGTGCGCTTCTGCATGACGGAGTAGGGCGCCCAGGACTTGGGATACACGATGTCGGCGCCGGCGAAGGCTTCTTCCATCGAGGCGACCTGCTTGAACGCGCCGCCGTTTTCCTGCGCCTGCTTGCCGGCGAGGGACACGACGTCGGGGATCAGGTCGTAGCCTTGCGGATGGGCGAGGGTGACGTCCATGCCGAAGCGCGTCATCAGGCCGATGATGCCTTGCGGGACGGAGAGGGGCTTGCCGTAGGAGGGGCTGTAGGCCCAGGTCATCGCGATCTTCTTGCCGCGGAGGGCTTCGAGGGAACCGAAGTGTTCCTTGAGCCAGCACAGGTCGGCCATGCTCTGCGTGGGATGGTCGATGTCGCACTGGAGATTGACGATGCCCGGCCGCTGGGGCAGCACGCCCTGCGCGTAGCCGTCGTCGAGGGCTGCGCCGACTTCCTGCATGTAGGTGTGGCCGGCGCCGAGGAACATGTCGTCGCGGATGCCGATGATCTGCGTCAGGAACGAGATCATGTTCGCGGTTTCGCGGACGGTTTCGCCGTGGGCGATCTGCGACTTGCCTTCGTCGAGATCCTGGACGGCGAGGCCGAGCAGGTTGCTGGCGGACGCGAAGGAGAAGCGCGTGCGAGTGGAATTGTCGCGGAAGTTGGAGATGGCGAGGCCCGTGTCGAAGACGCGCAGCGAGACGTTCTGCTCGTAGAGCTTCTTCAGGAGTTCGGCGGTCTGGAGGATGAGTTTGAGTTCGGGCACCGACTTGTCCCACGTGAGCAGGAAGTCCTTGCCGGTCAAGCTGGCGTTCAGCTTTTCGATGGCTTTGAGCATTTCAATGGCGTTCATGGTTTTCCTTGTATCCTTCTTTGGTAATAAAACGGGAGGATGCTACCCAAGGCGCGGCGGGGGCGCAACCCCCGAAAGCGGGAAAATCGGGCGGAGGGTAAAGCGCTCTACAGGCGTTCCAGATCCGCGTTCTCGCGGAGCTGGACGAGCGCGGCGATCTTGGGGACGTACATGCGGGTTTCGGCGGGCAGCTTGTCGTGGATGTCGTCGAAGGTCCGGCCGCCGGTCTTGCTCAAGATGCTGGCGACGCGCCCCTGGCCGCAGTTGTAGGCCGCGAACGCCAGCGGCCAGTTGCCGAACCGCCGGTGCAGCAGGTTGAGATACTTGGCGGCCGCGCGCGCGTTTTTCAGGGCGTCGAGCCGCTCGTCCTGCGGCTTCAGACTCAGGCCGAACTGCTGGGCCGTGGCCGGCATGAACTGGTAGAGGCCCACCGCGCCCGCTGGACTGCGCGCGGAAGGATTGAACGTGGATTCGGCTTCCGCCTGCCACACCAGCGCCGCCGGCACGCCTTCCGCCTGGAACGCGCGCTTCAGGTCGGGCAGCAGCGCGGCGGAACGCGCCGGCGCGGGCCGGTTCGCCAGCTTGCGCAGCCAGACCTGCTTGCTCTCCACGTAGCGGTTGCGGGCCTGGGCGACGTCGGTCGCGGCCGGTTCGGGCTTCGGCGCCGGCGCGGGCCGGGCGGCGGGTTCGGGCTCCTGCGGATGGGGAATCAACGGCGGTTGCGGTTCCTTCGGATGCGGAATCAGCGTCGGCTGCGGCTCCTTCGGATGGGGAATCAACGGCGGCTGCGGGTCCTTGGGATGCGGGATCAGCGTTGGTTGCGGAGTCGCCGGGTGCGGCGGCAAGGCGGGTTGCCGCGCGGGGATGGCCCGCTCGACTTCGGCGGCCATGTCGATGTAGTCCATGCGCGCTTCGAGCCAGTCGGCATAGCCCTGGTTGTTGGGATCGGCCCGCAGGCGCGCGAGCGTTTGCCGCGCTTGCGGCCCGTAGGCGGCGAGGGAACCCAGATCCTCGCCGGACAGCGCGGCCTGGATGGGCGAGAAGAACGCGGCGATCTCCTCCGCCGAGACGAAATCGTAGCGCTCCTTGACGGCCGCCGGCGCGAACCGGTCGAACAGCGTTTGGCCGGTTTCGGACATGCGTTCGGGATCGAGTTCCCAATCCTGCAGGATTCCCGGCGCGCGGGATCTGGCCGCGAAAACGAGCAGGACGCAGGCAATCCAGATGGCACGGCGGGTTTTCATTTCACCACGGCAAACGATACCCCGGCCCCAGCGAAAATGCATGCTCAATGTGCCGCACGACCGGCGCGGCGCCGTCCGGCGCGCCGACGACTTCCACGACGTCGAAGCGGATGCGCGCGGGCTTGGCCTTGACGCGGTGCAGATAGCGCAGCGCGGCGCGGCCGAGCGCGCGGCGCTTGCCGCGGTCCACGGCGGCCGCCGGCCGGCCGAAGTCCTCGTTCCGGCGCGTCTTGACCTCGACGAAGACCAGCGCTTCGGGCGCGGGCGAACGGGCGACGAGATCCAGTTCGCAGCGCGAGCCGAAGCGGACGTTCCGGCCGAGAATCCGGTAGCCCTTCGCTTCCAGGAAAGCGGCGGCGGTCTCTTCGCCCCATGCGCCGGAACGATGGGCGGCGGGGCGCGCAACCCGCTTGTTCCCGAACAGCGAGAATGGCCAGGGCCAGCGCACGGTCAGAACTCCAGGACCCGTTGCGCGACGGGCGCGAAGCTCCGGCGGTGGGCGGGGCAGGGGCCGTGGCGGCGCAAGGCGTCGAGGTGCGCTTTCGTGCCGTAGCCCTTGTGGCGCTCGAAGCCGTAGGCGGGGAATCGCGCCGCGAGTTCGACCATGAGGCGGTCGCGCGTCACTTTCGCCATGACGCTGGCGGCGGCGATGGACAGGCTGGCCCCGTCGCCTCCGACGATTGCCCGGTGCGGCACCGGCAGTCCCTTGACCGGCAGCCCGTCCACCAGCGCGAGATCGGGCGGCGGCGCGAGTTGCGCCACGGCCCGCGCCATGGCCAGATGCGTCGCGCGCAGGATGTTCAGGGCGTCGATTTCTTCGACGGAGGCCGAGGCGACGCCGATCCGCGCGCGCGGGCAGGCCGAAAGCAGGGCATGAAAAAACTCCCGGCGCGCGGCGGGGAGTTTTTTCGAATCGTCGAGTCCCGCGAGGGATCGGTCCGCTTCGGCTTCGAGGAATTCCCTTTCGAAGACGACGGCGGCGGCCACCACGGGGCCCGCGAGGGGGCCGCGTCCGGCTTCGTCCACGCCGGCTACGCAAAGAAATCCCCCGGTCCAAGCTTCCTGTTCGAAGCGGAGCACGGGGGAACGGGGCCGGGCTATTCCTGGACTTCCTTCAGGCGGCTCTGCTTGCTGGTGAGATCGCGCATGTAGTAGAGCTTGGCCCGGCGGGTCACGCCGCTGCGTTCGACTTCGACCTTGGCGATGTAGGGGGAATGCAGGGGAAACACGCGCTCGACGCCTTCGCCGAAGGAGATGCGGCGGACGGTGAACGTCTCGTTGGCGCCGCCGCCGTCGCGGGCGATGACCGTCCCGGAGTAGACCTGGACGCGTTCCTTGTCGCCTTCCTTGATCTTCACGTGGACGCGCACGGAATCGCCGACCTGGAATTCAGGGGCTTTTTCCTTGAGCTGGCTTTGTTCGACTTTTTCCAAAAGGGCAGTTTTCATGGGGATACCTTCTTCCTTACAAACGAGCGGGCATCATAGGGGTTTGCCGTCCGGCGTCAAGGGCGGAATCGACCCGAAAAGCGGTTTTCGGAGGGGCGCGGGCCGGAAAGGCTTGTTTTCCCGGGGGGGCGGCGGCAGTATTCCGGGGCTTGGAAGGCGGGCCCTTAGCTCAGTTGGTCAGAGCGGAAGACTCATAATCTTTTGGTCGCAGGTTCAAGTC
>CAZECJ010000142.1:0-7066 GCA_964510645.1 uncultured Verrucomicrobiota bacterium | reverse complement strand
TCAGTTCGGACTATCCGGTCTACATCTTCGCGCTGTCGGGCGCGACGGAGCCGGAGCGCCTGAAGAACCTGGCCGAGGACCTCCAGGACCAGCTCGAGCGCCTGCCGGGCATCCAGAGCGCGGATCTGGCGGGGTTGCGCGAGCGGGAAATCCGGGTGGAGATCGACCTGCCCCGGATGATCGCCTACCAGATCCCGCTGGGGCAGGTCATGAGCCGCATCGCGCAGGAAAACGTGACGGTGTCGGCCGGCAACATCGAGATGGCGGGGGACAAGTTCCAGGTGCGCATTCCCGGCGAGTTCCAGTTGGCGCTGGAATTGCGGGACATCCTGCTGGCGGAGCGCGGCGGGCGGCCGATCTACCTGACCGACATCGCGACGGTGGCGGACACCTACAAGGATCTTTCATCGATTTCCCGGCTGAACGGCGAACCGTGCGTGTCGGTGAGCCTCAAGAAGCGGGCCGGGGAAAACGCCGTGGCCTTGATCCAGCAGGTAAAAAAGATCCTGGCGGACTTCCGGCTGCCGCCGGAGGTGAAGCTGACGGAAGTGATGGACCAGTCGGACTACATCAAGTCCATGATCGAAGAGCTGGAGAACAACATCGTCACGGGCTTCCTCCTGGTGGTGGCGGTGCTGCTGGTGTTTTTGGGCGTCCGGAACGCGTTCTTCGTGGGGCTGGCGATTCCGCTGTCGCTGTTGATCGGCTTCACGCTGATGGCGGCGCGGGGGACGACGCTGAACATGATCGTGCTCTTCAGCCTGGTGCTGGCGGTGGGCATGCTGGTGGACAACGCGATCGTGATCGTGGAGAACATCTACCGCCTGCGGACGGAAGGGCTGTCGCGGACGGAGGCGGCGCGGCGCGGCGCGAGCGAGGTGGCGTGGCCGGTGATCACGTCGACCCTGACGACGCTGGTGGCGTTCTGGCCGCTGCTGTTCTGGCCGGACGTCATGGGGCAGTTCATGGGATTTTTGCCGCGGACGCTGATCCTGGTGCTGGCGGCGTCGCTGTTCGTGGCGATGGTGATCAACCCGGCGATCTGCTCGGTGTTCATCCAGGCGCGCCCGCGGGACGCGCAAGAGAAGACGCACTGGTTCGTGGCGGGCTACGAGCGGCTGCTGCGGGCGGCGCTGCATCACCGCGTGCCGGTGCTGCTGTTGGGCTTCGCCTTCCTGATCCTGAGCGTGCAGGTCTACGCCCGCTACGGGAAGGGCGTCGAGCTGTTCCCGGACGTGGAGCCGCGCAACGCGACCGTGACGGTGAAGTTCCCGCAAGGCACGAGCATCGAGCGGACGGACGCGGTGCTGCGCGGCATCGAAGCAAAGCTGGCCGCATATCCGGACGTCAAGTTCATGCTGACGACCGTGGGCGCCGCGAGCCAGATGGCGATGGGCGGCGGGGCGGAAGCGACGCACCAGGGCAGCCTCTACGTCGAGTTCAAGGAGGCGGCGGAGCGGCAAACCAATTCCCTGGCGCTGCTCGACGCCATCCGCAAGGACGCGGGCGTGGTGCCCGGGGCCGAGGTGACGGTCGCGCGCGAGGAGGAAGGCCCCCCGACCGGCGCGCCGGTGTCCATCGAGATCTCGGGCGACGATTTCGAGGTTCTGGAGGAATACGCCGCCGACGTCATCCGCGAGATCGAGACGGTACCCGGGCTGGTGGACCTGAAGAGCGATCTGGAGAAGGCGCTGCCGGAAATCCAGTTCCACGTGGACCGGCCCCGCGCGGCGCTGCTGGGACTCGACACCGCCGAGATCGGGCAGTTCCTGCGGATGGCGATCTACGGGACGGAAAGCAGCCAGTTCCGCGCGGACGAGGACGAGTTCGACATCACGCTGCGCCTGCCGGAAGGGCAGCGCAACACGATGAACCTGCTCGACCAGACCTTCATCCCCGTGGCGGCGGGCGCGCCGGTGCCGCTGTCCTCGCTGGGCCGCCTGGAATACGTGGGCGGCCGCGGGGCGATCCAGCGCAAGCAGCAGAAGCGCGTGGTGACGATCACCGGCAACAACCAGGACCGCGGCGTGGACAAGATCCTGGCCGACGTGCGGCCCCGGGTCGCGTCGCTGCCGCTGCCGCAGGGCTATTCCATCGAATACACCGGCGACACCGAGGAAATGCGCGAGTCCGGGATTTTCCTGATGAAGGCGTTCGGCGTGGCGGCGGGCCTGATCCTGGTGATTCTGGTCGTCCAGTTCAATTCGGTGCTGCTGCCGCTGATCATTTTCTTCTCCGTCATCCTGTCGATGGTCGGCGTGATGTGGGGCTTGCTGGCGTTCGGCATGCGCTTCGGCGTGATCATGACGGGCATCGGCGTGATCAGCCTGGCGGGGATCGTGGTGAACAACGCCATCGTGCTGATCGACTGCGCGCTGCAGCGGAAGGCGGAAGGCCTGTCGGCCATCGAAGCGATCGTGACGGCGGGGCGGTTGCGCCTGCGGCCGGTGCTGCTGACGGCGTCGACGACGGTGCTGGGGCTGCTGCCGATGGTCGTCGGCTACAGCCTGGAAATCCACCAGTGGCCGCCGAAGATCGTCGCGGGCGCGGAATCGAGCGCCTGGTGGGCGCCGATGGCCGTGGCCGTGTTGTTTGGCCTGACGGTGGCGACGATCCTGACGCTGGTGCTGGTGCCGGCCATGTTCAGCCTGGCCGAGGATTTCTCCGCCGCGCTGCGCCGACGCTTCATGCCTACAGACGAAGCCCATCCGCCGGCGTAAGCCGGACGTCAGGGGGTTTCCAGCCGCACGCGGTAGAAGGCGGCGGCGTTTTCGACCAGGCTGGTGGCGGAACAGAGGCCGCCGGTGGCCGTCAGCGTGCCGGGCAAATCGGTCCACGGGGTGTCCGCAGAGAGATCCAGCTTGTATTGGATGCGATACTGTTTGCCGGCCACGGAACCGAAGCGCACGGCGGCCGCGCCGGCGGCGGGAGCCTCCATCGCCAGCAGGCTGTCCGCATCCGCCGCATCCGTGCCGGCCAGGCTTTCCTGCAGATCGGTGTGGCCGTCCAGATCCGAATCCTCGAAGGGGAGGCCGACGCGGTGCCCGGACAGCGTCGCGAAGTGGAACCCGTAGTTGCCGCCGGCCAGTTCGCCGGCCGCCGCCGCGCCGAGGAAATTGCCGGACAGGAAGCGGTCGCTGCCGGAGACGCCGTCGCTGGCGATGAGGCCGGACACGTGGAGCGCGCGGACCGAGCGCCAGCCGGCCGCGGCGTTCAAGCTGCGCCAGGGGATCGCGATTTCCCAGCGGTCGGTTTGGCGGTTGCCGTCGTCGTCCGACGAAGCGGCGGCGGCGGTGCCGGCGCCGTCGAACTGCGAGAGCCGCGCGCCGGGCACGGGCTGGAACGCGTTCGAACGGCACAGGTAAAATGCGCCCTGCCCAAAATCGGAACCGCTCTCGAGATTGAAATGCGGGAAAGAACCATCGCCGAATTCGTCGCCGACGACGATGGCGACGTGGGCGGCGGGGGTCAGCGCCAAGTTGTGGAGCCGGTCGAGCCCGAACGGCGCGCCGCGCAGATTCCACAAGTTCTCGACGCCGCCGGACATCGTGTCCACCGACAGGAACAGGATCATCGCGTTGTTGGTGCCGCCCAAGCTGCAATTGGTGGCGCCGAGATAGAGGTTCTCGTCGTCGGCATCGACGTACACCTGGCCGAAATCGCCGAAGCCGCCTTGGAACGTGGTCGTCAGCGCGCCGCCGCCGACGCGGAGATCGAAGGCGTCGCCGGCCGAATTCTGGCTGGAATCGGGTTTGGTCGCGACGGTCGGCGAGGGGAGGGCGGCCTGGATGGCGGCCGGCACGGCGGGTTCCGCCGCCCGCACCGCCAGCGACCAATCCTGGCCGCCGTTGTCGTCCCAGAGGCCGGCGCCGTCGGTGAAGGCGAAATCGATCCGTTCCGCGCCGTTGGACACGGGCACCTGGGCGCTCCACGAACCGTCGCCGTTTGGAACCATCGCCACGTCGGCGACGTCCTGCCAGCCGTCGTGGCCGAGATGGGCCGTCACGGCGGCGGCACCGGCGAACGCGTTGGTGCCGGGGGCGTAGCGGATCGTCGCCACGCCGCCGGCCGGCGGACATTCGGGCGCGGCGGACACCGCGCCGGCGGGCCAGGTCATGCGCTTGCCGGGCTGGATGCGGCACAGCGTGCCGTCCAGCTTGGCCCAGATGGAGAGGCCCGAGGGATTGTAGACGCAGTTGGGAAACGGCCATTCCAGGCCGCGGATGGCGGCGACGTAGTCGGCCACTTCGGTCACGCCGGCGTACCAGACGTCGCCGCGGTCGCCGAGGATCGCGCACAGCGCCGACATGTAGTCCCAGCTGTTGTCCGCATGGCCGTAATCCAGTTCGTAGCTGTGGCCCCAGACGTAGAGCAGCGCCATCCGCTCCTCCGTCCGGTCGGCGAACGGCTGGGCGAAGGTCATGGCGCCGGAGTGGGGGCACGTCGGGTGCCACTTGAGCGGATCGGCCGGCAAATAATTCGGGTTCCAGGCGTGCTTGGTCGTGCGGGCGCTGTTCACGCCCAGGCTGCGCAGGGTGGACAGCACGAGATCGTTGTAGGCGCCGAACGGATACGACAGGCTGCGGATTTGGTGGCCCGCGAGCGGTTCGAGCGCGGCGCGGTCCGTTTCGATTTCCCAGCGGATGCTGCTTTCGGGGCAGGTGTCGAGATAGGGATGATCCACGGTGTGGGACGAAATTTCGTGGCCGGCGTAGAGCGCGGCGAGTTCCGCCTTGGTCACGAAGGTGTCGGAATCGAGCGACTTCGAATTGAGGTGGAACGAGCCCTTGATGCCGTGGGCGTTGAAGATGGAAACCAGGCCGCGGTCCTGCACGTGGCCGTCGTCGTAGCTCATGACCAGTGCTTTCCATTTGCCGCCGGGGAAGGCGAAGCGGGACAGGTCGATGGCGGGCGACTCGCGTTCGGCGGCGCCGTTCACCCGCACGGCCGAAGCCTGGTCCACCAGCCACGGCGCGGGGCCGGCGTCGATTTCCACGACGTTGGCGGTTCCTTCCGCGAGCGCGACGCGGAAATTGCCCTGGTTCGAGATGAAATCGGCGCAGACGGCGGAATTCCAGGTGCCCGGCGCGACGAACTGGAACGCGGCGTTGGCGCCGGGCGGCAAATCGCCCCACGCCGAGTCCAGCGCGGCCAGCGCGCCGACGTCGGCGAAGACGAACTCCAGCCGGCCGCCGGCCACGACGGCGGTCGTGGCGGAATTGTTCCAGCCGTTGAGCGTGCCGACGCAGGCGACGGACTGGCCGTTGGCGGTGAGGCCGCCGTCCGGCAGGTTGCGCACGACGATCGTCAGGGAAGTGGCGCTCTGGGCGCGGGCGGAGAGGGCGAGCCAGGCCAGCAGAAGCAGCGGCAGGAGGAGAACGTCGCTTTTCATGGTGGCGCGATCCTGCGCCTTTCGCCGGGCGGCGTCAGTGACGCAGGTCACCGTTCGGCGGGCAGGTGGCGGTACTGGACGCTGGCGGCGAGGTCGCGGTCCGGCGCCTCGCGGTCGAGCCAGGCGCGGTCGATCACCGGAAACCCGCGGTTGAAGTCCGCGACGCCTTCCGCCTTGAGCTTGGCGAAGAGGCGCGTGACGTGTTCGCGGCTGAGGTTCAGGAGCGAAGCGATTTCGGGCTGGCGCTGCTTGTTTTTCAGTCGGATGCCGCTGCCGGCGGGCTGTCCGCAGGCCTCGGCCTGCGTCCGGAGGTAGAGCGCGAGGTCGCGGCGTCCGCCGCCGCCGGTCACTTTGCAGATCAGGAAGCGGGCGATCTGCGAAAGCTCCCGCACGACGCGTTCGCGCACGGCGGGCACGGCGAGGAAGCGGCGGACGAAATCGTCGCGGCCGATTTCCAGCAGGAGGCAGGCGGAGAGGGCGCTGGCACCGGTGTAGTAGGTCGGCAGCATGGCCTCGCCGATGCCGAACAGTTCGCCGGCCTTCACCACGGCCAGCCGGGCTGCGTGGCTCCCGCCGGAGGAGCGGTAGAGCAGGACTTCGCCGGACAGCACGGCATAGACCTTATCGACGGGCGCGCGTTCCTCGTGGATGGATTGGCCCGGCCGGAAGGCCGCGCGGCGGCATAGCGGCGCCAACTCGCGGATCTCCGCCGCGGAACAGTCCGCGAAGAATCCGATTTTTCCCAGTTCGCGTTCGTCCACCATGCGGCCACTTTATCCTGCGGGGGCCTCGCCGAACAGCGGGAAATCGGCTCTGTGCCGGATCCGGAAAGGACTTGCGGGCGGAGGCGCGCCGAGATTACCTTGGTCGGCACGGTTCCATTACACAAACCCACGGGAGAAGTTCCATGAAGCCCGGTTCCAAGGCGGTACTCGTGTTCTTTGCCGGTTCCGATTTCGGTTTCTGATCCGCCGCGCCGGCCGACGAAAGGACGATGATGGTCCTGCGGATGATAGGAGCGGGATGTCTCGCGTGGTGCCTTGCGGTTTCCGCGTGGGGCGGCGCGGTGGCGGTTTCGGTGGCGAATCCGCCGGCGACGGGCGCGGTGGTGGCGCTGCTGTTCGACTCGGCGGACGCTTTCGCGGATCTGCGCGATCCCGTTGCGACGCGGACGCTGGCGGCGGACGGGACCGGCGGCGCGACTTTCGAGGGGCTGCCGCCCGGCCCGTACGCGGTGCTGGCGTTCCACGACTTGAACGGCAACGGGATCCTGGACGTGAATTTCCTGGGCATTCCCCGCGAACCGCTCGGATTTTCGAACCGCTACTGGGGGAAAGGCGCGCCGGTCTTTTCGGAGGCGTCGCTGGCGGTGGGCGAAACGGAGCGCGTGCCGGTGGACGTGGAACTGAAGAAAATCTTCGGCAAGAAGGGCCTGTTCGGGGTGGGGCTCGGCGCGATCGCGCAGTCGAATCCGTACCGGGGCGCGGATGCGGCGCAGGTGCAGGCGATCCCGGCCGTGACGTACGTCGGCGAGCGGGTGCAGATCCTGGGCCCGCTGGCGCAGGTCGGGCTGGCGAGCGGAAAGCGGGCGCGGCTGGCGGCGACGGCGCGCTACCGGCTCGGGGCGTACGACGAGGACGACAGCGATTTTCTGGAGGGGATGGGCGATCGGAA
>CAZECJ010000141.1:0-7101 GCA_964510645.1 uncultured Verrucomicrobiota bacterium | reverse complement strand
GGGCAGCTACGCCGTGGTCGCCACGGTCGTGGATGACCTGTACCAGGGCTCGGACTCGGACACCTTGACGGTGTCGGTGGCCAGCCCGGCCTCGTTCTCCGGCGTTTCCGCCGGCATGGACGCCGTGGAACTGTCCTTCGCGCCGAACGCGGCAGGCAACGACGTCGTCATCGCCGTCAACGCCACGGGCGTCTTTGAAGCTCCGGCCGGCGCGCCGGTCGTGGGCGAAGCTTTGGCGGGCGGCACGGTGCTCTACGTCGGCGCCGTTTCCCCGCAGACGCACGCGGATCTGGAATCCTGCACGCCTTACTACTACCAGGCGTGGTCGTACGTGGACGGTTTCTACTCCTCGGGCTTGGCGGACAGCGCCAGCACCGACGGTCCGGATGCCCCGACGGGCTTGGGTGCCATTCCGGACTACACGAGCTTCGTCGCCAGCTGGGACGCCGCGAGCGGCGCCACCGGCTACCGCCTCGACGTCAGCACGGAAGCGGATTTCGCCACCGGCGGCACCGCGGGCTCCGTCTACGTGGCCAACTTCGAAGACGCCAGCAAGTCCAGCTACGGCGCGGGCAACGTGACCCTCAACGGCATCTCCTGGAACCTCAGCGAAGCCGTCATCGGCGATCTGGCCAACGACCGCAAGAACGGCCTGAAGTCCGCGCGCGTGCGCTCGAACGAGACGGTCAATGCCACCGGCATTCTCGCGATGAACGAGGATCTGGCCACGGGCCTCAGCTCGATCACGTTCCTCTACGGCAAGTACGGCACGGACGCCGATACGGCCGGCCGGGTGGAATACAGCACCGACGGCGGCGGATCCTGGACCAGCGCGGGCACCTTCACGGCCAATTCGACCACCCTGACGCCGTTCAGCGCGACGAACCTCAACGTGGCCGGCAACGTCCGCGTCCGGATCGTCAAGACGTCCGGCACGACGACCCGCTACAACGTCGACGACATCGCCCTCTATCCGTACGATCCGCCGACGCCGTCCTTCGTGGCCGGCTATGAGAACCTGGCCGTCGCGGGCACCAGCCAGGAAGTTTCCGGCCTGGCCGAAGGCGTTACCTACTATTTCCGCGTCCGCGCGGAAGGCGGCTGCTCGAGCGACAACTCGGCCACGGCCAGCACGACCACGCTGGAACACCTCCGGGCGGTCCTCGGCTCGTCGGCTGTCAACGTCCGGGAAGCCGGCGAAGGTCGCTTCTACGTGCGCCTGAACCAGAATCCGGGCGGATCGGTGGTGGTGAACATCACTCGCAGCGCCGGAGATGAGAGTTTGGCGGTGCAGAGCGGCGCAAGCCTTACCTTTACCCCAATGAACTGGAGCACGGGACAGGTGGTGACGCTGGTGCAGGCCAGCGATGTCAACGACGACAACGAGGAGGCGACGTTCCAGGTTTCGCTGGCAGGCGCGGAAGACCAGTATGTGGCGGCGACCGCGCTGGACGATGACATCGGGACGAACGTGGCGCTGGCCTCCGGCGGATCCACGATCTCGGGGTCGGGCAGAATCTATCGGCCGGAACATCTGATCGACGGGGTGCACACCTCGAGCGAGAACTACGGCTTTATGGTTTGGACGAACGCGCCGAAGCCGACGCTGACACTGGACCTGAAGTGGCCGGTGGCCATCTCGCGGATGCGGTTGCTGAGTTGGGATTGGGATTTCCGCACTCACCAGTATACCATCGAGTCCTCGTTGAACGGGACGGATTGGACCGCCTTGGTGGATGCGAGCACGGGCGAGCACCGCGGCTGGGAGGACTTGGCCGTGAGCGGCACAGCCCGCTACCTGCGGTTCACGGGCCTCTCCAACAACGTGAACATGAAGGTTTCCATTTCCGAGTGGGAAGTGTACGGACAAGATACGTCCGGATTGCCGCAGCCGGTCCTCTCGGTGGCCGACGTGAACGTGCGCGAGAACGGGGAAGGCCGTTTCTACGTGAAGTTGGATCGGTTGCCGCCGGGCAGCACGGCGGTGAGCGTCGCGCGGCTCAGCGGGGACGAAAATCTCACGGTGCTGAGCGGCGGGACTCTGACGTTTACGCCCTCGGACTGGAACACGTGGCAGATGGTGACGCTGGCGGCAGCGGACGACGTGGGCATGGACAACGAGGAGGCCATGTTCCAGATCACTGTCTCGAGTTGGGCGCCGCAGTCGGCCACCGTGACGGCCACCGCGCTGGACGATGACATCGGGACGAATGTGGCGCGGGCTTCTGCCGGAGCCACGATCTCGGGGTCGTCGATCAGGATCTATCGTCCGGAACAGCTGATCGACGGGGTGCATGCCTCGCGCGAAAACTACGGCTATACGGTTTGGACGAACGCGACCAAGCCGACGCTGACGCTGGACCTGAAGTGGCCGGTGGCCATCTCGCGGATGCGGTTGCTGAGTTGGGATTGGGATTTCCGCACTCACCAGTATACCATCGAGTCCTCGTTGAACGGGACGGATTGGACCGCCTTGGTGGATGCGAGCACGGGCGAGCACCGCGGCTGGGAGGACTTGGCCGTGAGCGGCACAGCCCGCTACCTGCGGTTCACGGGCCTCTCCAACAACGTGAACACGAAGGTTTCCCTCACGGAGTGGGAAGTGTACGGACGCGATACGTCCGATTTGCCGCAGCCGGTCGTCTCGGTGGCCGACGTGAACGTGCGCGAGAAAGGCGAAGGCCGTTTCTACGTGAAGTTGGATCGGTCGCCGCCGGGCAGCACAACGGTGACCGTCGCGCGGATCAGCGGGGACGCGGGTCTCACGGTGAAGAGCGGCGGGACACGGATATTCACGCCCTCGGACTGGAACACGTGGCAGGTGGTGACGCTGGCGGCAGCGGACGACGTGGACACGGACAACGAGACGGCAACGGTCCAGATCACGGTTCCAAGCTGGGCGCCGCAGTCGACGGCCGTGGCGGCCGCCGCGCTGGACGACGACATCGGAGAGAACCTGGCCTTGGCCTCTGGCGGAGCCACGATCTCGGGGTCGGGCAAGATCTATCGGCCGGAACAATTGATCGACGGAGTGCACACCTCAAGCGCGAACTACGGCTATACGGTTTGGACGAACGCAACCAAGCCGACGATGACGCTGGACCTGAACGGGTCGATGAACGTCACGCGGGTGCGGCTGTTGAGTTGGGATTGGGATTACCGCTCCCATCAGTATACCATCGAGTCCTCGTTGAACGGGACGGAATGGACGACGCTGGTGGATGCGAGCACGGGCGAGCACCGCGGCTGGGAGGACTGGAACGTGGGTGGCACGATCCGCTACCTGCGGTTCACGGGCATCTCCAACTCTGTTAATACCAAGGTTTCCATCGCCGAGTGGGAAGTGTACGGCGAGCGGACGGTCGGGAAGAAATCCCTTGCGCCCGCGCAGGGCGGATCCGTCGTCGCGGAGAGCGAACCGGTGTCGGTGCTGACCAGCGAAGGCGCGGAAGACGCGACCGGCTGGAACGCGGTGGACGGCGACGACGCGACGGCGTGGGTCGGCCAGAAGGCCGGCGGAGGCTATGTCGTCGTCGAATACGCGCCGACGCTGAAACTGTCGGGCCTGGAAGTCGACGTGGCGGAAGGCTCGCTGGCCGATGTCCAGGTTCTGACCAGCCTGGATGCCAAGGATTGGCAGCCATTGCCGGAAGATCTGGAGAAGAATCCCGTCTCCCTGAACTTCCTGTGGCTGGTCTTCCCGGACGACGGCACGGAGGCCGCGCCGGAAGTCATCGAAATCCGGCCGAACCCATAACGCTTCGGATCCTCTGATCCCCGTCAGGCGGCGCACGTGCGCCGCCTGATTTTTTTAGGCGCGCGCGTCGGACGGTGCGCCACCGGTTTCGCAGCACGGGCTTTGCGGAATAGGTGCGGAAACGTCCGCGCCGGCCAAACGAGATTCAAATCCATTCTCAATGGAATTCCAATCGGATCGGCGGGCACAAAGAATCCATGATTAATTGCCGCCTAATTTCATCCTAACAGCCATTGGGGAGTCTTGCCCACCCGTGAACGATTGGATTTTCCAAAAGTGTGGAGAAATCCGTTCCGACAGCACAAAGATGAAAGCGGCAATGAAGATGTAAAGAGTCTGGATTTTGGCGGTATTTTGCGCAGGAATTTGCGCGACCTCGTTTGGGCAGCCCGCAAGCGTGATGAAGCCCGATTTCACGGTGACGTCGCTGGTGGTGAGCCCGGCGGTTCCCGTGCGCGGCGGGACGTTCACGGCCACGGTGACGGTGCGGAACCAAGGCAATCTGTCCGCCGATGCGGGCGTCGTGCGGATTTGGACGTCGAAGCCGGGCACCGCCAAGGCCGGCGATGCCGGGGATGCCCAACAAGCGGCAGGAATGCTGGCGGCGGGCGAATCCCGGACCTTTGCGTTTGCGTTGAGCGTGCCGACCCGGCCGGGTACGCACCATGCGCGCGCGTTCGTGGATGCCGACGACGGCGCGGACGAGAACAATGAAGGCAACAACCAGAAGAAAACGAGCTACAAGCCTCAAGACGCGGGCACCCAGCCTTTGCCGGCGGCGGTGGAACTCCGCAATCTCGAACAGACGTACGACGGGGCGGAAAAAACCGTGGCGGTCGCGACGGATCCGGCCGGGCTGGCGGTCGAGATCACCTACGACGGCGAGCTCCAGGCCCCGGTCGGAGCGGGAACCTACCAGGTGGTCGCCACGATGGTCGATGAGAAGCATGCCGGCTCGGCCGCGGATGCGCTCGCGGTGGAGAAGGCGTCGGCGACCGTGGCGTTGGGCGATCTGCAGCACGTCTTTGACGGCATGCCCAGAAACGCGTCGGTTGCCACGGATCCCGTGGGATTGGCGGTCGAAATCACCTACGGCGGCGTGTTCGATGCACCGGTGGACGCGGGCAGCTACGCGGTACTGGCCACCGCGGTCGATCCGAATTACGAAGGTGTTGCGATGGACACGCTGGTGGTGGCCAAGGCCCCTGCGGTCGTGGAGTTGGCTAATCTGCTTCAGGTATATGACGGCGAGCCGAAGCCGGTGGTTGTTTCCACCGATCCCGACGGCATGAACGTCGATGTCACCTACGGCGCAAGCATGGACGGGAATGAACGGATGCTTTCCCGCGGCAGTTCCCAGCCGCCGGTCGCGGCGGGGAGCTACCGCGTGGAAGCGGTCGCCGCCGATGAAAACCACGAAGGGTCTTCCGTCGGCACGCTGGAGATCTTGCCGGCTTTCCAGACCATCGATTTTCCGGAAGTGGGTGATCGGTTGATCACGGACGTGGTCGACCTAACGGCGACGGCGTCGAGCGGCTTGCCGGTGAGTTTCGCGGTGGCCAGCGGTCCGGCCCGGATCGCCGGCACGACCTTGGCCTTCACCGGCACGGGCGAGGTTGCGATCATAGCCTCTCAAGAAGGCGACGATAATTGGACTGCGGCCCCGGACGAGATCCAGGCGTTGACGGCGAAAAACGGACCGACAGTCCTGGTCGTTAGCGCTTCCGGCGTCAACGTGCGGGAGAACGGCGAGGGCCGCTTCTTCGTGCGCCTGAACCAGGATCCGGGGGCAATCGTCCGCATGGCCGTGACCCGCAGCGCCGGGGATGCCGGCCTCACGATCCAAACGGAGATGGCCTTGACGTTCAGGTCGTCGAATTGGAGCAAATGGCAAGCGGTGACATTGGCGGGGACCGACGATGCGAACCCCGACAACGAAGAGGCGACGTTCCAGATTTCAACGCTAGGCATGGAGGACCAGTATGTATCGGCGACGGCGCTGGACGACGACATCGGCGAGAACGTGGCGCTGGCGTCGAGTGGCAGCATGATCTTCGGGACGAAGGCGACCCATCCGGAGTACTTGATCGACGGCATCCAAACCGTCAGCACCAACTTTGGCTACACATGCTGGACGAACTTGTCGTCGCCCGGAACGATCACGCTGGACCTGAAGGCCGAAACGGCGGTGTCGCGCATCCGGTTGCTGAACTGGGACTGGGATGCGCGGGTCCATCGCTACAAGATCGAGTGGTCGCTGAACGGGACGGACTGGTCGCCGACGCCTCTGGTGGATGCCAGCACGGGCGCGCATAGCGGCTGGGAGGACTGGGAGGTGAATCAGATGGCTCGACCTGCGGTTCACGGGCCTCTACAACTCGGCCACTCCGAACGTGTGCCTCGCCGAATTGGAAGTGTACGGCCCGCGCTCGGCAGGTAAGAAAGCTCTTGCTGTCGCCCTTTCAACGGAAAGCGATCCGGTATCGGTGCTGACCAGCGAGGGTCTGGATGATCAGACCGGCTGGAACGCGGTGGACGGCGACCCGGCGACCGTTTGGGTTGGCCAGAAGGCCGGCGGCGGCTACGTCGTGGTGGAATACCAGCCGGCCTTGAAACTCTCGGCTTTGGAAGTGGACATGGTCGAAGGTTCGCTGACGAACATCGAGTACCTCTACGGCACCGATGCCCGGAATGGACAGCCCTTGCCGGACGATCTGGGGTCCAATCCCATATCGCTGAATTACTTGTGGCTGGTCTTCCCGGACGACGGCACCGCCGCCGTGCCCCAAGTCCTGGAAATCGTGCCCAATCCGTAAGGCCTCCGGGTCCGGAAGGGAGCAAAACGGCTTGCATGGGCAGGCCGTTTTTTGCTTTCATCCGCCGTCGTGGACGCAACCCCCACGCGAAAGGAAAAACGTTTTATGTCCAAGAAAAACGCGAAAATCGTCGGCAACATGCTGATCGCCCAGAGCGGCGGTCCCACGGTCGTCATCAACCAAAGCCTGATCGGCGCGGTGCTGGAGGCCAAGAAGCACAAGGAGATCAAGAAGATCTACGGAGCGCTGCACGGCATCAAGGGCATCCTGAACGAAGACCTGATCGACCTGGGCCGCGAAAGCGTCGCCACGCTCAAGGCCGTCGCCCAGACGCCTTCGTCGGGCCTCGGTTCGGTCCGCAAGAAGCCGACCCCCGAGGATTGCGCACAGATCTTCGAAAAGCTGCAGAAGTACGGCGTGCGCTACTTCTTCTACATCGGCGGCAACGACTCGGCCGAGACCACGCACATTATCAACGAAGAAGCCAAGAAGGCCGGCTTCGAGATGCACTGCTTCCACATTCCGAAG
>CAZECJ010000140.1:0-7142 GCA_964510645.1 uncultured Verrucomicrobiota bacterium | reverse complement strand
CGGAGGTGTTCGCGCTCTACGGTTTCGTGCGCGTGGCGGACAATTTCGTGGACGCCGTCCCGCAGGAAGGGGAAGCGTTCCGGCGCTTCGTCGCGCGCTACCGCGCGGCGTGGGCCGGCGCGCCGGCGGCCGACGCCATCATCGACGACTTCGTGGCGCTGGCGCGGCGGCTGGAGTTCGATCCCGCCTGGACGGACGCATTCCTGGCTTCGATGGAAGCCGACCTGGCGAAGCGGATCTATCGGACCGAGGAAGAAACGCTGGCCTACGTCTACGGCTCGGCGGAGGTGATCGGGCTGTTCATGGCGAAGATCATGCGCCTGCCGGACGAGGCGCATTTCGCCGCGCAGCGCCTGGGCCGCGCGATGCAAATCATCAATTTCATCCGCGACGTCGCGGAAGACGCGGCGATGGGCCGGCGCTATCTGCCGATGGAACGCGGCGGTGTCCGCCTGCTGGACGTGCCCGACGACTGGCTGCCGACGCGCGCCTGGGCGCAGGCGCATCCGGCGGAGTGGACGGCGTTCCTGCGAGGGCATCTGGAACGCTATTCGGCGTGGCAGGCGGAGGCCGAGGCCGGCTATTCGTTCATCCCGCGGCGGCCGCGCATGGCGGTGCGGACGGCGGGCGACATGTACAACTGGACGGCGCGGCAAATCGCGGCCGATCCGTTCGTCGTGTTCGAGCGCCGGGTGAAGCCGAAGAAGGGCCGAATCGTGCTTCAGGCGCTGTGGAACGGCTTGCGGGGGTAGCATGGACCTCTACGTGCGCATCGATTTGCTGGTGCTGGCGCTGCCGCTGGCGCTGTCGTTCGATCGCAAGGTGGCGTTCTGGCGGAAATGGCCGCAGGTGTTCGCGGCCATCGCCGCCGTCGTGCTGGTCTTCGGCGCGTGGGATGCGTGGATGGCGGCGCGGGACATCTGGTCGTTCAACCCGGCCCACGCCGGCGAGTTCCGCTTCCTGCATCTGCCGCCGGGCGAGTGGCTGTTCTTCGTCTGCGTGCCCTATGCCTGCCTGTTCGTGCTGGAATGCGTGCGCGCGTATTTCCCCGACCGCGCGATCCGGATCCCGAGTCCGGTCTTTCCCATTCTGGCGGTGTTTCTGTTCATCCTGGCGTTCATGTACCGCGAGCTGGCCTATACGGCCACGACGTTCCTCGCGTGCGGGCTGGCCCTTGCGGCGCTGCAGGCGCGGACGCCCGCCACGCTGCGTTCGCGCAACTTCTGGATCGGGCTGGGGCTGACCTACCTGCCGTTTTTGATCGCCAACGGATTCCTGACGGGCATCCCCGTCGTGCTTTACGACGACGCGGAAAACCTGGCGGTCCGGGTCGGGTCGATCCCCGTGGAGGATTTCTTCTTCAGTTTCGCGATGCTGGCGCTGGCGGCGCTCGTGCACGACCGGGTCGGTGCCGCCCGGCGACGGAGCGCGCCATGAGCAAAACCGTCGCCATCGTGGGCGCAGGCATCGGCGGGCTGGCCGCGGCGGCGCTGCTGGCGAAAGCGGGGCACCGGGTCACGGTGTTCGAGCAGGCGGCGCAGGCCGGGGGAAAGGCGGCGTCGGTGGAACTGGGCGGCTACCGGTTCGACACGGGGCCGTCGCTGTTCACCCTGCCGGACGTGTTCCGGGCCTTTTTCGAACGGCTGGGGCGGGACCTGCGCGACTATTTGGATTGGGTCCCGCTGGCGCCGCTGTGCGCCTACGAATTCGCGGACGGCACGCGCCTTCACAGCTATTCCGACCGCGCGCGCTTTGGAACCGAGCTGGAAGCCGCGGGCGTGGCGAAGGCCGCCGAGCTGGACGGCTATCTCGAGCGCAGCGCGCGCCTGTGGGAGTGGGCGGGCGAGCTGTTTTTGACGCGCAGCCTGCACGAACCGGCCACCTACGCGTCGCGCAAGGGCCTGAAGGCGCTGCTGAACGCCGCGCGGCTCTCGCCGTTCTCGAACCTGCACGCGGCCAACGCCCGCGCGTTCGCGGATCCGCGCGCGGCGCAGCTCTTCGACCGCTACGCGACCTACAACGGCTCGAGCCCGTTCCGCACCCCGGCCACGATGCGGATCATCCCTCACGTGGAGTATGCCTTCGGCGGCTACGCGCTGAAGGGCGGCATCGTCTCCTTGCCGCGCGCGCTGGAGCGCATCGCGCGGGAACTAGGCGCGGAGTTTCGCTTCGGTGCGCGGGCGGAGCGCATCGTCGTCGAAAACGGCCGCTGCCGCGGCGTCGAGGCCGGCGGAGAACGGTTTCCGTCCGACGTCGTGGTGAGCAACGCCGACGTGCTGTCCACCTACCGGACGCTGCTGGGGCGACCCGAGGCGCCGGAAGCCCGCCGCTACGCCCGGCTCGAGCCGTCGTCGTCGGGCCTCGTTTTCCTCTGGGGGGTGAAGCGGCGGTTCCCGCAGATGCAGGTCCACAATATTTTCTTCTCCGGCGACTACCGCGCGGAATTCGACGCGATCTTCGGCGCGCTGGACGTGCCGGCGGAGCCGACGGTCTACGTCAACGTCACCAACAAGGTCGATCCGGCCGATGCGCCGCCCGGCGGCGAAAACTGGTTCGTGCTGCTGAACGCGCCGCGCAATGCGGGGCAGGATTGGCCGGCGCTCGCGGCGCGGGCGCGGCAGGCCGTGCTGAAGCGGCTGTCGCGCGCGCTGGGGTGCGACGTCGAGCCGTTGATCGAGGTGGAAAAAATCATCGCCCCGCCGGACATCGAGCGCGACACGGGCTCGACCTATGGCAGCTTGTACGGCATCGCGTCGCACTCGCCGGTTTCGGCGTTCCTGCGGCATCCGAACCGGTCGCGGCGGATCGGGGGGCTCTATTTCGCGGGCGGCAGCACGCATCCCGGGGGCGGAATGCCGCTGGCGCTGTTGTCGGGCACGTTGGCGGCGGATCTGGCGGAGAAATGCGAACCATGAATGCAACGCTTCCGGGAGCTTGGCGGCTGTACGTGCGGGCGGTCGTTTTCGTGCTGGCCGTGCTGTTCGCGGTGGGGGCGGCCGGGCATGCGCTGTCGGCGACGCTGCCGTGGATGCTGGTCTTGACGCCGGGATTCCTGCTGTTGACCGGCGCGCTGGTCGTGGCGCCCTCGCTGGCGGCGGGGGGGAAGCGGTTTGCGGCGTGGGTGGCCGGGGCCTACGTGCTGACCTTCCTGGTCGAGGCGGCCGGGGTGGCCACGGGGGCCATTTTCGGGGCCTATGTCTACGGGCCGACGCTGGGCTGGTCCTGTTGCGGCGTGCCGCTGATCATCGCCTTCAACTGGGTGATGGTGGTGAACGGGGCCGTCTGCCTCGCGGGCCGGATCCTGCCGACCCGCGCGGGCGTGGGCCGGAAGGTGGCGATGCCCCTGCTGGCCGGGCTGATCGCGGCGGCGTTCGATTTCCTCATGGAACCGGTGGCCATCCGGCTGGACTACTGGACCTGGGCGGGCGGGACGATCCCGTTCCAGAACTACGCGGCGTGGTTCGTTCTTGCGGCGATCCTCGCGGCGCGGCATCCCCGGCAGCTCCAAGAGGCCTGCGCGCTGGGGACGCACGGCCGATTGGCCGGCATCTATGTGGGCATGCAGGCGCTTTTCTTTGGGGCGCTTCGCATCCTCTGGCATGTTCAAGGGACCTGAGGTAGGATCCCGGCCATGCTTGCGTATTTCCAGAGCGTCCGCCCCGGCATCGAGAAGGCCATTGGCGAGATCCTGCGGGAGAACGCGCCGAAGCTGGGGTCCATCAGCCCGCTGGGCGCGCAACTGGCCGCGCGGCTGGAATCCTACGCCCGTTCCGGCAAGATGATCCGGGGCATCCTGGTGCGCCTGGGCTACGAGCTGTGCGCGGCCGAAACGCCCGACGGCGCGATGGATGCCGTGCTGGACCGCGCGGGCGCGGCGATGGAGTTCCTGCAGGCGGGACTGTTGATCCACGACGACATCATGGACCGCGACGTGCTGCGTCGCGGCCAGACGACGGTCCACGCGCAATACGAGCGCGACGCCGCGGAGGCCTGCGCGGCCGATCCGGCGCACCACGGCGTCTCGCTGGGCGTCTGCGCGGGCGACGTGGCGTTTTTCCTGGGCTTCCACGCGCTGGCGTCGCTGCCGGTGCCGCCGGCCCTCCAGGAGCGCGCGCGGAAGGTCGCCGCCTTCTCGGCGCAGGAGCTGTGCTGGGTGGGCGTCGCCCAGATGCAGGACGTCTGCAACGGCGGCGGCGGCATCGGGTCCCATCCCGATCCGGCCCAGATCCTGCGCGTCTACCGCTACAAGACCGGCCGCTACACCTTTTCCTTGCCGCTGGTCATCGGCGCGCTCCTCGCGGACGCCGGCCCGGCGCACGTCGAGGCCCTCGACCAGGCCGGGGAAAACCTCGGCGTGGTCTTCCAGCTCAAGGATGACGAACTGGGGATTTTCGGCGACTCCGCGCAATCGGGCAAGCGCGCCGATTCCGACGTGCGCGAGGACAAGAAGACCCTGCTGCGGCATTTCCTGTTCGAGGCGGCCGACGACGCGCTGCGGGCGCAGCTGGCAACCGTTTTCGGCAGCCGCGAGCCGGGCGAAGCGGGCCTGGATTTCGTGCGCGCGGCGATGGAAAGCACGGGCGCCCGGGCCCAGGTGCGCGAATACATGCATTGTTTCGCGCAGGAAGCCTCCGAACGGATCGCGAGCCTGCCGCCGCAGGCGGGTTCCCGCGCGCAGGCCGCGCGCAACGCCTTCGCCGAGTTGTTCCGCTACAGCGTCGAGCGGAACGCATGAGCGGAGCGCGCAAGCGTGCGGCCGGATTGCTTGCGGCGTTGCTGGGGGCGGCGTCCGTGTGGGCCGCAACGCCGGAGAGAATCGATCCCGATCCGGGCTTGCTGGATCGGATGCGCCGCGGCTTCGAGATCGCGCCGGAGTCCGAAGCCGAAACCCGGGCCCTCCTCGACGTGCTCGCCGAACGCCTGCCGGCGGATCCGGCCGCCGGCCCGCCGGTGCTGCAGGCCTATCGCGCGGCGCTCGAGGGACTGCTGGGCAAGCACAGCCGGCTGCCGTGGGACAAATACAAACGGACGAAGGCCGGCCTGGCGAAACTCGACGCGCGGGTCGCCGCCCATCCGGATTCCATCGAAATCCGCGCGCTGCGTTTTTCGTTCTGCAGCCAGCTCCCGGATTTTTTCGAGAAAGGTCCGCAGGCGGCGGCGGATCTCGCCGTGCTGGCGGAACAATTCGAACGGGGGGAGGATCCGGCGGTGGCCGGAACCTATCGGCAGGACTTGATCCGCTGGCTGCTGCAGCGCGGGAATCCCGCGCCCGGCGATCGCCGGAAGCTCGAAGCCGCGCTCGGCGCGCCGGACTGAATCGATTCCCCGCCGGTTTGACGCCAGACGAATCGTGGCGTAGGCTCACCCGTTCCTGAAAGGTACGTCCATGAAGAAACTTGCTTCCCGAATGCTGGTCTCCTGCGCGCTCGCCCTGCCGGTTTCGGCCTGGGCGTGGGGCCCCGACGGCCATGCCGCCGTCGGCGACGTCGCCGCCACCCTCCTGACCCCCCGCGCCAAGAAACAAGTGCGTGCCCTGCTGGGCGACAACAAGCTGGGCGACTACGACATTTCCACCTGGCCCGACGCAATCCGCGGTTCGCAGGAATACGAAGAAATCTATCCCGGCAACGGCCTGTGGCATTTCGTGGACTTCGACACCTTCCAGCGCTACGACGACGACTTCGAGCTGAAGCCGCCCAAGGACGGACAAGACATCGTGACGCAGGTGGTCCGCTGGCAGAAGGAACTGGCCGCGAAGGACGCTTCCCGCGAGCGCAAGCTCGACGCCTTGCGCTTCCTGGTCCATTTCGTGGGCGACATGCACCAGCCGATGCATTGCGCCTTCCGCTGCGGCGACATGGGCGGCAACATGATTCCCGTGAATTCCTTCAAGGGCCGCAACTATTCCTTCGGCCCCGACACGCCGATGGACTATGCCTCCAGCGTCCACAGCGTCTGGGACGATTCCATGGTCCGCGAACTGATGGGCGCCCGCAGCCGGTCCAGCTTCGCCAAATTCCTGCTGGAAGACGTCGGCCCCGAGCAGATCGCGTGGTGGAGCCAGGGCCAGCCCCTCAACTGGGCGGAAGACAGCTACTGGCGCGCGCGCAAGCAGGCCTATCGCTGGACCAACGGCGAGAACCTGCCCTACACCTGGTCGAAGCCGGGCATGGACCTGACGAGCGGAAACTACATCGACTCCCGCCTGCCCGTGGCGAAGGAACAACTGCAAAAAGCCGGCGTCCGCCTCGCCCGCCTGCTGAACGAGGCGCTCGACCCGACGTACGCGCCCCCGAAAAAGCCCGCGGAAGCCCGGGAATAGCCCGCCCCCCGGCTCCGGGAATCGCTTGCTCTCCGAAGCCTTGGCGAAGGAGGGCGGCTCGTCGATTTTTCCACACTGTGGAAAAAAGTTTTCCACGCTACGTAAAAAATCGACAAAGTTTTTACGTTCTACGTAAAACTCGCCGAAAGTTTTTACGTGCTACGTAAAACTCGCCCTGTTGCGGCGGGGCGGAACGTGCTAGAAGGGGGCCGTCGAAAGGAGTGCCCGCCATGCCGGTGCCCATCGCGATCGAAAAACTGACGAAGCGGTTCGGAAGCCAGACGGTGCTGGACGGCATCGACCTGCGCATCGAAGCCGGCGAACTGTTCTTCCTGCTGGGGCCGTCGGGCTGCGGCAAGACGACGCTGCTGCGCGCCGTGGCCGGCCTCAACGAACCGGAGGAAGGCCGGATCCTCGCCGGCGACCGCGACGTGACGCACGTGCCGCCGCACCGCCGCGACATGGGCATGGTCTTCCAGAGCTACGCCCTGTGGCCGCACCTGACCTTGCGCGAGAACGTGGCCTTCGGCCTCGAAATGCGTTCCGTGAAGAAAGCCGACATCCGGAAGCGCGCCCTGCGCGCGCTGGAACTGGTCAAGCTGGCCGACCGCGCGAATTCCAAGCCCAACGAGCTGTCCGGCGGCCAGCAGCAGCGCGTCGCCCTGGCCCGCGCGCTGGTCATCGAGCCGCAGTGCCTGCTGCTCGACGAACCGCTGTCCAACCTCGACGCCAAGCTGCGCCTCGAAATGCGGACGGAAATCCGCCGCATCTGCAAGGAGGCGGGGCTGACCGCGATCTACGTCACCCACGACCAGAAGGA
>CAZECJ010000139.1:0-7271 GCA_964510645.1 uncultured Verrucomicrobiota bacterium | reverse complement strand
CATCGCGCGGCGCATCAGCGGCTTCCCCGAGGTGGTCAACATGTACCTGATGTCGGGCAAGTACGACTTGCTGCTGTTCGTGGCGGGCAAGAACCTGCGCGAAGTCGCGTCGTTCGTGAGCGAACGGCTCGCGACGCTCGACGGCGTGCTCTCGACAGGCACCCATTTCATGCTGAAGTCCTACAAGCAGGACGGCGTGCTGATGGACGGCGAAAAGGTGGACGACCGCTTGCAGGTCAGTCCGTAAGGCCCCCGCGCGAGGAACCAGGCTTATGAACCGCAACAGCAGAGTGGCGGCGCACGTGCAGGCGCTCCCGTTTTCGGGCATCCGCAAGTTTTTCGACATCGTCGCGGGCCGCAAGGACGTGATCTCGTTCGGCGTCGGCGAACCGGATTTCGACACGCCGTGGACGGTGCGCGAGGCCGCCGTCTTTTCGCTGGAGCGCGGCGCGACGCACTACACGTCGAACCGCGGCGATCCGGCGCTGCGCAAATCCATCTGCCGCTACGTCGCGCGCCAGTTCGGCGCGGAATACGACTGGGAGAAGGAAACGCTGGTGACCGTCGGCGTGAGCGAGGCCATCGACGTCGCCCTGCGCACCGTGCTCAATCCCGGCGACGAGGTGATCTACCACGAGCCGTGCTTCGTCAGCTACCGGCCGACCATCATCATGGCCGGCGGCGTGCCCGTGTGCGTCGAGACGCGCCGCGAAGACCAGTTCCGCCTGACGCGGGCGATGCTGGAAAAAGCCGTCACGAAAAAATCGCGCGTCCTGATGCTCAACTTCCCCTGCAACCCGACGGGCGCCGTGCTCGGCCAAAAGGACGTCGAGGACATCTCCGACTTCTGCGTGAAGCACGACCTGCTCCTGCTGACGGACGAAATCTACGCCGAGCTGACCTACGACTCCAAGCACGTCAGCTTCGTCTCGGTGCCCGGCATGAAGGAGCGGACGATTTTCCTGCACGGCATGTCGAAGGCCTGGGCCATGACCGGCTTCCGCATCGGCTACGCCTGCGCCCCCGCCGACGTCTCCGAGAACATGATGAAGCTGCACCAGTACGCCATCATGAGCGCGCCGACCACGGGCCAGCGGGCCGCGGCCGAGGCGCTCGAGCGCGGCGACGCCGCGGTGGCGGGCATGGTGGCCGAATACAACCGGCGGCGGAACTACCTGATCGCGGCGTTCGCCGAAATGGGCGTGTCCTGCCACACGCCCGCGGGCGCGTTCTACGCGTTCCCCTACATCGGCGACCTCGGCATTTCCGCCGAGGACTTCGCGATGCGCTTCCTCGAGGAAAAGGGCGTGGCGGTCGTCCCGGGCGACGCGTTCGGCAAGTGCGGCGCGGGCTTCCTGCGCTGCGCCTACGCGACCAGCATGGACAACGTCCGCGAAGGCATGAAGCGCATGGGCGAATTCGTCGCCGAAATCCGGGCCGAAAAGAAGTAGCCTGCGGCGCCGAAGCAGCGGACGGATCCGTCCGATCCGCTTTACGGCTTCCAGAGAAACAGCCGCCGCGGCGTCGCCGCCGCCGAAAACATCGCCCGCAGGCCCGGCAACGGCGACCGCACGCCCATCAGCTGCTCGAAAAACGACTTCTCGATCTGATAGGCCACCACGTAGAGGTCGTCCACTCCCAGCAAACCGGCCAGCTCGTCGAACGCCTCGTCCCAGTAGCCGATGCCGTCGATCAACTTGAGTTCCAGCGCCTGGTCGGCGGTGAAAATGCGCCCGTCGGCCAGCGGCAGGACGTCCTTCTTTTTCAGGGAGCGCCCTTCGGCGACCAGATCCACGAACCGCGCGAACGTGGCGTCCACGGATTCCTGCAGCAAGGCGATCTGCTCGGGATCCACGGAATGGAACGGATTGAGCAGGTCCTTGTTCTTGCCGGACTTGATCGTCGTGTCCGTCACGCCGATCTTTTCGCTCAGCCCCTGCACGTTCAGCGTCTGCAGGATCACCCCGATGGAGCCGATGAGCGCCGTGGGCTGCGCGATGATCCGGTCGGCGGGCACGGACACGTAGTAGCCCCCCGACGCCGCCAGGTCGTGGACCAGCACGACGATCCGGCGGTCCGCGCGGCTTTCCTTGAAGAGCGTCAGTTCGCGGTGGATCTCGTCGGCCGCCGTGACGTCCCCGCCCGGCGAATCCACTTCGAACAGGATCGCCGCCACCTCGTCGTCCTGGCGCGCCGCGCGGATCTGGCGGAGGCAGTCCTCCACGGGATCGACGCTGCCCAGCCAGCCGCCATCGAGTTCGCGCGTGAGGATTCCCGTGAACCAAATGCGAACGACCTTGGTCGTGCCCGCCCCGTAGGAGTGCGTTTCGGAAAACGAAGGGAATTCGTCCTCGCCCCGCTGGTCGAGCAGAGGCTTCGCCGAACCGGACAGCACGCCGACGGCGGTCAGGTTGATCATCAGGCTGACGCCGAGCACGGCGGCCAGCGCAACGATGACGGCCCAAAAGGACCCGTGGCGGCAGGTACGGGAAGGAAGAGAACCCATGTGGACCTCGCGTTTCATTGGATTCCCAAAATAGCATGGCGCACCGCGGCGAGAAAAGGCGAAACCATGCCGAGCGAAACCATGCCGGCCGTTTTCCCTTTTCCCGCCTCCCCGTTTGACCTAGGATCGTTCGGTAGGCGGCCCTGGAGGCTGCCCGGAGGAGATTTCGATGAAACCGTTCATCTGCTGGTGCGCGCTCTTGGGCTGGGCCGTTGGTCTCGCGCAAGCCCATGGCGCCGCCCCGCCCGCCGCCGCCGCCGTTTCCCCTTTCCATATCGGCGCCTGTGTCTCCTATTGGGATCTTCCCCGGCTGGAGAGCCTCGACGTCGGGGGCGCCTGGGGAGCAGGCATCGTCGGGCATTTCCTGCTGCCCTCCCCCTTCGAACTCGACTTGCGCCTCTCCGGCTTCGGCGCCCGCGATTCCCGGGACATCACGACCGAGGATGGACAGAATTTCGAAAACGACGTGACCATCGTCGCCATGCCGCTGGAGGCCAATGTCCTCGTGCGCCTGCCTCTCGGCGACAACCTGAGCCTCTACGGAGGCCCCGGGTTCGGCTACTACCTCTTCGACGGCCAGAGCAACAACCATTTGAACGGAAAAGAAACCGTCTACGACATCGAAGTCGACGACGAGTTCGGATGCTACGCCCTTGCCGGCCTCCGGTTCCGGTTTTCCACCCGGCTCGCCGCGTTCGTCGAAGGCAAATACACCTGGATCGAAACCTCCATCGAAAAGGCCACCGACGTCCGCCGCGACATCGGCATCGACTGGGTCGAACAGGAACTGGATTTCAGCGGTCTGGCCGTCAACGCCGGCCTGCTCTTCACCTTTTAAAGGAGAACCCCCATGATCCACCATATCGTCGCCTGGCGACTCAAGGATTCCGCCCTCGGGAACGACAAAGCCACCAACGCCCGCCTCCTGAAGGAAAAGCTCGAGGCCTTGCCCGGCCAGATCCCCGTCCTGCGGCGGCTCGAGGTCGGCCTCGACTTCTCCGCCACGGAGAACAGCTCCGACGTCGTCCTCGCGACGTCTTTCGCCGCGAAAGAGGATCTCGCCGCCTATCAGATCCACCCCGCCCACAAGGCCGTCGGACTTTTCGTGCGCGAAGTCGTCTCCGAACGCCGGATGATCGACTACGAAACGGACTAAGCGCGCCCCGTCAGCGGCACGAACCGCACCGGCAACACCGGGCGAAAAGTAATCTGGCCGCGCTCGTCTTTCGCCAGCAAGACCAGTTCCTGCGTGGCGCCTTCTTCGCCCAGCGGAAGCGCCATGCGCCCGCCCGGTTTGAGCTGCACCGCCAGCGCCGGCGGCACCCGCCGCGCCGCCGCCGTGACGAGGATCGCATCGAACGGCGCCTCCGCCGCCAGCCCGGCGCCGCCGTCGCCCTCGTGCACGGCCACGTTCGCGAAGCCCAGCCGCGCCAGCCGTTCGCGGCACGCGCGCGCCAGCGCGGGCACGATCTCGACCGTATGCACCTCCCGCGCCAGTTTCGACAGCACTGCGGCCTGGTAACCCGAACCCGACCCGACTTCCAGCACGATGTCGCCGGCCTCGATGTCCAGCAGGTGCGTCATCAGCGCGACGATGTAGGGTTGTGAAATCGTCTGCCCATGGCCAATGGGCAGCGGAAGGTCCAGATAGGCCGACACGCGCTCCTCTTCCGGCACGAATTCGCGGCGCGGCACCTCCGCCAGCGCGCGCATGACGCGCGCGTCGAAGGCGGCTATCCCCGTGTACGCGGCGGTGGACAACGCTTCCGCCTCGATCTCCTTCAGCAGCCGGGCATGCGCCGCATCCATGGCGGGCCCCTCCGGGTTCGTCCGCGCCTACTTCGGCGCCTGCAGCGCCTGGCCCGCGCCGAGATCGGACAACCCCGCCTTTTGGAGATCGGTCCACAGCGTGCCGGGACCGGCATGGAGCACGTTGATCTTCAGGTCGTCGGCGAGCCCCAGCGCAAAGGTCCACAGGTTGTAGGCTTCCGCGTCGCCGAACGCCTTCACTTTCAGCTGCTGGCCCTTGGCTTTTTCGCCCTCCACCAGCCGGACGACCTCCGCGTCGGCCGTCCCCAGCGTCGTGATCCGCTCGGCGTTCACGCCCGCCGTTTGCTTCTCGATCTCCGCCGCCTGCCGCATCGTGTCGCCCTGGATTTCGGCGACCTGCTTCTCTTCGTCGGCCTTGATCAGCGCCTTGATCTTCTCCGTCTCCTGCGCAACCTGTTCGCGGCGCTGGCCGATCAGGCTGAGCTCCGTATTGAGTTCGGCCTGCTTCTTGGCGGTGTTCTGTTTTTCCTGGTTCGTCAGGTCCTGTTCCTGCGCGAGGCTCGCCTGCTGGATCGGGTCGAGGATCTGCCCCGGCACGTTCACGTGCCGGATCAGGGCGTTTTGGATCTGGATCCGCTTCTCCGCCAGCGTCGCCGCCAGCGCGTCCGTCAGCTCGGTCTGGAACTTCTCGCGCCCTTCGCCCACGATGAAGTCCTTCGCGCCGTACGCCGAACCCTTCAGGCGCGACACCGACAGGATCTGCGGCATGATCACTTTTTCCACCGCCGCCGGCAGATCGCCGTAGGTCCGGAAAATCCACGCCACGTTTTTCGGCAACAGCTCGAATTCCACCGTCATGTCCAGGCTGATCTCGAATCCATCGCGCGACGGGAATTCCACGAACTGCTCCAGCACGAAGGAAACCGACTGGGCGGGCGCGGCGCCGCCCAAGGCGCGATCCAATTCCATCTCGGCCGGCAGTTTCGACGAAGCCCTCTGCCTGTAGCTTTCGCTCGATTTCTTATCCATCGGCGCCGCCGCCGGCGCGGGCGCCAGCCGACCGCCCAGGCGCATGCCGGAGCTGGATTCGGAGCGCATGTAGTTCTCGCGCTTCGCCTGCTGCTCCTGCAGCACGTTCTGCTGCAGCTGGTCCATCGCCGCGTTTTGCGAAGCCATCAGCGCCTTGGTGATGACCGCGCCGCCGCCCTTGCCGAGCAGCGACACCTGGTTCACGCCGATTTCCAGCACGTCGACCTTGTATTCGCGGGGATTCACGAAATACAGCCCCGGCTGCAGCACGTCGCGGCGCACGCCCTTCTCGCCCGCCTGCGCAAATGCGTTCGGCGGCGTCTGCCGGCCCGAGAGCGACGTCACCACGCCGTCGTAGCCGATCGGAATGCTGAGCGCGTCCACCACGTCGATCTGGTAGCCCGCCGGATTCATGCGGTATTTTCCGGGCCCCAGCACGTTCCGCCAGATGCCCTTCTGCCCGGCCTCCGCCAGGAACTCGCCCTCGGGCAGGTCGTCGCCGACCTTCGAGGTCACGATGCCCACCTTGCCCGGCGGAATGACCACCACCGGCCGGATGTCCCGCTCGTAGAGCCACGGATTCAGGAAGTGCCGGCCTTCGCCCAGCACGTCTTCCTGGATGCCCCGCTGGCCTTTCTTCGCCAGGATCTGCCCCGGCGGCAGTTCGGCGCCCGTCTTCGCGGTAACGACCGCCATCTCGTCCGGCTCCACGTAGAACCGGCAGAACCCCCATTGCCAAACGAACCACGGCAGCCCCAGGACCACGACCGCCAGCACGACGATTTTCAGAGCGCTCTTCATTGGGCACCCCCTTTCTTCGAAGCGGGCGCCATCCATTTCAGCAGCCCTCCGATGCCTTCCGCCTGGTCGCCGCTCAGGATCGACCGGATCTGCGGCGCGATCTTCCCGTAGAACGCGTAGCGCGCCAGTTCCGCGCCCGTCCCGAACGCCTGCACCTGGTTCGCGATCACCGCGGCCTCGGCCTCGTTCTTCATGCGGATGACGTCGCCCTCGGCCTTCGCCCGCAGCAGCTTCGCTTCCGCCTGCGCCTTCGCGGCGGCGTTTTCCAGCTTGGCCACCTCCAAATCCTTGTTGGCGCGCGTCAGGCGCACTTCGCGCCCCTGTTCCGCCGCGATCACCGCGCGGATCCGGGCCGTATCGGCCTCCACCTTCTCCTTGTTCTGCACCGCCAGCATCTCCTGCTTCACCAGCTCGGCTTCCGACTTCGCCTGCTCGATCTGCTGCCCGTACTTCACCGCGTCCTGCACCGCCACTTCGCGGTCGCGGATGATGCTCGCGATCGCGTCCGGCGGCGTGATGTTCCGGATCAGCACCGACTTGATGTCCACCCCCCACGCCTGGCACTGCGCGATCAAATGCGCCTCCAGGTTGTCCTGGAACTTCTGCCGCGTCGTCCCCGCGATGTAGTTCTTCGCCGGATTCTTGCTGCCCTCGATGCGGCTGAAGCCGCGCGCCTTCGGCAGCACGATCTTCTTGAGGATGTCGTCCATGTCGCCCACCTGGTGCGTCAGCAGCGCCGCCTGGTCGCGCATCAGCGCGTATTCGATCGTCCCCTCCACGTTCACCGTGAAGCCGTCCAGCGTCAGGAAGCTGATGGCGTCGTCGCCGCTCAGCTCGAACCGCTGGCTTTGCAGGTTGACCTCCGTCACCACCACCATGTACGGATTCAGGTAGTACGTGCCCGCGTCCAGGATCCCCGGCAGCACGCCCTTCATCCCTTCCTTCACGAGGAACGTGTTGCGGTCATCCTCCGGCAGCGCGGCGGCCAGCACGTCTTTCCCGACCAGCGACGTCATCACCCCGCCGAAACCCGGCCGGATCGTGATCGCGTCGAAGAGCTGCACGCCGAACGCATAGGGATTGATCCGGTGCTTGCCGGGGCCCAGCACCTTCGCCACGATGCCCTTGCAGCCCTCCGGCGCCAAAATCTGCCCGCCCGGCAGCT
>CAZECJ010000138.1:0-7286 GCA_964510645.1 uncultured Verrucomicrobiota bacterium | reverse complement strand
AGGGCGTCGAGCAGAGCATCGCGCAAAAGACGGTGACGTACGATTTCGCGCGCCTGATGGACGGCGCGAAGGAAGTGAAGTGTTCGGAGTTCGGCGCGGCCATCGCCGCGAATATGTGATGTTCAATTAACAATTAAGAATGAAGAATTAAGAATTGGCGGAAACATGAGCGCACAGCCCAACCAGCAAAACCAAAAGCAGCAACCCGCGACGGCGTCCGACGGCATCACGCCGCGGGCGACAGATTACGGGCAGTGGTATCTGGACATCGTGAAGCGGGCGGACCTGGCGGACCATTCGTCGGTGCGCGGCTGTATGGTGATCAAGCCGCACGGCTACGCGATCTGGGAAAAACTGCAGCGCGAGCTGGACGACCGCTTCAAGGCGACGGGCCACGTCAACGCGTACTTCCCGCTGTTCATCCCGCTGTCGCTGCTGGCGAAGGAAGAGGAGCACGCGGCCGGGTTCGCGAAGGAATGCGCGGTGGTGACGCACTACCGCTTGAAGTCGATCGACGGCAAGGTGACGGTGGATCCCGAGTCGAAGCTCGAGGAGCCGCTGGTGGTGCGGCCGACGAGCGAAACGATCATCTGGGCGCAGTACAAGAACTGGATCCAGAGCTACCGCGACCTGCCGCTGCTGATCAACCAGTGGGCGAACGTCGTGCGCTGGGAAATGCGCACGCGCCTGTTCCTGCGGACGGCGGAATTCCTGTGGCAGGAAGGCCACACGGCGCACGCAACGGAAGCCGAGGCCCGCGAGGAAGTCTCCCGCATGCTCGACGTCTACGCCGACGTGGCGGAGAACGTGATGGGCGTGCCGGTCGTGCGCGGCCACAAGACCGAAGGCGAGCGGTTCGCCGGTGCCGTCGACACGCAGTGCATCGAGGGCATGATGCAGGACGGCAAGGCGCTCCAGATGGGCACGAGCCACTACCTCGGCCAGAATTTCGCCAAGAGCGCCGATGTCAAATTCCTGAATCCGAACGGCCAGCTCGAATACGTGCACGCGACGAGCTGGGGCGTCTCGACGCGCCTGGTGGGCGCGCTGATCATGACGCATTCGGACGACAACGGCCTGATCTTGCCGCCGAAGCTCGCGCCGATCCAGGTCGTGATCGTGCCGATCTACAAGACGCCGGAGGAGCAGGCGCGGACGACCGCCGAGGCGCAGGCCGTGGCGACCGAACTGCGCGCGCAGGGGCTGGCCGTGAAGGTGGACGACCGCGAAGGCCTGCAGCCCGGCGCGAAGTACTACGAGTGGGAACGCAAGGGCGTGCCCGTGCGCATCGAAGTGGGCCCGAAGGATCTCGAAAAGGGTTCGCTGTGCGTCGTGCGGCGCTTCGTGCTGGAGAAGGAAGGCGAAAGCGAACAGGACCTGCGCAAGCGCAAGAAACAGTTCCTGCCGCGCGCCGAAGCCATCGCCGGCATGCCCGCGCTGATGGACGTGCTGCAGAAGGAACTGCTCGAGCGCGCCCGCGCCATGCGCGAGAAGAAAACGCGCGTCATCGACACGCTGGCGGACTTCGAGGCGTTCTTCAAGGGCGAGGGCGGCGGGTTCGCCTGGGTGCATTGGGCGGGCACGCACGAGGACGAGGACGAAATGGCCAAGCGGTACGAGACGAGCATCCGCTGCATCCCGTTCGCGGACCAGATTCCCGAGGCCGCGCGCGGCGCGGGCACCTGCATCCTGACCGGCAAGCCCAGCGCGCAGCGCGTGCTGATGGCGAAGTCCTACTGAGGTCAATTAAGAATTAAAAATGAAGAATTAAGAATGGCGGAAAGCGGCCAGATTCTTAAGAAAGTGCTGGTGGTGTGCACGGGGAATACCTGCCGGAGCCCGATGGCGGAAGGCTGGCTGAACCACAAGCTGGCGGGGAAGGGCTGGATTGCGGAATCGGCCGGCGTGACGGCGTGGGGCGGGGACTGCGCTTCGCCCGAAGCGCTCGAGGTCATGCGGGAAATCGGCATCGACATCTCGTCGCACCGCAATCGGGCGCTCACGCGGGCGCTGGTGGACGAAGCCGCGATCATCTTGGCGATGACGGCCGGCCATCGGCGCGAAATCGAGCGGCGCTTTCCGGAAGCCGCGGCCAAGGTTCGGTTGGTGAAAAGTTTCGGGGCGGCTCCGGCGGAAGACGTGGCGGACCCGTTCGGCGCATCGGTGGACGTCTATCGCCACATTCGGGACGAACTGGTGCAGGCGCTGGGGGATTTCCTGCTGTATTTGGCCGAGCGCGGCGAGTTGAAGCGCTGATCCCTTCTTTTTTCCTATTCCATTGACCGACAGCTAATTGTCATGTCGAGTAGGGTCCGATTTATATCACATATACTATTATTTCCATAGTATTGGTTGCTAATATACCCCGTGGGGGTATGTTGGGGGTATGAAAACCAAACCCCACGCCACGACGCACGAAGAGACGCTCCACCGGTTGCGTCGTATCGCCGGGCAGGTCGAGGGGGTCCGGCGCATGGTCGAAGACCGGAAGTACTGCATCGACATCGTCACGCAAATCCAGGCCGCGCGCTCGGCGCTTCGAGCCGTCGAACTGCAGATCCTGAAGAAACACGTGGACCATTGCGTGCGCGACGCGTTCGCGTCGGGTTCGCCGGCGGAGGCGGACCAAAAAATGGACGAACTGCTGCGCGTGATGAAGAAGCCCTATTGAGAACGAAAAGAAAGGAAACGAACATGAAGAAATACCTGATGATTGCCGCGTTGCTGGCCTCGGTCTCGCTGGTCTTGGCGGAAGGCAAGCCCCAGACGACATGTCCCGTGATGAAAGGCAGCCCGGTGAGCAAGTCGCTCTACGTGGATGCCGAAGGCTATCGCATCTACGTCTGCTGCGGCGGGTGCGTCCGCGAAGTTCAGGCCAATCCCGCGAAGTACGTGGCGGAACTGCAGGCCGAAGGCGTCGAGCTCGAGAAGGCGCCGGAGGCCCCGAAAGCGGAATGAACGGATTCCGGTCCAGCCTGATCTTGCTGGCGACGACCGCGGCGGCCGTCGCCGCGGACCCGTTCGCCGGCGTGGAACCCCGCGCTGCGGCGCCGCCGGCGCCTGCTGCGACGGGGGGCTGGACGGACAATCTGCTGTTCCGGAAAGAAATCTATCTGCTGGGAGCGGCCGGAAAAGACGATTTCGACGAGACCGACCGCGCCTCTTCGCGGCTCTCGGCCGGCTTCGAGATCCAGAAGAGGTTTTCCACGGCGACGAAGACGGTGGCATCGGTGGATTACCAGGGGCGATTGGTTTATCGCGACCACGCGCTAGCCACGGCGGCCGACGCGATGGGCATGGATGCGGAGCGGTGGACCTACGAAACCCACAATGCCTACGCGGAGTTCTACAATTTGCTCGGCGATCCGGGACGCTTCAGCCTGCGCGCCGGGCGCTATTATCTGCCGTTTGGGCTGAATGCCCAGACCGATACGCACGGGACGCTCCTGCAGCTCTCGAACGACCGATTGTTCGGCGCCGACCGCGATTGGCAGGTGACGGCGTACGGCAGCGCCTCGGAGCATTTGGATTATCTGGCGGGCTACGTGTTTGGCGCGGGGCCCGACCAGAAGCTGGACGGTCAGGCGGGCATGGCCGTGGGGCGCATCGGGCTCAACAGCGATTACCTGTATGCGCGCGGGCTGGAAGCCGGCGTGAGCGGCGCGTTCGGCGAACGCGTCGATCCGCATGCCGGAATCGACGACCCCATCCGCACCTGGCGGCTGGGGGCCGATCTGCGCAAGCGGATCGACACGGATCTCGGCCCGTTCACGCTGACGGGCGAAGCGGCGGCGGGCGAGGACGAAGTGGCAACGGTCTGGTCCGGGCTGGCGCAGGTCGATTGGTTGGTTCCGAACCGCCGCTGGGGCGCGGCGGCGCAGTACGCGTATTTCGAGCGCGAACCGGCCGGAGACGGGCATGGCGGCGGAATCGACGAACGGGCGAGCGCGGTGCTGACGCGCTACTTTCGCAACGACGTCGGCAACGCGGCGCTGCATTGGATCGCGCTGGGATTGGAACGGCAGCTTCAGGCGTCGGAGGGCGACGGAGAAACGGTGGCGATGGTCCAGTACTATCGATATTGGTGAGGCGAAAGATGAACGAGAAATCGCAGAACAGAATCGAACGGGCGACACGGAGGTCGCCTCTCCAGGGAGGTCATTCGTGGGTTTTTGGAGGGTCGGGCTCCGTCCCGACCGGGTTTGGTCGCCGGATGGGAACGGGATTGCTGGTCGGCTGGCTGGCGCTGGCGCCGGCGGCGTTCGGGGCGATCGGCTGCACGCTGGCGAATCCGGCGCGCGACCTGAAGGCGCTGTATCCCGACCTGACGTCGTACCGCGAAGACGTGAAGGAACTGGCCAAGTTGCCGGACGGGCGCGCGGCCTACGAGGCGCTGCGCGCGCGGGTCGGCGGCGATCTCGATCCGGTCTACGAGGCGTACGACATGCCCTACACGCTGTATTCCGTGTTTCGCGGCGAAGAAAAGCTCGGCTACGTGCACGGCGTGAACGTGCCGGGCCGCGGCGGCGTGATCCAGGTGTTCCTCGCGGTCGATCCGGAAACGGCAGCCATCGGGCGGATGTTCTACCAGCGGTTGGAGAGCCCCGGCGGCGCGGCGCTGCGGAGTCCGGCGGCGACGGGGCAGTTCGCGGGGATGTCGCTGGCGGACTTCTACAAGCACGACTATTTCGCGGCGGCCGATCCAGGCAACGAAGCCGACCGGGTGGGGAACCTCGCGCCGCCGGCGGGGTTGCCCGAGGCGGCGTGGCCGGACTGGGACGCGGCGCGGCGCGGCGTGCGCAAAAACCTGATCCTGCTCGACCTCTTCGCGTTCGATCGCCGCCACGAGCCGTTTTTCGAGCGCGCCCAGGCGGCGCAAAAGGAAAAGGAGACGACGCCATGAAAACGAAAGCGGTTTTAGTCCTCGCGCTCGCGCTGGCCACGGCGTGGACGGTCGGCTGCGGCCGGAAAAAGGCGCTGCACTTCGGCGAGCCGTTCACGGATGCGCCGCGGGTGACGATCGCGCAGCTGCTGGAGACGCCGGAGGCGTTCCGGCGCCAGCCGGTGCGGGTGCAAGGAAAAATCGAGCGCCAGTGCCCGGCGGCCGGCTGCTGGCTGTTCCTCAACGACGGGGCGGGCCGGCCGATCCGCGTCGAACTGGGCGACTATTTCGCGGAATTGCCGCGGCACGTCGGCGAGACGGCGGAGGTGGAAGGCGAATGGATTCCGAAGGGCGACCGCCACGAATTCATCGGCACGCGGATCACCTTCGGCGGGGAGGCGGCGCCATGACCTATGCCGCGCTGGCTTGGAAAAACCTCGTGCGGCGCCCGGTGCGGACGGCGCTGACGGCCGGCGGCGTCGCGCTGGCCGTGGCCGTGGCGGTGAGCCTCGGCGGGTTCAACCTCGGCTACCGGCAGGCCATCGCCGGCAGCATCGAGCAGCTGGGCTTCCAGGTGATGGTGATGGCGAAAGGGTGTCCGTACGAGGCGGCGACGATGATGCTCAAGGGCGGGACGGGGCTGCTCTATCTGCCCGAAGAGGCCCATGCGGAGATCCGGACCGATCCCGACATCGAAGCGATCACGCCGATCTTCATCGGCATCGCTGAAAAGCAAAACTATTCGCTGGACGGGACGCCGGCGGCCTCGGCGTTTACGATCCTGTCGGGCGTGGACCTAAACAGTTTCCGGACGATGAAGCCGTGGCTGAAGCTGAAAACGGGCGCGGGCTACGACGGCGGGCGGTGGTTCGCGCCCGGGGCCACCAACGAGATCGTCATGGGCTACGAGGTGGCCGAATACGAACAGCGCAAGGTGGGCGACGTCTTCTACGCCTCCGTCGTGCCGAACGGCAAAGTGGATTCCGAGCTGCACGCCTTCACGGTGGTGGGCGTGCTGGAGCGGACGGGCGCGCAGGACGACGGCACGGTGTTCCTGCCGCTGCGCGCGGCGCAAACGATGTTCGGGCGCGAGGGCGAGCTGACGATCATCGGCATCAAGCTGAAGGAATTCAACGGCATCCGCATGCGCGAATTCGAAGGCCGCTGGCTGAAGATTCCCGAAGTGCAGGTGGTGAGCCTCGAACAGGTGAAAGGCGCGCTGGTCTCGCTGGTGGGCACGGCGCAGACGATGGTGGCGGCGGTGGCGGTGATCGCGATCCTGGTGGCAATCATCGGCGTGATCAATTCCATTCTGACGAGCGTGCACGAACGAACGGGGGAAATCGGCGTGCTGAAGGCGGTGGGCGCGGGGCGCGCGCAGATTTTCCGGTTGGTGTGGCTGGAGACGCTGCTGACGAGCCTGGCCGGCGCGGTGCCGGGCAGCCTACTGGCGGCGGGTGGCGCGCGGTTGACGGACGCGGCGCTGCGTCACCTGCTGAACATCGGCGTGACGCAGCCGCTGGTGCGCATCACGCCGGGCTTGCTGGGCGCGGCGATCTTGGGCGCGGTGGTCTTGGGCTTGCTGGCGGGCCTCTGGCCGGCGGGACGGGCGGCGGGCCTGCGGCCGGTGGAAGCGATCCGGAGCGGAGAATAGCCATGGAAAAAGACATCCTCATTTCGGGCCGGAACCTGCGTCGGCATTATCGGCGCGGAAGCGAGACGGTGAAGGCGCTGGACGGCGTGGACGTCGACGTGCGCGCGGGCGAATCGGTCTGCGTACTCGGGCCGTCAGGCTCGGGCAAGACGACGCTGGTCAATCTGCTTTCGGCGCTGGATGCGCCGACGGCGGGCGAGCTGACGATCGGCGGGCGGCGGGTGGACGGGCTGAGCGAGCACGAGCTGGTGGACGTGCGGCGGGGGCTGCTGGGCTACGTTTTCCAGCAGTTCCACCTGATCCCGACCCTGACGGTGGCGGAAAACGTGGCGTTGCCGCTGCTGTTCCTGGGGCGGAAGGCGGAGCCGGCGGAGATCGCGCGCGTGCTGGACGCAGTGGGGCTGGCCGACCGCGCGGGGCATTTGCCAAAGGAACTTTCCGGCGGCCAGATGCAGCGCGTGGCGATCGGGCGGGCGCTGGCGGTGCGGCCGCGCGTGCTGATCGCCGACGAGCCGACGGGAAACCTGGACCGCCACACGGGCGAGGCGATTTTCGACCTGTTCCAGAAGACCGTCCGCGAGGACGGCGTGGCGCTGGTGCTGACGACGCACAACCTGGCGCTGGCCGCGCGCTGCGACCGCACGCTGACGCTCGCCGACGGCCGGATCGTTGCCTGAACCCGACTTTTACGTAGAACGTAAAAACGGCTCTTCGCGTCTTCGTGTGGGTGGGTTTCATAGCTTTTCGAGC
>CAZECJ010000137.1:0-7391 GCA_964510645.1 uncultured Verrucomicrobiota bacterium | reverse complement strand
GTCGCCCTCATCGTCGCCGGCATCGGCCTCACCTCCGGCGCCATCGGCCAGGACGTCTTCGGCATCGCCATCCTCATGACCCTCGTCACCACGCTCCTCGGCCCGATGCTGCTGGCCGGCAGCTTCGAAAATCCAGCCTCCGGCCTGCGCCATCCCGACGACATCGCCAAGTCCCGCAGCAAAACCATCCAGTTGGCGTTCCCCTCCGACGACATGGCCGACTTCCTGCTCTCCCGCATCGTCCGCGCCTTCCGCCAAGAGGAGTTCTACGTCTACCGGCTCACCCCCGAAGAGCGCACCTATCACATCCGGAAGGACGACATCTTCTTCATCCTCGAATGCGAAAACGGGGAAATCCGACTGACCACTACCGTCCAGCATGAAACCCTTGCCCGCCTGATCATCGCCGAGGAAATGCTCTCCCTGCGCTCCATGCTCCATATGGCCCAGGAAAACACCGATCTCGATTCCATTGAACACAATCTCGTCGCGGGGCTATTCGGGGGAAATACAGAGGAGGCGGGTCCATGAAACCGGCCGTACGCCCCATGATCTGCGTGCTGTTCCTTTGCTTCATCACTGGTTTTTCTTCCCGGGCCGAATCCCCCCCCGAATCATTGCGCAAGGGCGACGCCCTCTTCATCCGCATCGAAGGCATTGGCGGCGGCCTGCCCGAGTATCGCGAAATCGTCGACAGCAATGGCCAGATCGAACTGCCGTTTCTTGGGTTCCATGTAGCCGAAGGCAAATCCATTCCCGCCTTGGAAGCCGAGATGGCCGCAGCCTATTCCACCGCCAATCTCACCACAACCGCCTCCGTGCGTGTGACCTACGCCACCCATTTCGAGCCGCCTCCGGCCCGTTCAACCCTTGTCCGCGCCCAAGATCCCCGTCGCCCGGCTCCTGCCACAAACGCCTTCCCCGCCGCGCCGGAATAGCCCCTCCCCTCCCGAATTGGGAGAAACCTTGCCGCTCCTACATTTTCCTGTCGACAGGTAAAGCGGTTCTGCTACGTTTTGCGCCAACTAGAGTATTTGCAAGCGCCATACGAAACATGCAAATCATGAATACCGGATCGGGCTCCCGATATTCTAACCGTTTTCTTTTCCGTCTGGCTCTCTTCGCGACGGGCATTGTGATCTGCCTGTCCCCCGCTCAAGCCTCTCCGGTCGAAATCGTCGCCCATCGGGGCGGATACCAGCTCTATCCCGAAAACACCCTCGCGGCATTCCAAGCTTGTTCCGGCTTGGTGGACCGGATCGAGCTCGACGTGCGCACCACCGCCGACGGCGAACTGGTGGTGATGCACGACGAAACCGTGAACCGCACCACCGTGGGCTATCAGGCCATCACCAACGAGAGCGGCTACGCGCTGACCAACGTCGTCGATTTGACGCTCGCCCAGCTCAAGACGCTGGATGCCGGCTCCAAATTCTCCCCCGCGTTCGCCGGCGAACGAATTCCGACCTTCGCCGAAGCGCTCCGCGCCTTGCCGGCCGGCATCCCGGTGGTGGTCCACATGAAGGCGTGCTCGGCGAGCCACGTCGTCGGCGTCCTCCGCGCCGAAAACGCCTTGTCCAACGCAACCGCCTATTGCGACAGCTGGAACTTCCTGTACGACGCCCACGCGCTCGAGCCCGGCCTCGCGCTCTGCGCCGGCTACATTCCCGGCGTCAATGGCGAACTGACCCCCGTCCGCATCGCCAATCGAAAGCGCGAAGGCATCTTTTCGCTCGCTTGGGTTCCGGCCGACGTGACCCGGGAAGTCGTGGACTTGATGCACTTCTACGGCATGGAAATCCAAGTGGCGGCCGCCAATCCCGTCGAAATCCAGACGCTCCTCGATCTGGGCGTCGATCGAATCCTCGTCGGCAATCCCGCGCTGGCCAAAGCCCTGATCCGCGGCGCGCCCTCTTCCAACGCGCAACTGTCCCAAAACCTCGTCGCCTATTGGAAATTCGACGAAGGCCTGTCGGATCCGGCCGACGACGTCGCCGACGACGTCGAGGAGCACAGTCCCGTCCGCCTCGCCGGAGCTGCCGCCGCCCCGACCTGGACGGCCGGCGACGATGCCCGAGGCAGCGCCCTATCTTTCGACGGAACCAACGACTACGCCCTCGTCCCCACCAACGAATTTTTGAACATCGGCACGAACGCGGTTTCCATTTCCGCATGGGTGAAACTCTCCTGCCTGCCCTTGGGATTGGCCAAGGGGTACGCTTGCATTTTCGACGACCGCGATAAAAACGCCTATGTGCTCTATCTGGACCGGCAATCCCGCGAACTGCGCTTCCGGGTCACGGATTCCAGCGGCATGACCGCCCGCCCCGGCATCTTCCAGAACAACCTGAAAACCGGCGTCTGGCATCACGTCGTGGGCGTCTACGACGGCGCCGCCAGCCCCGCCGCCGGCCAGGCCTTGATCTATCTCGACGGCGTCGTCCAGGACATGCACGTCGGCGACGATGGCACCCCCCGCATCGGCCTGACCAACCAGGTTTGCCGAGGCCAAGCCGCCGCCTTCGGACGCAATGGCCTCGAAAACGACTACTATTTCAACGGCGCGGTGGACGACGTCGCCATCTGGAACCGGGCGCTCACCCCTGCCGAAGTCCGCCAGATCTACTCCGCCGGAACCAACGGCATCCCCCTCGAGCGGAAAGTCATGACCATTTGGATCGCCGACGTCTATGCCGACCCCGAAACCTCCGACATGGTCATGGACGTGCGCGTCGAACACGGGAGCCTGACCAACCTATCTCTGGATCTTCGCGGAGCCACCGCGGCGACCGAACCCTATACCAAACAAGTGGCCTTCCAAAGCCGCCAGGGCCACCATGCCAGCTTCCACGTCCCGCGCCCCGGCGGTTCGTTCCAGCCGCGTTCCAACCCCGACGAAATCCCGCCCCCCATCTTTTTCCATGTCGTCAGCCCCTGACGGCCGCCCAAACGCCGGGCGGATTCCCGACGCAAAAAAAGAGTGCCGCCGGCGACGGGGTTTCGATAGGCTCATCCCATGATCTTGTCGGTGAACTTTTTCTCTGCCTTCCGGTGCCGCCGAACGCTGCGCTTGCTTGCGGCGATCTTGTCCGCCGAATCCGTCTTCGCCCAGCCCGCCCCAACCGCCATCTTCGCCCATCGGGGCGGGAGCAAGCAGGCTCCCGAAAACACGTGCGCCGCCATCCGCGCCGGCGACGGCTCCGCCGACCGAGTCGAGTTCGACGTCCGCACGTCCGCCGACGGCCAGCTCGTGCTCATGCACGATGAAACCGTGGACCGCACCACCGACGGCTCCGGAGCCGTCAGCAACCTGACGCTGGTTCAGTTGAAAGCCTTGGACGCCGGTTCCAAGTTCTCCCCCGCGTTCGCCGGCGAACGCATCCCCACTTTCGCCGAGGCCCTCCGCGCCCTGCCGCCCGGCCTCCCCCCGCTGGTCGATTGCAAGGTGGCCGCGCCGCAAGCCGTCGTCGAGGCCCTCCGCGCCGCAAATGCGTTGGACGATGCCATCGTTGCCTATGGCAGCTGGGATTTCCTGTTTGAAGTCGGCCGGCTCGAGCCGCGCCTCGCGCTCTGCGCCGCCGGCAGCGGCGAACTGGCCACCAACACCCTCGCGATGCTCCAGAGCTACGGCGTCCATATCGTGGCGTGGGACAAGGCGTTCGTGACACCGGAAATCCTGACGCGGGTTCATGCCCGCGACATGCGCCTTTTCGTGGCGGCCGAGGCGTCCGATATCCAGGCCTTCCTGGACATGGGCGTCGATGGGCTCTATACCGACGATCCCCGCGCCGCGCGTCGGCTTCTGGCGCCCCGCGCGCCAATCGCCTTGGGGCTCCCGCCCCGCGATCAGCCAGTGCGCGGACGGCTCGGAGAGAGCCTCGTCGCGCATTGGACGCTGGACGACGGCCTCTCGGACCCCTTCTCGGCCAACGCCGAAGAGGCCACCGGCCGTTCCCTCGGCCGGCTCGTCGGATTCGCTTCCAATCCCGGCTGGGTTTCCGGCGCCGACGCCGTGGCCGGAGGCGCCCTCCGGCTGGACGGCCGCGACGACTACGTCCGCATTCCCCCGAACGAATTCCTGGACATTGGCGCCAACGTCGTCTCGCTTTCCTTGTGGGTGAACCTTTCCGTCCTCCCCTCCCGCCTCTCTGAGGACTATTCCTTCATCTATGGGTCCGACCTCGCTTCCTATTCCCTCTATTTGGACCGGAACCGGGGCGAACTGCAATTCCGGATCACGGATGCCAACGGCCATTTCACCAGCCCCGGCATCCCGGAGGCCGCTTTGCAAACCGGCACCTGGCATCATGTCGTCGGCGTCTACGACGGGGCCGCCGCCCCCGGCGCCGGCCGGGTCTCGATCTATCTCGATGGCCAGCTTCAAGACGCCCATGTCGGCGACGACGCTTCTCCGGGCCTCGGCCTGACGAAAGCCGTCCTCCCCGGGCAGTTCGCCGCCCTCGGCCGCCGCGGCGACCAGGACGAGTACTATTTTTCCGGGATCTTGGACGACGTCGCCCTATGGCGGCGCGCCCTTTCCCCCGCCGAGATCGTCTTGATCCACGCGTCCGGCTCCGAACATGTCCCGCTGGACCGCATCAAAGACGTCCGCTGACAAAAAAAGAGTACTGTCCGCCCCGTCCTTTCGCTATGATTCCCCGCTTATGACCCCGTCGACCATCCGGGAACTTCTGGGAGCTCGTCGCCAGCCGACGCTCTCCCTCGAATTCTATCCGCCGAAAGATCCCCTCGGGTTCGGCATTCTCGGCGGGTCCATCGAGCGCATGCGCCCCGTCCGCCCCGATTTCGTCACCTGCACCTACGGCGCCGGCGGCTCGTCCCGGGAATTCTCCTTCGCCGCCTGGGAACTCCTCGGCCGCATGGGCTTCACGCCCGTCGTCGCCCATCTCACCTGCGTCGGCGCTTCGCGCGCCGATCTCGCCGAGCAGATCGACCGCATCTACGCCGCCGGCATCCGCAATGTCATGGCGCTCCGCGGCGACCCCCCCCGCGGCGAAGCCACCTTCACGCCCGCCCCCGACGGCCTCGCCCACGCTACCGATCTCGTCGCCCTCATCAAGTCGCGCCATCCCGACGTCTGCTGCGGCGTCGCCGGCTACCCCGAGACCCATCCGGAAGCCCCCTCCCTCGCCGACGACCTCCGCCATCTCCAAGAGAAGCTCGCGGCCGGCGCCGACTTCGTCAACACCCAGCTCTTCTTCGACAATGCCGCCTACTTCCGTTATCTCGAGGCCGCCCGCGCCGCCGGCATCTGCGCGCCCATCCTGCCCGGCCTGATGCCCGTCGCCTCCGCCGCCCAGCTCGACCGCGCCCTCGCCTTCAGCCGCGCCACCGCCCCCGCCGCGCTGCGCGCCGCGCTCCAGGTTTCCGAGCCCGACGCCGCGCGCCGCGCCGGCATCGCGTGGCTCGTCGCCCAGATCGACGGCCTCATCGCCCACGGCGCGCCCGGCATCCATCTCTACATCCTCAACCAAGCCAAAACGATTTTGGATCCGCACCTCGCCGAATGCCTCGCGCGCTGGCGCCGATCCCCCGACACAGGAGCAAGCGCATGAAAATTCTCGTCACCGGCGGAATGGGCCAGCTCGGCTGGGATTGCCGCGAAGTGTTCGCCAAGCACGAAGTCCTCTCCCTCGACCTGCCCAACCTCGACATCACCGATTCCGACAGCGTCGACGGCGTCCTCAACCTCTGGAAGCCCGACGTGCTCGTCAATTGCGCCGCCTACACCGCCGTCGACCGCGCTGAAAGCGACGTCGCCAAATCCTGGCGCGTCAACCGCGAAGGCCCGGCCCTGCTCGCCTCCCGCGCCAAGGCCTACGGCATTTTCCTCGTCCACGTCTCCACCGACTACGTGTTCGACGGCCGGCGCCCCGTCCCGCAGCCCTACCTCGAGACCGACCAGCCCAATCCCGTCAGCGTCTACGGCAAGAGCAAGCTCGCCGGCGAGCGCGAGATCCTGGAGAAGGATCCCCGCCACGCCATCCTGCGCACGGCCTGGCTGTACGGCTCCCACGGCTACAACTTCCTGAAGACCATCCTCCGCCGCGCCGTCAACGATCCCCAGAAAGGCCTGCGCGTCGTCAGCGACCAGTTCGGCACGCCCACCTGGTCCCGCCGCCTCGCCCACCAGATCCTCGCCGTCGTCGAAGCCGACGCCGCCGGGCTCTTCCACGCTTCCGGCGAGGGCTATTGCTCCTGGTACGAATTCGCCAAGGAGTTCATCGCCCTCATGAAGCTCGACTGCGAAGTCCGCCCCTGCTCCACCGCCGACTATCCCACCCCCACCGTCCGCCCCGCCAACTCCATCCTCGAAAACGCCAACCTCAAGAAGGCGCGCCTCAACGCCATGAAAGACTGGCGCGAAGACCTCGGCGAATACGTTTCCCGCTATCGCGACGCCCTTCTCAACGAAGTCAGGAGCTGAGCCCATGGCCCGCCAATTCCAGAATCTCATGGTCACCGGCGGCGCCGGCTTCATCGGCGTCAACTTCATCCGCTGGCTCTTCGAGCAGCCCGACGGGCCCGCCCGCATCGTCAACGTCGACAAGCTCACCTACGCCGGCAACCCCCTCTCCCTCCTCGACGTCGAAAAGCGCGCCGGCGACCGCTACGTCTTCGTCAAGGCCGACATCTGCGACGCCGGCCAGATGAAGAAAATCATCGAGACCTACGCCATCGACGCCATCGCGCATTTCGCCGCCGAGAGCCACGTCGACCGCTCCATCGTGCGCCCCGACGAATTCGTCCGCACCAACATCCTCGGCACCTACACGCTCCTGCAGGCCGCCCGCGAGCACGCGTCGCAGCTCCAGCTTTTCCACCACGTCTCCACCGACGAAGTGTTCGGCTCCCTCGGCGACCAGGGCTTCTTCACCGAAGACACCCCCTACGCCCCCAACAGCCCCTACTCCGCGTCGAAGGCCTCCAGCGACCATCTCGTCCGCGCCTACCACGAGACATATAAACTGCCCACCACCCTCTCCAACTGCTCCAACAACTACGGTCCCTACCAGTTCCCCGAAAAACTCATCCCGCTGATGATCCTCAACGCCCTCGAAGGCAAGCCGCTGCCCGTCTACGGCGACGGCATGAACGTGCGCGACTGGCTCTTCGTGACCGACCACTGCTCCGCCATCTGGCGCGTCATGCAGGAAGCCGCCTTCGGCACCACCTACAACGTCGGCGGCCGCAACGAACTCGCCAACCTCCGCGTCGTCGAGAAGATCTGCGACCTCGTCGATGTCCAGGCCCCGCCGCTCGCCGGCGGCAAATCGCGGCGCGAACTCATCACCTACGTCAAGGATCGCCCCGGCCACGACCGCCGCTACGCCATCGATTGCTCCAAGATCGAGCGCGACCTCGGCTGG
>CAZECJ010000136.1:0-7545 GCA_964510645.1 uncultured Verrucomicrobiota bacterium | reverse complement strand
CGGCCAAGATCCTGTGCATGGCCGACCTGCCGACGGATCCGGACCCGCGCGCCGAGGCGCTGGGCTTCCTGAAGTCGCGGGGAATCGACGGCGTGATCCTGTTCCGGCCGATGCTGCTGGAACTGGCCGAGCGCCTCGACGTGAAGAAAACCTACGAAAAATCAGATCTGCTCCAGTTGCTGCGCATCCTCAAGAACTACGATTTGCTCAAGAGCGGCCAGCTGGACCTGTTTGCGCAAATTCGCCGGCGCAAGACGGCGGCGACCGTGTCGGACCAGACCGCCATCCTGCCCGCCGCGATCCCGGAAGAAGCCGGCCCGCTGGACGATTGAGGCCGGAACGGGAGCAACGGGCATGACGTCGCGCGAAGCCTATATCACGCTGAACCGGATCGAAGGGATCGGTCCGGTGCGGGTGCGGGCGCTGGTGGAGGCGCTGGGCTCGCCGGAAGCGGTGCTGGCGGCGCCGGCGTCCGCGCTGTCGGCCGTGCGCGGGGTGGGGCCCAAGGTGGCGGACGCCATCGTCTCGCAGCGGGACGGACGGGACGCGGGGCGCGAGGAAACGGCGGCGGCGAAGCTGGGGACGCGGCTGATCACGCCGGTGGATGCGGAGTATCCCGCGCCCTTGAAAACCATCTACGATCCGCCGTTGTGCCTGTACGTGCGCGGCGCGCTGGAAAAGAAAGACGAACAGGCGCTGGCGGTCGTCGGGACCCGGCGGGCCTCGCACTACGGCTCCGCGCAGGCAGATCGGCTGGCGTATCTGGCGGCCAAGGCGGGGTTCACGATCGTGAGCGGCCTGGCGCGCGGCATCGACACGATGGCGCACAAGGCGGCGCTGAAAGCGGGCGGGCGCACGCTGGCCGTGCTGGGCGGGGCGATGGACAAGCTGTATCCGCCCGAAAACCGCGAATTGGCGGAGGAGATCGCGCAACACGGGGCGCTGATCAGCGAATTCCCGCTGGGCCGCGAGCCGGATCGCACGACGTTTCCCTATCGGAATCGGATCGTAAGCGGGCTGTCGAAAGGCGTGCTGGTGGTGGAGGCGGGGCTGGACAGCGGCGCGATGAATACCGCCGAACAGGCGCTGGAGCAGGGCCGCAGCGTGATGGCCGTGCCGGGACGCGTGGACCTGGACGGGGCGCGCGGCCCGCACCGCCTCATCCAGAACGGCGCGCGGCTGGTCGAGGATTTGCCGGACATCCTCAAGGAATTCGAATTCCTGTTCCCGCCCGGCGAGCAAGCGCGGCTGGCGCGCCAGCAGGATGCGCGGCAGCGGCTGACGCTGGCGCCGCCGGAAGCCGCCGTGGTGCGCGCGCTCTGGACGGAACCCGAGCTGGATTTCGACGTGCTGGTCCGGAAGACGGGATTGTCTTCCGCGCAGCTGATGACCCTGTCGATGCAATTGGAAATGAAACGCGTCCTCCGCCGGCTTCCGGGCCGGCGCTTGGCGCTGATGGATGAAATCCGCCAGTGGGATCTCCCCTCGGCGGAAGAAACCCCTTGAACGAAAGGAAAGACGGAATATGGCGAAGACACTGGTGATCGTGGAGTCTCCCGCGAAAGCGAAGACCATCAACAAACTGCTGGGCGCCGACTACATCGTGAAGGCGTCGATGGGTCACGTGCGCGACCTGCCCGAGCGCGCGCTGGGCGTGGACGTGGAGAATGGCTTCGCGCCGCAATACGTGGCGATCAAGGGCCGCGCGAAAGTGCTGTCGGATCTGCAGGCGGCGGCGGCGAAAGTCGAGATGGTCTTTCTGGCGCCCGATCCGGACCGCGAAGGGGAGGCCATCGCCTGGCACTTGCGCGAGGCGCTCAAGGGCAAGGTGGCGCTGGAGAAGTTCCGCCGCGTGACCTACAACGAAATCACGGCGGCGGCGATCCGCAAGGCGTTCGGCCAGCCAGGCGAGATCAACCAATTGAGGGTGGACAGCCAGCAGGCGCGCCGCATCCTCGACCGCGTGGTGGGCTACAAGGTGAGCCCGATGCTGTGGCGCCGGATTCCGGGCGCGTCGAGCGCCGGCCGCGTGCAGTCCGTCGCGCTGCGCCTGGTGTGCGAACGCGAGAAGTCCATCCGCGCCTTCCAGCCGGAACCGTACTGGATCCTGGGCGTGAAGGCGTCGAAGCGGGTGGATCCGCGCGCGCCGTTCACCGCCTACCTGGCCAAGCTGAACGGCGCGAAGGCGGACGTGAAAGACGAGGCGCTGGCGCTGCGGCTCGTGGACGAGCTGAAGCGGCGCGAGCTGCGCGTCGCCGACGTGCTGCGCAAGGAAATCCGCAAGAACGCGCCGCCGCCGTTCATCACCAGCAGCCTCCAGCAGGCCGCCAGCAGCGCGCTGGGCTTTTCGCCGTCGCGCACGATGCGCATCGCCCAGAAGCTCTACGAAGGCGTGGATCTCGGCCACGGGTCGGCTTCGGGCTTGATCACCTACATGCGCACGGATTCGTTCTCCATCGCGCAGGAAGCGCGCGAACAGGCCAAGGAATTCATCCTGAAGGAGCACGGGCCGGAATTCCTTCCTGAAACGCCGAACGTGTTCCGCAGCCGGTCCAGCGCGCAGGAGGCCCACGAAGCCATCCGGCCGACCGATCCGGCCCGCGCGCCCGATGCTCTGAAGGACGTGCTCGAGCGCGACGATTGGCGGCTCTACGACCTGATCTGGCGCCGGTTCATGGCCAGCCAGATGTCGTCGGCCCGCATCGCCCAGCGCACGGCGGAAATCGAAGCGGCCGGCGAGGGCCCCGACACGTTCCTGTTCCGCGCCACGGCGTCGGAAATCGTGTTTCCCGGCTTCATGCGGGTGTCGGGTTTGGAGCAGCGCAAGAAGGAAGAAGCGGAAAACGCCGACGGCGAAGAGGTGGAAGTCCTGCCGCCCCTGGAGAAGGGGGAAGGGCTCGATCCGGTGGAATGGCTCAACGACCGCAAGGAAACGCAACCGCCGCCGCGCTTCACCGAGGCTTCGCTCGTGAAGGTCCTGGAAGAAAACGGCGTGGGCCGCCCCAGCACCTACGCGCAGATCATCTCGACGCTGCTGAACCGGAAATACGTCGATCGCGAGAAGCGGGCCCTCGTGCCCACCGATCTGGGCCTGAAGGTGTTCGACTTCCTGATCGCGAACCTCGACGCCCTGTTCGACGTGCAGTTCACGGCCGGCATGGAAGCGCAGCTCGACGAGATCGAAGAAGGCAAGGTGGGTTGGACGGACATGCTGTCCGCGTTCTACGCCAAGTTCCAGGAGTGGCTGGGCGTGGCGCGCGGGCCGGCCGCGGACGTCGCCGCCGTGGAGAAGATGCTGGCCGCGCTTTCCGGCGTGAAGGAGTGGCAGCCGCCGATGAAGCGCGGGGCCAAGACGGTCTACAGCGACGAAAAGTTCGTGGAGTCCATTCGCCGCCAGTTCGGCGAGAAAAAGCGTCCGATTTCGGGCCGCCAGCAGGAGGCGCTGAATCGGCTGGTCTTCCGCTACAAGACGCAGATTGCCGGCCTCGAAGAGCTGGTCGCGGACCTGAAGCTCGTCGAGCCCGCAAGCGAAGCGGGGAGCGGCGAGCCTCCGCGCCAGGAGACGGTCGCAAAACTGGCCCTGCTGGAAAAGGTGGAGTTCGATCCGCCCCGCAAGTTCGGCAAGAAGGTCTACGACGACCGCGAATTCTGCGCGTCGCTGCGGAGCCAGGTGGCCGGCGGCAAGCGGCTTTCGCCCGCGCAGATCGCCTATCTCGACAAGATCATCCGGAAGTACGGCAAGCAGATTCCGGATTTCGACAAGCTGGCGGAGACGCTGGGGCTGGGCGCCGAGCCGCCCGTGCCGTCGGAAGGCCATCTCGACGAGATCTTGGCGCTCTTCGACGCGGTGAAGGACTGGCGGCCCGCCACGACCCGCAAGGGCCGCACGTGGGACGATCGCGAATTCCTGGGCTCGCTGAAAACGCAGTTCGCGCAGCGCCGCCAGCTGTCCTTCAAGCAGGTCGGCGCGCTCAAGCGCCTGACGGTCTTCTACGCCGGGCAGATCCCGAACTATGCGGAGGCCATGCAGAAGTACGGCCTGCCGGAACCCCGCGCGGCTAAAAAAGGCGCGGAATCCGACGCGGTCCGGGAATAGGTCCCGGCGGCGGGAATCGCGACATGGCCATGCGCAAGTCCACTCCGCGCGGACGGGCGGCGCTGCGGTTGCACGCCGCGGTTCCGCCCGCCCCGCCCGCCCCGGCGGCCTCGGTCGCGATCGCGGACGATCCAGCCGTAGCGCAGTTCGTCCGCCATTTGCGCGCGGAGCGCAACGCGTCGGATCATACGGTGTCCGCCTATCTGTCGGACATCCTTCAGTTCTGCCGGCAGATGTGGGGCGCCGAGGTGCAGCCGCCCTTCCCGTGGAAATCGCCGGATCGGTTCGCGGCGCGGCGCTTCCTGGCGTCGTTCCAGAAGGCGGGGATGGCTCCGGCGACGGCCAGCCGCAAGATGTCGAGTCTGCGGTCGTTCTTCCGGTTTCTCGTGCGCGAGGAGGCGGTGAAAAACAATCCGTTCGCGGGCCTGCAGCAGCCGAAGGCCCGACGGCGATTGCCGCGGGTGCTCGGCCGCGACGAAGTCGTCCGCCTGATCGAAGCGCCGGCGCGGCTGCGCGAGGAGGCGCGGGCGAAGGAGGAGCCGGGCACGGCCGTTTTCGCGGATTACGCGGCCCTGCGCGATGCGGCGATCCTCGAGCTGTTCTACAGCACGGGCATGCGCATCGCGGAACTATGCGGCCTGACGGATGCGCGGCTGGATCTGCTGTCGGGCACTGCGCTGGTGCGCGGCAAAGGCAAGAAGGAGCGCTTCTGCCCGATCGGCCGCCCCGCCGCGAAGGCCCTGCAGGCGGCCCTGGATGCCCGGGACGGGCTGCTCGCGCGCCTCGGCGCCGGTCGGCCGTCGAACTTGTTCGTGAACCGGTTCGGCGGCCCGCTCTCTCCGCGCTCGGTGGAGCGGTCGCTGAAAAAATATCTGGCCGCCGCGGGGCTGGATCCGGCGACGACGCCGCACGCGCTGCGGCACAGCTTCGCCACGCACCTGCTCGACGCGGGCGCGGACTTGCGCAGCGTGCAGGAACTGCTCGGCCACGCGAGCCTCTCGACGACGCAGATCTATACCCACGTCAGCGTGGAACGCTTGAAGGAAGAATACGGCAAGGCCCATCCGCGGGCCTAGGTCCGGAAAGGATTTGGAGGGAGAACCCATGAGCCTGAAGAAAAACGTGTGCGTGCTGATCGCCGATGGATCGGAAGAAATGGAAGTCGTGATCGTCGTGGACGTCCTGCGCCGGGCGGGCGTCGGCGTGTTCCTGGCTGGCGTAGGCGAGGAGACCCGGATGGTGACGACGTCGCGCGGCGTGCGCATCGCGCCGGACGGCGCCTGGGACCCGGCCGAGACCTCGCGCTTCGATGCGCTGGTGATTCCCGGCGGCATCGGCGGGACGCAGGCGATGCGCGAGGACGCAAGCGTCAAGCAGGCGGTGCGCGAATTCCTGCAGGCCGGCAAGCTCGTCGCTTCTATTTGCGCGGGACCGACGGTGCTGCACGAAGCCGGCGCGCTGGCCGGAAAGACCTATACCAGCCATCCCAGCAGCCGCGCGGAATTGACCGCCGGCACGTGGGTGGACCAACCCGTCGTGCGCGACGGAAACGTTCTGACCAGCCAGGCGCCGGGGACGGCCTTTGCCTTCGCGCTCGCGCTGGTCGAAGCCTTGATGTCGCCCGAAATCGCCCAGAAGGTGGCTTCGGGGATGCACTATCGCGGCTGATTTCGGCATGTCGCGGGAGTGTGCCATACCGGATCCGCTGGAGCGGGTGGGCGTGCCGCCCGAAGCGGGCGATCTGCCCGTGCCGCGCTTCGTGGATTGTTTCATCCGGGATGCGGAAGATCGCGCTGAGGAGTACGGCGACCGGGCGGGCAAGGGGCTGTTCGTTCCCGGCGACTACCGCTATGCCTTCCAGATCTTGCAGTGGCTCTTGCGGACGCAGGCGGCGGCCCAAGGCGCGGCGTTCCTGGAATGGGGCAGCGGGCAGGGGATGGTGACGATTTTGGCCGCGCTGCTGGGCTACGACGCCGTCGGCGTGGAGATCGACGCGGCGCTGGTGCGGGAATCCCGCGAACTCGCGGCCCGCTACGACACACAAGCGCGCTTCGAGCAGGGCAGCTACGACCCGGCTTCGTCGGGCCTGAAAGTTTTCACGGCGAAGAAGCGCGCGGTCGTCTACGTCTACCCGTGGCCGGGCGAAGAGCCGTTCTTTCTGCGGCTGTTCGCCGAGACGGCGGATCCGGGAGCCTTCTTGCTGATGTGCCTCGGGCCGGAAGACATCCGGACGTACCGCAAGAAAGGCGGCTAGGAAAATGGAGAAGATCCTGGTCCATGCGTGCTGCGCGCATTGTCTCGGCAAGCTGCTGGCGGGCTTGAAAACCGAACCCGTCGCCTACGCCCCCGTGCTGTACTGGGGCAATCCGAACATCCACCCGCTGATCGAGTGGCGCCGCCGGCTGAAAGCCGTGAAGATGCTGGCCGAGCGGACCCAGCTGCCGCTGATCGCCGACGAAACCTACGGGCTGGTGGAATTCTGCCGCGCGGTGCACGGGCACGAGGCGGTGCCCGAACGCTGCGCGCGGTGCTACGCGCTGCGCCTGGGCCGCGCGGCGACCGTCGCCCGCGAGGCGGGCTGCCGCGTCTTCACCTCGACGCTCGTCACCAGCCGGCATCAGGACCACGCGCTGATCTGCGCGGCGGGAGAAGCGGCCGGGGCCGCCGAAGGCGTGGAATTCCTCTACCGGGACTGGCGCGCGGCGGAGCCGGACGAGGACCTCGTGAAGTTGCTCTACCGCCAGCAGTACTGCGGGTGCGTCTTCAGCGAATACGACCGGTTCAAGGACACGTCGACCCATTTGTGGCCCGTGCGGTAGAAGGCCCGCTTTTTCGCTTGCGCGGGACGGGGCGGGGGCTTATAGTTCGCGCACTTTTTACGAGGAGAGAAGAATGTCTACAGTCTGTCAAATTTGCGGAAAAGGCACGTCGAGCGGGTCCCGGATCGTACGCCACGGCTTGGCCAAGAAAAAGGGCGGCATCGGCTTGCACACCACGGCGGTGACCAAGCGCGTCTTCAAGGCTAATCTGCAGAAGCTGCGCGCCCGCGTGGGCGGCACCGTGAAAACGATGACGGTGTGCACGTCCTGCATCAAGGCCGGCAAGGTCGTCAAGGCGGGCAAGGCCACCAAGAAGGCGTGAGGTCGCGCGGAGTTTCACGCCGCAAACGGAGCCGTCCGGCTCCTAGATAAACACCCCGCCGCGCTCGCGCGACGAGGTGTTTTGCTTTTCGGACGAGGTCGAGGAAAACGGAGCGGAGCCCATGAACCAGAAAAAGAAGAACGACAAAGCGGTCCTGACCGTGGACGGCAAGGCCATCGAGTTGGACGTGATGGAAGGCACGCTGGGCGAGCGCGCCCTGAACCTGAGCCGCATCAAGGCGGAGACGGGCTGTTTCGCGTTCGATCCGGCCATGGTCAACACCGCCGTCTGCCGCAGCGCGATCACCT
>CAZECJ010000135.1:0-7615 GCA_964510645.1 uncultured Verrucomicrobiota bacterium | reverse complement strand
TCCCGGATTCGCACCAGCTGAGCCTCGAAGGGCTGGGCATGCACGGGACGGCCTACGCGAACCGCGCGGTGGTGGAGTGCGACCTGATGATTTCCGTGGGCGCGCGGCTCGACGACCGCATTTTGGGCGTGCCGAGCCTGTTCTGCAAGAACGCGGTGAAGATCCATATCGACATCGACGCGGCGGAATTCGGCAAGCTGATCCGGCCGGACATCCGCTGCCGCGGCGACGCGAAGACGGTGCTGCAGGACCTGCTGCCGCGGGTGAAGAGGGGCGACACGGCCGACTGGCTGAAGCGGATCGAGGGCTTCAAGAAGAAGTGGCCGATGGGCTACGCGAAGAAGGGCGGGCTGCATCCGCCGCAGGTCATCGACGCGCTGAACAAGCTGACGGGCGGCAAGGCGATCATGACCACCGACGTGGGCCAGCACCAGATGTGGGCCTGGCAGTTCTACCATTGCGACAAGCCGTGGCAGTTCATTTCGTCGGGCGGCGCGGGCACCATGGGCTTCGGCCTGCCGGCGGCCATCGGCGCGCAGTTCGGGCGGCCGGGCGAGACGGTGATCGCGATCGTGGGCGACGGCGGCTTCCAGATGACGATGAACGAGCTGGCGACGGCGGCGATCCACAAGCTGCCGGTGAAGATCATCCTGATGAACAACCACTATCTGGGCATGGTGCGCCAGTGGCAGGACATGTTCTACGACGAGCGCTACAGCGGCGTGGATCTGGAAGGCAATCCGGATTTCGTGGCGCTGGCCAAGTCGTACGGGATCCTCGGCCTGAACCTCAAGCGGGCGGCGGACATTCCGAAGGTGCTGAAGAAGGCGCTGGACCATCCGGGGCCGGCGCTGGTGAACGTGGAAGTGGTGCAGCACGAGGAAGTGTACCCGATGGTGCCGCCCGGCAAGCCGCTGGAAGATACCGTGCTGTGCCATCCGCGGCGCAAGCCGGGGCGTCCGGCGGGCCGCAAGAACAGCCCGGCGAAAGCCGGTCCGAGCCACGCGTGAACGGAAGGGAAACGAACATGAACAAGGAAGCATCGGCCCACAACCTGAGCATCTACGTGGCGAACCGTCCCGGCGCGCTGGCGCGCATCGCGCAGACGTTTTCGCGACGGGGCTTCAACATCGAGAGCCTCGTGGTGTCCGCGGGCGCGACGGGCGACTTCTCGCGCATGACCATCACGGCCAAGGGCGACGAGGCCGGCCTGGAGCAGGTCATCATGCAGTGCTCCAAGCTGGTGGACGTGCTGGCGTGCCGCGAACACACCGACGAAGAGGTGGTGGCGCGCGAGCTGGCGCTGGTGAAGGTGGCGGTGGACAGCCACCAGCGCGGCGAAGTCCTGCAGATCGCCGATCATTTCCGCGCCAAAACGGTGGATCTGTCCGAGAATTCCATCGTGTTGGAAGCGACGGGCAGCTCCGAGAAGCTCGACGCGATGGTGGATCTGATGCGCAAGTACAAGATCATCGAGCTCGTCCGCACGGGCAAGGTCATCATGGCCCGGGGCGAACGCGAGACCTAGATTCGCCGCGGCGGTTTTGCGGTGGCGCGATCCCGGCGCGCGCGGTTGCGCGCCGGTTCGGCGGCGTCCGAGGAGACGGGGACCTAAAATCCCGATCAGATACACATATGACTGGACTTTATAAAGTCCCGCTATATTCTGCATCATAATCTGTTCAATTAATGGACTCGAATTCGTGATGCCCGTAAATTCATTTGCACGGATAAACGAGACTTTATAAAGTCCAGCCATGAAAGCAAAATCCGATTCTCCGCCGTTGAATCCCAGTTTGTGGCGCACCTGCCGCATGCTGGCGGGCGCCACGCGAGTCAAATTGTTGCGGCAGTTGCACGAGCATCCCGGCCGCACCGTGTCCGAGTTGGCGCGCGCGACGGGTATTGGCTTGTCGGACGCCAGTCAGGAACTGCGCCGGATCCAGTCGCGGGGGCTGTTGCAAGCGGAACGGCGCGGATCGTTCGTGTATTATCGTTTTGGGGCGGACCCGCAGGTCGCGTCGGCGGCACCTCTGTTGCGGGCGCTGCGGACCGCCCTGACGGATTATCCGGAAGACCGGGATGTGGATATCGTCCGCATCGCGCAGGGGCTGTCGCATCCGCGAAGGATTTCGATCGCCAAGGCGTTGCGGCAAGCTCCGCGGAAGTGCCGGGATTTGCCGGCGGCCATGGACATGGCGTCGACCTCCGCCGGTCCGCACATGGCGGGGTTGGCGCGGTCGGGCCTGGCGCGGCGCGCGGGGGACTGGCTCCTGCTGGAGCCGACGGATCATCCGTTGGCCAAGGCGCTGGTGCGGCTGCTGGCGGATTGACGTTGAGGAGGGAAGCCCGCGCCCGCGCGAAAAACGCTGGCGCGGGCGGTTTTTTGGGAGCATCATGTCTCGCGGAATTTTCCGAAAGGAGCAGAGGCCATGGCGGAGCAACGGAAAGACATCGCCTCGCGGCTGAAGGAGCTGCGGGAGATCGAAGGCATATCGGCGGAAAAGATGGCGGCGACGCTGCGGGTCTCGCCGGCGGAATACCTGGCCTTCGAGGCGGGGAACGCCGACATCCCGGCCAGCGCGCTGCACGACGCGGCGCATTTGTTGAAAACCGACCTGACGGAATTGTTGACGGGCCAGGCTCCGCGCATGAAGGTGTTCAGCGTCACGCGCCGGGGCGGCGGCGTAACGGTCGAGCGGCGCAAGGACTACCAGTATCGGAATCTGGCGGCGAATTTCGTCGGGCGCCAGGCCGACGTGTTCGAGGTGACGGTGCCGGCGGACGCGGGCGAATCGGGCGCGCACGCGAATTCGCATCCCGGGCAGGAGTTCGACTACATGCTCGAAGGGCGCATGCTCGTGCGCATCCACGGCAACGAACTGACGCTGGAGACGGGCGATTGCGTCTATTTCGATTCCAACCACGGCCATTCGATGCAGGCGCTGGACGGCAAGCCGGCGCGGTTTCTGGCCATGATCCTCTGAAGCGCGGAGAAGACGCCATGGCGATGCTCAAGCAGTTCGTGAACCGGACGGAATTTTCGTCCTACGAGGATTTCCGGGACCAGCTGGAGATCCGGGTGCCGGAGAATTTCAATTTCGCCTACGACGTCGTGGATGCCTATGCCGCGAGCGAGCCGGCGCGGCGGGCGATGGTCTGGTGCAACGACGAAGGCGTCGAAAAGATCGTGACCTTCGCCGACCTGAAGGCGGGGAGCGACCGTGCGGCGCAGACGTTCAAAAAGCACGGCATCCGCAAGGGCGATGCGGTGCTGCTGATCCTGAAGGGGCGGCTGGAGTTCTGGCACTGCCTGATGGGGCTGCACAAGCTCGGCGCGATCGGCGTGCCGGCGACGCATATGCTGAAGGAACACGATTTGGCCTATCGCTTCGAACGGGCGAACATCCGCCTGGTGGTCACGGTGCCCGATGCGGCGCTGGAGGCGGCCATCGACCAGGCGGCGGCGAAGACGCCGGGAACGCCCATCGTGAAGATGAAGTTGGCCGGCGCGCGCGCCGGCTGGTTCGATTTCACGGCGGAGATGGCGGCGGCGGACGGCCGCTGGACGCGGCCGGCGGGCGCGGAGGCGACGCGGAACTCCGACACGATGCTGATCTATTTCTCGTCGGGCACGACGGGGCAGCCGAAGATGGTGGTGCACGATTTCACCTATCCGCTGGGGCACATCGTCACGGCCAAATTCTGGCAGAACGTGCGCGACGGGGGACTGCACTACACGGTGGCCGACACGGGCTGGGCGAAATCCATGTGGGGCAAGCTCTACGGCCAGTGGATCAGCGGCAGCGCCGTGTTCGTGCACGACTACGACAAATTCTCGGCCACCAAGACGCTCGAGGTGTGCGCGAAATACGGCGTGACGACGTTCTGCGCGCCGCCGACGGTCTACCGCTTCCTCATCAAGGAGGATCTGAGCAAGTACGACTTCAGCCGGCTGGAATACGCGGTGGTGGCGGGCGAACCGCTGAATCCGGAAGTCTACGAGCAGTTCCGGAAGGCCACGGGCCTCAAGCTGATGGAGGCTTACGGGCAGACCGAGATGACGGTGGGCGTCGGAAACTATGTCGGCATGGAGCCCAAGCCCGGCTCGATGGGCAAGCCGTCGCCGCTCTACCGCATGTTCCTGGCTCGGCCCGACGGGACGCCGTGCGACGCGGGCGAGCAGGGCGAAATCGTGATTCCGATGGACCGCGGCCGGCCGCTGGGGATGTTCCTGGGCTACCACCGCGATCCGGAGGGAAACGCGCGTTGCCTGCGCGGCGGGGTCTACCACACGGGCGACGTGGCGTGGCAGGACGAAGACGGCTACATGTGGTACGTCGGCCGCGACGACGACCTGATCAAGAGCAGCGGCTACCGCATCGGGCCGTTCGAGGTCGAAAGCGCGCTGATGGAGCATCCGTCGGTGATGGAATGCGCGGTGACGGGCGTGCCCGACGAAGAGCGCGGACAGATCGTCAAGGCGACCGTCGTGCTGGCCAAGGGCTACGCGGCGTCCGACGAGCTGAAGCACGAGTTGCAGAACCACGTGAAGAAAGTGACGGCGCCCTACAAGTATCCGCGCGTGGTCGAGTTCGTGACGGAACTGCCCAAGACGATCAGCGGCAAGATCCGGCGCGTCGAGATCCGGCAGAAGGACAAGAGCTGAAAAGCTCAATATCCAATAACCAATATCCAATGACCAATTTCCAAGGAAACAGCCGGGCTGTTCACTTGATCGGTTGGATATTGGACATTGGTTATTGGATATTCCGCTCCTCGTTTTCCGGCACCACGACGTAGGCGGATAAAACTTCCGGCGGGATGGCCATGGGCCGGCCTTGGTGGAAATCCAGGAAGACCCAGTCCGTCTGCGCGTTGGCGAGGACCGCGCCGTCGGCGACGCGCACGAAGCGATACTTGCGCAGCGAGCGGATTTTCTTGAAGTTCGCGACCCAGGTGTGGATCACGATTTCTTCGCCGGCCTGGCAGGGCTGGAGATATTCGATGAAGTGCGAGCGCACGACCCAGGTCCAGCCGCGCTCGTGCAGCTCTTCCGGCGCCCAGCCGTTCTGCCGCGTGTGGGCGATGGCGGACTCCTGCAGCATGCGGACGTATTCGACGTTGTTCACGTGGTGGTTTTCGTCCTCCGCTTCGGGCGGAAACGAAAACCGGTGGGCGTAGACGCGGAGGGGAGTGTTTTTCATGGCGCGCAGGACTCCAGAGCCTGAGGGAACGGGCAAGCGGCGCAAAGGGAGCGGTCGCCGAGGCAGTAGTCGTGGTGGATCTGGATGAGGCCTTGGCGGCGCAGGCCGGAACGATATAACCGCGGAGAGTGGTCCTGTCCGAACAGGCGCAGGGCGGTTTGCTGGATCAACTCGTTGGATTCCTCGGCGGGCAGATCGCCGAGAAGCGATTTCCAAGCCTCGGAGGGCGCGCCCATCGCGGCAAACGCGGGCAGGAGCAGATTCACGAGGATGGCCTGCGCGCGGGATTGGCCGACGAGGGCGACCGGGTCTTTTGTCGGCGCGGAAGAGAAGGAAAGCCGCCGGGCCCAATACGGCGCGTCGGGCAGATCGAAAAGCGCGAGCAGCGAATCGGCGTCGACGCCGCGCGGATTCTGGGCGATCGCCGCGAGGCGTTCGGGCAGGCTGGGCGCGGGGGCGAAGAGCATCGCGGCGGCCATCAGGCGCCGTTCGGGGCGGTTGGCGGGGCGGAGGCCGGTTTTGGCCCAATCGGCGCGCGGGATGCGGTGGGCGAGGAATTCGTCGGACAGCGGCCACCACGCGTCCCAGCCGCGGCGGAGGAACGCTTTGGTTTCGTCGTCCCACGCGCGGCGGGAGGAGGGATCGGGCAGGAGCGAAGCGATGCCCATCAGGAGGGCATAGGCGCGGACGGGATCGCCGACGGATTTTTCGCGCAGGCGGTCGAGCGGCAGCAACCGCGCGAGGCGGCGGAAGGGTGCCTTGTTGGGGCGGAAGCCGAGGGCGGCCATGACCTCCTCGTAGATGACTTGGGCCGGACCGCGGTCGAGCATGGCGGATTGCAGGAGTTCCGCGCGGCGGCGCAAGCGGGATTCGCCGGCGGCGTCCAGCACGGCGCCGCGTTGGGGCGGAGAAAGGCGTCCCATGGCGGCGCGGCAGGGCGGCGGGGTCGCGCGAGCGGCGACGGGGTAGGCCATCAAGTCGATGTTGTCGAACGAGAAATCGGGGAGGGCGTCCAGCGCGGGGCGCAGCGCGATCTGCAGCGCGCCGGCGGGCAATTCGGCGGCGGGCAGCGTGCCGGGATAGAACGCCACGTGCGCGCAGACGCGGCGGTAGCGCGGATCGCCGGCGTGCCGGTGCCGTTGCCAGTCGGCGGGGCGGACGTGGATTTCGACGTCGCCGACGATGCGGCGCAGTTCGGGGCCGACGCGCAGCGCGGCGTTCAGGAAATCGGGGCCGGGGCCGGTGTTCCATTCCCCGGGATGCTCGACCTGCACGCGTTCGCCCGCGGCGGTGACGAGCGTTTGCGGCCGCAGGCGGTCGTCCGCCCAGACGCACTGCAAATGGCGTTCGGTGAAGGGCGCGGCGGGGGCGAGCGGCGGCTCGCAGACGCCGCAGGGGAAAGGTTTTGCGCGGCGTTCGGATTCCGCCGCGCGCGGGAACCAGTCCGAAGCAATGCCGGATGCGACATTCATGGGCGTTTGAATAGCCCAATGCGCGCGGGAAGTAAACTTTGAAAACCGCCGCGGGGTTTTGTATGGTTCCTGCCGATACGCGCCTGTAGCTCAGTTGGATAGAGCATCGGATTTCTAATCCGGCGGTCGCAGGTTCGAGTCCTGCCAGGCGCGCCAGTTTCCCTGCGCGAGAAACGGTCAGGCTTCGGCTTGCGAAAACCAGTGTTGCGTGCGGGTGCAGATGCGGACGAGCCAGAGCATGACGGGCACCTCGATCAACACACCGACCACGGTGGCCAGCGCGGCGCCGGAGGAGAGGCCGAAGAGCATGGTGGCGGTGGCGATGGCGACCTCGAAGTGGTTGGAGGCACCGATCATCGCGGCGGGGGCGGCGTCGGCGTAAGGCAGTTTCAGCAATTTTGCCCACCAGTACCCCAGCCAGAAGATCAGCATCGTCTGGATGAACAGCGGAATCGCGATCCACAGAATCGTCAACGGCTGGCCCAGGATGACATTGCCCTTGAAGCTGAACAGCAGCACCAGCGTGGCCAGCAGGGCCAGGATCGAAACCGGCGTGAGCACGTGCAGGAACTTTTCCTTGAACCACGTTTCGCCCTTGGTCGCGAGGATCCACTTGCGAGAGAGATATCCGGCGACGAGCGGTAGGGCCACGTAGATGGCGATGGAGAGCAGCAGGGCCTGCCACGGAACGGGGAGGCGGCCGACGCCGAGGAGGAACCCGCCGAGCACGCCGTAGAGCAGGAGCATCGTCAGCGAATTGATGGCCACCATGACGAGGGTGAGGCCGTCGTTGCCGCGGGCCAGATACCCCCAGACCAGCACCATGGCGGTGCAGGGGGCGATGCCCAGCAGGATGGTGCCTGCAAAATAGCTGCGCCAGAGCGGGATTTGAAGCATCTTGACGCCCTCGCTGAGGACGACGGTGCCCGCGCCGTG
>CAZECJ010000134.1:0-7660 GCA_964510645.1 uncultured Verrucomicrobiota bacterium | reverse complement strand
ATGCCGCCGGTTGGTTTGCTTCATGCGGCTATGAGATTATTTAATACGCTCTAGGGAGCGGTCAAGAGAGAGCGGATGCGTCCGTACCAGATTCCCGACGCAGAGTTGGTGATGGCCATGCCGGGAACTCCCCACCCCAAATTGCTTAAGATGGTGGGACTGAAAAGGTTGGTCGAATACTCCAGCTGGTAGTAGCGCGCGGTGCTGGCCGGAAATCTCAAGTGGACCCAGCCGGTGGCGTTGCTGGCGCTGGCGATGCTGTAGGTTCCCGTGAGGCGCAACACGCTCCCGGAAACGGCCGGATCGGTATCGGCCAGATACTCCTGCCACGTATTCATGCCATCGCCGTCGACATCGGCATTCGTCGCGTAGTTCGCGCTGCCGGGGTCCTCGCCCTGCCCCATCACCCAGTCTTGGAACGGCGTCGTGCCCACCGTCACGGTCATGGCTGCCGGCGAACTGTCGCCGTCCTTGTCCCGCGCCGTGAAGACGAATACGTTTTCGCCGATCTGGTTCGTGGAGGGCCAGAAGTAGAAGTAGCCGCTGTTTGTGTCGAACAGCCAGGCGCTCTCGCTGACTGCGCTGGTGCAGGCGTAGGTCAGCGGATCGGATTCCGTGGGCATGGCCGCGACCGTGTAGACGAAGTCCACGGCCACGGTCGCCGTTTGTGCGTCGATGGGATCCAGCATCGGAGGCGTGCCCGTCTTGGTCGTCACGGCCGCCGTCGCGGAATCCGGACCGGTGCCGCCGGCGGAAACCGCCCGGACGCGGAAGTAATGACTTGCGCCGGACGACAATCCCTCGACGTCCTGGATCGTTCCCGAAACAATCAAGTGCGAATATCCCGGCACATAGGCCGGCGCCGCCGCCACGCTCCAGCCTTGCACGACCAGATTCGAAATGCCCACGCCGACGTTGCCGCCGGCATCCGGCGCCTGCCAGCGGATCCGGGTCCGGGCAAAGCCCAGATTCGCCGTATTGGTGATCGTCGGGATCGCCGCCCACGTCGAGCCGTTCGGCGGGTTGACCGTGGCGAGCGCCGTCCAAGTGGCGCCGTCGTTGGTCGAAAGGGAAACCGCGATATTCGATTTCGTCGTGCCGCCGTAGGTGCGCGCCCGGAAATCGACCGTCAGGTTGGTGTACCCCAGCGTGGAGAACGCCTCGGAAATCACGAAATTCGTGGCATAGCCCAGGATCAAATAGATGCTGCTCGATCCGGAAATGCCGTAGCTCCAATCCGCCGGCGGCGCGGCGTTGGTGGCGGGGTTGTTGGCGCGCATGAACTGGCCGGCCACGCTGCCGTCGAAGAGCTCGCTCGTGGCCACGTCGAGCCGGTAGCCGGTCGCATTGGCCACGGAACTCCAGACCGCCGTGAAGCCGGAATTATTCGTGGCGCTGGCCCAGATCGCCGCCGGGGCGGCGGGCGGGCCCTGGCTCACGCCGACGGTCACCGTCTGCGTCGCCACGCCGAGGCTGTTGCTGGCGGTGAACGTGAAGGTGCGGACGCCCAAATCCGCCTGCGAGGGCACGTAGACCAGCAGGCCCGTTCCCGCCGTGAAGACGTAGCCCGTCGAAGCCGTCGTGCTTTGCAACGCCAACGAGGGCGTCGGAGAACCGTTGGCGCTGGCGACGAAGGACGTCGCGATGCCCACGAGGGCGGTTTGCACTCCCGGCGCGTTGAACCATGGCGCGAAATTGCCTTGGGAAATGGTCAGCGTGCCCGTGGCGGAACCCGCGTATTCCGGAGCGACCACGGTTCCCACGACCGTATAGCTGCCGGTGGCGACCGGGGGATTGGTCGCGCCGTTGTAGGTGAACGCCACGGCCAGTCCCGCCGGAACCGTCGTGGCGGTTGCGCGTTTGGGATATGCATCGTAGGTCTGCGCCAGGCTGCCCAGCGCGACGGTCGCCGGCAAGGCCGCATAGGGCATTACCACGACGTCGTCGAGGTTCAGGCGCTGCTGGGCGGAGCCGCCCACCAGCTGGAAACGCAGATACCGCGCCTTCGTCAACGCCAAGGTGTTGGAGTAGGCGGCGAAAGCCAACTGGTTGGTGACAACCAGATTCGTGTGGCTCGTCCAATCGCGGCCATCGACGCTGGTCTGCAGACCCAGCGTCGCCGTGGAGTCGGCGCCGTACATCGCATAGTTGAACGCCACGGAATGGATGCCGGCGAACGGCCCCAGGCTTTGCAGGACGCCGTTGGTGGTCGCCGCGGCGCCGACGTAGACCAGGCGCAGCGCATAGCTGCCGTTCTTCACGTCGTTGGACAGATTGCCCCGGGTGGCATTCAGCAGGAACCAGCTGGAGGGGCTGTTCGCGCACAGGACGTTGGTGTGCGGCCCGTAGGAAGCATAGTCCGGCACGTAGGGGCTCTCGAAATTGATGACGGCGGCGTTCGTCGCCACGGTCCGCGCATCCTGATTGGTGGACAGGATCGTCACCGCATTGGGAAAATCGAAGGTGCCGCCGGCGTAATGGACGTCGCCCGTAACGGCCACCGTCGCGCCGTAGATGCCCGCGTTCACGGGCGGGTGCTGGGGCGCATAGCTCACCGACCAAGCCAGGCCGGTGGTCACCGTGAACACGTTGCTGTGGACCGCGCCGTCGTAGTTGGTGGTCACGTACGGCCCCATCGAGCAGGTCGCCAGCGCCTGGGAGATGGCCACGGCGTTCGTGAAGACGAAGGTGCCGCCCGTCGCGTTGGCGTTGCCGGCCACGACGACCGTCGCGGCGTAGATTCCCGGCTCCACCGGATTCGTCGGGGCATAGGCCACCGACCAAGCCAGGCCCGGCGTAACCGCGAACGTGTTCGTGTGCCGCAGCCCGTCGAAGGCGGCGGCCACTGGTGCGTCCAGCGCGCAGGCGGCCGCGCCCTGCGCGATGACCACGGAATCGGTGAAGACAAAGGTGCCGCCCGTGACGAGTCCGACGTCGGGGATCGTCACGGTCGCGGTATAGGTGCCGACGCCGACCGGGTTGGTCGGGACGGAGGCCAGCGTGTATTCCACCGAATAGTCGATCCCTTCCGGATACACGATGAATTCGTTGGGATGGGCATAGCCGTCGTAGGTCGCTTCGTTGGTGGCCACCAAGGCGCACAGGGCATCGACCGGCTCGTCGGGCAGCGTGTATTCGGCGATCACGACGTCGTCCACGTTGGCCCGGAGGTCCGTCGCGCCGGAGCAGACGAAGCGGAACTCCACGGGACCCAGCACGTTCGCCGTGGTCGAATAGGCCGTCCAATTGGTGACGCCCGCGCTGGAAACGGTCGCGATGCTCGTCCAATCGTTGGTGCCTTTCTTGTATTGCGCCTCGATCGCGACCCCGGCGTCCGCGCCGTAGCGGCCATAGTTGAACGAGAACGGCCCGATGCCGTTGGTCAGCATCCCCTGCAGGATGAATTCGCCGGGAGCGCGGAGCCGGAGGGATTTCAATCCGTTGGTCAAATCGCTCGCCGAGGAACTGATCACCGCGTTGGACAGCACCCAGTTGCGGTTCGCGATGAATTCCGGCGTCAGGGACGAATAGACGGTCTTGGCCAGATTGGTCGGCGACTCGAAGTTGAAGACCTGCGTGGTCGGCGTGTAGGGATCCGCATCGTCCTCGTTCGCAAGCCCGTCGCCGTCGATGTCGTCGTCGCAGGCGTCGCCCTGGCCGTCGTAGTCCATGTCGGCCTGGGTGGCGTTGGCTTCGTACGGGCAGTTGTCCGAAGCATTGAGAACGCCGTCGCCGTCGATGTCGTCGTCGCATTCATCGCCCTGGCCGTCGCCGTCGGTGTCGATCTGCGTGGGGTTGTAGCTGGCGCAGTTGTCTTCGTCGTCCAGCACGCCGTCCTGGTCGAGATCGAGGCGCGCAACAAACAGGAAGGAATTGGTCTGTTCGGCGTTCAGCGCCCCCGGCGTCGCCAAGGCGGAATACCAGGTGCCCGTGGACATCAGCACGTTGTTGGGCGCCTGCGGACAGAAATCGGTGGGCTGATCGACTCCGGCGTTGTGCAAATAGCTGGGGCTGCCGCTGGGCACGATGCGCGAGACGTTTCCGGGGTCGTCCACGTCGGTGTCGAACGCGTCGTTCGTGGCCGACAGCCACACCACCGCATCCACGACGTTGGTCGCCGGATCGTACAGGATCAGGGCGTTGGGCCCGTTGTTGAGCGTGTGGGTCCAGACCAGATCGGTGTTCGGCACCATCCCGGCATTCGTGCTGAGCACCACGAAACCCAGGTGGTTGCTCCCGAAATCGAGGATTCCGTCGTCCGGCACCACGTGGGACGGGAAGGTATACGCCCACATCGCGTTATCGATGTTCGTCGCTCCGTTGAACTGCTTGATCGTATAGCCGACCAGATTGGTCCCCGCCGGCGCGATCAGTTCCACGAACTCGTTGGTGTCCGTCCCGTTCGGATTGGCCTGCACCTCGTTGAACAGCGGCCGGATGCGCGCGGTCGTGCCCGTGCCCGCCGGGAACGTGTAGACGTTGGTCGCCGAGATCTTCGGGCTGTTCGTGCTCGGCGTCCCATAGTTGGCGTCGTAGAAGAAAATCTGGACGCCGTACTCCATCACGTCGCCGCCGCTCGGGCCCGGGTTCATCGGCGCCGTCTGCCAGACGTAGCCGCTGGAATTGGTCATCGCGTTCGTGACCCAGTTGCCGCCCGAGATGCGATAGCGGGCCAGCGCCGCCAGGTTGGTGGCGGCCCGGTTGCGGAAAAGGCTGGTCTTGATGGCGAAGGCGTTCGTCGCCTTGGGCGCGAAGGGATCGAGGCCGGTGCCCGCCAGGGAAACGGCGGCCGGCGGCATCGATGCGTGGGCGCCGGGGGTCGCCGCGTTCGTCCCGAGCGTGATCGTCCATTCGTCGTTGGTCCACACGGTCAGCGGATCGCTGATGCCCTGTATGCGCGCCGCGGTCCGGTTGGTGTAGCCCCAGCCCACCGGATCCGACCGGATCTTGCCGTAGACGTCCGACGTCTTGTTGGACCGCAGCAGGACGACCACGTCGTTGCCGTTGAGCTGGCCAATCAGCGCGCTTTGCTTGTTCGCCGTCTTGCCGGCATATATCTGGGAATAGAAGTTCGTCGACGTCGCCAACGTGTAGACCTCGCCCGAATCCAAGGTTCCGCCGAGCGGGATGTTCGTGGCCGCGGTCCGGTTCTTGTCGAAATACAGCGCCACCTTGTAGGCCGACAGGTCCAGCGTGCCGATGCCGGTGTTGCAGATCTCCACGTAGTTGCCGTTGGTGCTGGTCGGATGGTCCACGAGTTCGCTGATGATGCCGACCGGCGTGATGCCGCCCACTTCGTCGATCAGGTTGAAATCGGCGAACACCATGCGATGGTCCGAGGCCTGCGGGGCGATGCCCGCCGCCAACGGCGATCCGTATTTCGCCAGCCCCGCCCCGCCGCTGTCGAAGTCGCCGCGCGACGAATACACTTCGCCCGCCGGAGGCCCGTAGGCGTTGTTCACGATCTCGTCGCTGAACAGGATGTAGTCCAGCCGGTATCCGTTGGTGTCGGCCGGCGCGTTGTTGTCGTGCGTCCACGTGTTGGTGCCGCCCGTGTGGCTCGCCGCGACTTCGCTCATCCCCGCATTCGTCAAGCGCTCGACGGGATAGAGTTTGTACGGCAGCGTCCAGGCGGAATTCGTCGTCCACGGGATGTCGGAGCCGGCGATGAAATCGTAGGTGAGATTGCCCATCGACGGCTGGTGGTTGGTGTAGTAGCTCCACGCGAAGGTCGCCGTTTGCCCGAGCCCCACGCTGCCTTCGATCGAGTCGTTCCAGTCGCCCATGATCGCGAATTCCGAATCCAACGGGTAATTCGCCATCCAGTTCGTGATCCAGTTGGCCGTCCGGTAGATTTCCAAGGCCCGCCACAGGCGGCTTTCCGTGTCGAGCGTGCTGGATTTGTTGTGCACCACGAACACGTGAAACGGCTGGAGCGCCCCGGGCACCTGGACTTCCGCATGGAGCGGCCAGCGCGTGAACATCTTGGCCGTGGCGTCGAGGTTGGTTTCCTTGATCTGAACCACGTTCGTGAGAGGATATTTGCTCCAGATGCCCGGCAGGAGGCCGCCCGAGAAATATCCGCCGTTGGTGGGAATCGCGTAGTACGGATAGCCCATCGTGGCGGCGGCCGTCAGCCAATCCGCCTTGTCGGTGCTGGTCAGTTCCTGGAAGCAGATGATATCCGGCTGCACGCGCGCGACGATGGCCGTCACGGCGGCATAGTCCTCGTTGGGATTCGTGGCATGGTCGTGATCCGTATCCACGCCATGCAGCACGTTCCAGGTCGCGATGCGCAGCGGAATGGCCTCGGCGGGCATGACCCCGCTCCAGAGGGCGATTCCAAGCAAGGCACACAGTAAACCCTTGGAAATATTCATATGGGCAAAGCCTATCTCCCAATGTTACCAGGGGTCAAACGTAATCCTAATAAATTGCCTGAATTTTTCTTCAGTTTCCGGTCAGTTTGCCTTCTTGAATTTGACCCGCCAGTTCATCCCGACGGCTTCCCGCCGCTTCCCAGGCAGCCAGTTTGGCGCGCAAGGTTGCTTCGACTTCGGCGAGGCGGCGGCCGGCCGCCGCCCGGTCGTCCGGCGGAAAATCTGCTGAAGCAAGTTGCTGGTAAAGAGAGGATTGTTCCTGTTCCAGCGTCGGAATGTCCTTTTCCAAGGCGGCGACTTCCCGTTCCACGCGCCGAAGTTCGTTCTTCAGGACCTTGCGGTCGCGAAAAGCTTCCGCGCGCGCCGCCTTCGCTTCATCGACGTTTTTCTCGGGCTCGGAGCTGCCTTCGATTCCGGCCGCCTCCTGCGCGATTTTCTCGCGATAGTAGTCGTAGCCGCCCGAGAATCGCCGCACGCCGCCGCCGCCGGGCGCGACCGCGATGATGCCGCCCGCCACCGCCCGCACGAAGGCCACGTCATGCGAGACCAGCACGACCGTGCCGTCGTAGGCGCCGATCGCCTCTTGCAATGCCTCGCGGCTTTCCACGTCCAGATGCGTCGTCGGCTCGTCCAGCAGCAACAGATTCGGCGGGCGGATCAGGATGCGCGCGAACGCCAGCCGGATGCGTTCGCCGCCGGAGAGCACCTCCACGCGCTTTTCGGCCGCCTCGCCGGAAAATCCAAACCCGCCGAGCAGGGTGCGGATTTCCTTTTCGTTGGCGTCCGGCGCGACGGCTTTCAGGGTTTCGAGACAGCTCCGCGTGCGGTCCATCGTGTCGGCCGTTTCCTGGCTCTGGTAGCCCGGCACCACCAGATGCCCGATCGTGCGTTTGCCCTCCCCAGGCGCCAGCTGTCCCGCCATCACGCGCAGAAGCGTCGTCTTGCCCGCGCCGTTGGGTCCCACCACCGCCAGTTTCTCGCCCTTCTGCACCGCCAGGTCCACGCCTTGGAAAATCCACTTCCCCTCTTCGTAGCCAAACCCGACGCCCTCGCACCGCAGCACTTCCTGGCCGCAATGGGGCGGCTTCGCCAGCCGGAAATGGCCGCGCCCGCGCGCGACTTCGACCACTTCGGTGCGTTCCAGCTTCTCCAGCATCTTGATCCGGCTCTGCACGCGCGAAGACATCGTGTTCTTGGCCCGGAACCGCTCAATGAACTTTTCGACCTGTTCGCGCTTGCGGTCTTCGTTGGCCTGCCGCGACAGCGAGATTTCCCGGCGC
>CAZECJ010000133.1:0-8079 GCA_964510645.1 uncultured Verrucomicrobiota bacterium | reverse complement strand
GAGCCGTTCACGGATTTCGGCGTGAACGCGCAGGGCACGCTGAACGTGCTGGAGGCGACGCGCCAGTTCGCGCCGGAGGCCACGTTCATCTTCACCTCGACGAACAAGGTGTACGGCGACACGCCGAACCGCCTGCCGCTGGTGGAAAAAGACACGCGCTGGGAATGCGCGAGCGGGCCGTACGCGGTCAAGGGCATCGACGAGACCATGAGCATCGACCAGACGACGCACTCGCTCTTCGGGGCGTCGAAGGTGGCGGCGGACGTCATGGTGCAGGAGTACGGGCGCTATTTCGGCATGAAGACGGGCGTTTTCCGCGGCGGCTGCCTGACGGGGCCGCGGCATTCGGGCGCGGAGCTGCACGGATTCCTCGCGTACCTGATGAAGTGCGCGGCGACGGGGCGCGCGTACAAGATTTTCGGCTACAAGGGCAAGCAGGTGCGCGACAACATCCACAGCGCGGATCTGGTGGCGTCGTTCGAGGCGTTCCACCGCGCGCCGCGCCCGGGCGAGGTCTACAACATGGGCGGCAGCCGCTTCAGCCACTGCTCGATGCAGGAAGCCGTCGCGCTGTGCGAGGAAATTTCCGGCCGCAAGATGAAGACGACCTACGTCGAGACGAACCGCATCGGCGACCACATCTGGTGGGTGAGCGACGTCTCGAAGTTCCAGGCGCATTATCCGGACTGGAAGCTGACGAAGAACGTCCGCGACATCCTGACGGAAATCCTGGAATACAATCTGCCGCGCTGGAAAAAAGAAAGCTGATCCGGAGATGGATCCGGCCGGCGCCACGTACGCGTTTTGCGACAGCCTGCTGCTGGTGAAGGCCGGCGGGCTGGAGCCGGCGGGGGCGGCGGCGCTGGCGGAGCTGGCCGCGGCGCGCGCGGTCCTGGACGATTTCACCGTGCGGCCGCAGGGCTGCCGCGCCGTCGGGTTGGCGGGCGCGGCGGACGTCGCGCCGGCGGGGTGCGAGTGGGCGCGGGTCCGCGCGCTGGTCGGCGCGGAATCGCCGCACGCGGCCACCGCGTGCCGCGCGCTGGGGCTGCTCAACTGGCGCGCCGCGCACCGCTTCTGCGGCGCGTGCGGCGGACCGATGGAAGAGCATTCGGCCGAGGTGGCGCGGACCTGCGCCGCATGCGGACGCATGGAATATCCGAGCCTGGCGCCGGCGGTGATCGTGCGGGTGGAAAAAGAGGGGCGGATCCTGTTGGCGCAGCACGTGCAGCGCATTCCGGATCTGTGGACCTGCCTGGCGGGCTACGTCGAACTGGGCGAATCGCTCGAAGACTGCGTGCGCCGCGAAGTGAAGGAAGAAGCCGGCATCGACGTGGGCGACGTCCAATATGCGGGGAGCCAGCACTGGCCGTATCCGAACCAGCTGATGGTGGGCTTCCGCGCGCAATGGAAGTCGGGCGAACTGAAATTGCAGGCGGAGGAACTGTCCGCCGCGCGCTGGTTCGATCCGGCCGATCTGCCGAAGATCCCGCCGCCGGGCTCCATGGCCTGGCGGCTGATCCACGGGCGGGTTTGAGCCGCGATTTCCCGCAACGCGGGCCGTTCAGGCCTGCATGAAGTAGTTGTCGCGCCGTTCGCGGGCGAGGGTGGTGGGGTCGCCGTGGCCGGGATAGACGGTCCAGTCGCCGTCGAGCGCGGCGAGCTTGCGGAGGGAGCGCGTCAGGGCGCGGGCATCGCCGCCGGGCAGATCGGTGCGGCCGGCGGTGCCGCGGAACAGGGTGTCGCCGGTGAAGAGCGCGCGGTCGCCGTCGAGTTTCCAGCAGATGCCGCCCGGGGTGTGGCCGGGAGTATCGACGACGGACCAGCGCGCGCCGGCGAGTTCGAGCGCGGTGCCTTCCGCGACGGGCACGAGCGGACACGCGGGCGTAGCGGGGGCGTCGTAGAAACCGGGGAGATTGTTGCGCGGGCTGAAGCACCACGCGGCGTCGAGGGGGTGGAGATGGATGGGCGCGGGATGGACGGCGCACAGGGCCGCGACGGCGGTGACGTGGTCGACGTGGCCGTGGGTGAGCAGATAGGCGACGACGACGGCGTTCTGCTCGCGGAGATGGGCCAGCAACTGCGGGGCGTCGTCGCCCGGATCGATCACGACCGTTTCGCGCGTGGCGGGGTTCGCGACGAAGTAACAATTTTCTTCGATAAAACCGGTGACTCGTGCTTCAATGTGCATGTCCATGAAACCAACAGATTCGAACGGTCGCGTCAAGGGCGGAACCGAGGCCGTCTTGACGGCGGCGGGGCTGGGCGTGGGCTATTTCGCGGAGGATGGCCGGCGCCTGGAGGTGGTGGGCGAGGTGGAGTTGCGCCTGTGCGCGGGCCGCACGACGGCGCTGGTGGGGGAGAGCGGCTGCGGAAAAAGCATTACGGCGGCGGCGCTGGGCGGGCTGCTGCCGCGCGGAATGAACCGGGACCGCGGCGAGATCCGCTGGGCGGACGGGGTGGAATGCCGCCCGGGCCGCGGCCTGGCGTACGTGTTCCAGGATCCGGGCGAATGCCTAGATCCGGTGTTCACCATCGGCAACCAGATCCGCGAAACGCTGCCGAAAGAGGAGCGCGTCCGCGCGCCGGAGCGGATGGCGGAACTGCTGCGCACGGTGGGCTTCGACGATCCGGCGCGCGTCTTGGCGAGCTATCCGCACCAGCTTTCGGGGGGCATGCAGCAACGGGCGATGCTGGCGATGGCGCTGGCGGGGCGCCCGCGCGTGCTGGTGGCGGATGAACCGACCACGGCGCTGGACGTGACGGTGCAGGCGAAGATCCTGCGCCTGCTGGCCGACCTGCAGCGGCTGGAAAACCTGGCGGTGCTTCTCATCACGCACAATCTGGGCGTGGTGGCGGAGCTCGCGGACGAAGTCCACGTGATGTACGCGGGGCGGATCGTGGAATCCGGCCCGGTGGAGCTGCTGCGGGATCCGCGGCATCCGTACGTGAAGGGGTTGCTGAAAGCGCTGCCGCGCCTCGACGGGAGCGGGCGGCTGGAAGGCATCGAGGGTTCGGTGCCGCCGCTGGGCCGGCGCCCGGCGGGCTGCCGGTTCCATCCGCGCTGCCCGTTGGCGCGCGAAACCTGCCGCGAGAAAGAGCCGGAGCTGAAGGCGTCGGGCGCAGGCCGCGCGGTGGCGTGCTGGGCGTGCGGGGAAGGCGGCTGGGCATGAGCGCGCCGTTGCTGGACGTCGAAGATCTGCGCGTGACCTACCGCGCGGGCCGCCGGACCGTCGCGGCGGTCAAGGGCGTGTCGTTCGCGCTCGCGCGCGGCCGCTGCCTCGGCATCGTGGGCGAGAGCGGCAGCGGGAAAAGCTCGCTGGCGCGGGCGATTTTGGCGCTGGAGGACGGCGTCGCGGGGCGCGTGCGCTTCGACGGGCAGGACGTGGCCGGGTTGGATCGCGCGGGGCGCTGGACGTTCCGGCGCCGGGCGCAGATGGTGTTCCAGGATCCCATGGGTTCGCTGAATCCGCGCCTGAAGGTCGGGGCGGCCTTGGCCGAGGTGCTGCGGGTGCACGGGCTGGCGAAAACGCGCGCCGAAGCGGCGGACCAGACGGCCCGCTGGTTGGAGACCGTGGGGATGGATGCGGCCTACGCGAAGCGGTTTCCGCACGAATTGAGCGGCGGCCAGCGGCAGCGCGTGAACCTGGCGCGCGCGCTGTGCGTCGGCGCGGAATTCCTGGTGGCCGACGAGCCGGTCAGCGCGCTGGACGTTTCCGTGCAGGCGCAGATCTTGAATTTGCTGAAATCGCTCCAGGAAAAGCGCGGCATTACCTGGATGCTGATCGGGCACGATTTGGCGGTGATGCGCCACATGGCCGACGACGTGCTCGTGCTGAAGGCGGGCGAAGTGGTCGAGCGCGGGCCAGCGGCGGACGTGCTGGCCCGCCCGGCCCATGCCTACACCAAAGAATTGCTGGCGTCCGCGCCGAACGTCGGGCGGGCGCTGGATCGGCGCGCCAGTTTGGGATTGATGGAACCGGCTCCGACGGTGCAGAATCAACGGAATATATGAGCGGACGTTGGAACCAGTGGATTGAAGCGGCGGGCGGGGGGGGCGTCCTCTGCCGCTGGGCGTTGGGGGTGGCCGCCGCCGCCGTGCTTTGGTTCGATCCGTCGAGCGGGATTTCCACGGCTATTTTGCTGGGCGCAGGTCTCTGGGCGTTGGGGAACGGGAAGAAAACGGTTGCGGCCTGGAAAAATCCGGCCGGCGCGCTGTTTGGATGCGGCGCGGCGTGGGCGGTGCTGTCGGCGGCCTGGAGCTTTTATCCGGCGGGCAGCGTGCGCGACCTGGTCAAGTCGGCGCCGCTGGCGCTGGCGGTGCTGGCGCTGCCGTCGATTTTCGACCGGCCCAGCCGCATCTGGGCGGCGCTGCTGGCGAGCGCGGGCGTGGTGACGGCGGCGCTGGCGGCGGACCTGGTCCGGCTGTGCGGCGCGTTGGGCTGGCCCACGCTGCTGACCGAGGCGCGCTACTTCCACCCGTATCTCTACACGCATCCGAACGTCTCGAGCATGATGGCGGGCTTGTGCGCGCTGGTATTCCTCGCGCGCGGGCTGGCCGGCGCGCCGGGCCTGGCGCGGAAGGCGCTGTTGGCCGTCGGCCTCGCGCTGGATTTGGTCTATCTGCTGGCCTTGGCCTCGCGCGGTCCGCAGGCGGTCTTCGCGGTGGCGGCGCTGGCGTTTCCGATCGTCCTGCTGCCGGGCTGGCGCTCGCGGCTGGCGGCGGCGGCGCTGGCGGCGCTCGTGGGCTGGGGCCTGTGGCAGGCCGCGGAACACATCAACCCGCGCTTCAAAGACGGCACGATGGGCACCTTCAACAACCGCGACACGGCGTGGGGGCATTCGAAGATGCTGGCGGACCAAAGGCCCGTCTGGGGCCACGGTTTCGGCAAAAAAGCGTTCGTGAAGGCGGTCTATGAAAATCCGGAGCAGCGCGCGCCGCTGGTGCCGGTCCGCTATCCGCACGCGCACAGCTATTGGCTGATGCTGTACTTCCAGGGCGGCGCGGTCGGTTTCGCGCTGTGGGGCCTGGGCTGGCTGGCGCTGGCCGGCCGGCTGCTGCGGTTCTCCGCCCGGGCGGGCCGGCAGGCCGCCGGCGGCTGGCGGGAACGGTTGCGCGTGCGCGTCTTGCCCTCGTTGCTGCTGGTGGGCGTGGTCTATATCCTGGTCTACGGCATCGGGGATTTTCCGGACAGCGTCATCCGCGCGTCGCTGTTCTACCTCATCGGTTTGGCGCTGGCCTTGGGACGGCTTCCGGCGCGGGCGGGCGCGGCATGAAGATCAGCGTCGTCACCACGATCTACAACCGGCCGGACCATCTGCGCCTGCTGGCGGCGGCGCTCGCCGCGCAGACGCGCGTGCCCGACGAACTCGTCGTGGCCGACGACGGCTCCGACGCGGCGACCGTCGCCGCGCTGGGCCGCTGGCTGCCCGCCTGCGGCATCCCCGCCAAGGTCGTGCGGCAGGAAAAGGACGGCTACCGCCTCGCCGCCGCGCGCAACTTGGCCATCCGCGCCGCGACCGGCGATTACCTGCTTTTCCTGGACTGCGACATCGTCCCGCTGCCCGACGCCGTGGCCGTGCACGAGCGGAACGCCGACCGGGGCCGTCTCCTGTGCGGCCACCGCGCGCTCCTCGACGAGGCCGCGACGCGGGCGCTGTTCGCGGCCGTGCCCGCCCCCGCGGAAGCGGATTGGGAGCTGGCGTGGCGGTCGGCGGACCGGCGCGAGCTGGAAGCCGCCGCGAAACTGTTCGCGCGGCACGCGGCGTGGCGGCGCTGGCATCTGGCGCGCGCGCACAAGCCCAAGCTGATCGGCTGCCATTTTTCGCTCTTCCGCGAGGACGTCGAGCGCGTGAACGGATTCGACGAGAACTTCAAGGGCTGGGGCTACGAAGACGACGATTTCGCGCGCCGGCTCTACCAAGCCGGCGTGGAGCCGCGGAGCGCGATCGCGGAAGCCCGCGCGATGCACCTGTGGCATCCTTCGCTGGCGCCGCAGGCGCTGGAGCGGCGCCGCGACCGGCCCAACCGCGCCTATTTCCGCCGGTGGCGTGTGCCGGCGTTTTGCCAGAATGGACTCGTGAAATCATGAATTGGACCGAGAAGACCTGGATCGTGGCGACCTGCGGGCGCGGCTGCGCCGACGTGCTGAAAACCGAACTGAAAACGCTCGGCTACGAGCCCCAAGACGTCTCGGCGACGTCCGTGGGCCTCGAAGGCGACCTGCACGACGCCATGCGCCTGAACCTGTGGCTGCGGACGGCGAACCGCGTGCTGTTCGAGGTGGCCGGCTTCGAGATCGACTCGGCCGACGATCTCTACGCGGCGGTGCGGAGCCTGCCGTGGGAAGACTGGCTGCGGCGCGACGCGCCTTTCCACGTGCACGGCGTGGCCCAGCACGAGACCATCCGCGATCCGCGCTTCGCCGTGCTGCGCTGCAAGGACGCCATCGCCGACCGGTTCGTGGAGAAGACGGGCGCGCGGCCCGATTCCACCTCGACGCCTGAAGGCGCCTCGTGCGTCGCGCTCTACTGGAAAGAGCAGTCGGCGCAGATTTTCCTCGATACCAGCGGCCTGCCGCTCTCGCACCGCGGCTACCGCTGGCGCGGGTGGGTCGCGCCCCTGCGCGAGACGCTGGCCGCCAGCATCGTGCTGGCGACGGAGTGGGGCAAGAACCCGGCCGAGGCGTTCGTCGGGCCGATGTGCGGCAGCGGCACGCTCGCCATCGAGGCCGCGTGGATCGTCCAGAACCGCGCGCCCGGCCTCGACCGGGAAGATTACGCGTTCCTGCGCCTGGACGGCGTGGATACGGAAGCCTGGCGGACCCTGAAGGCCGAGGCGCGGGCCCAATTCGTCGCCGCGCCCCGCACGTGGATCGCGGCGTCGGACGTGGATGCGCAAGCCATCGCCTGCGCGCGGGAAAACGCCGGGCGGGCGGGCGTGGACGGCTTGATCCGGTTCCATACCTGCGATTTCCGCGACACGCCGCTGCCCAAGCCGCCGGTGCTGATCGTCATGAACCCCGAGTACGGCGAGCGCATGGGGCTGGAGGACCGCCTGGTGTCGCTCTACGAAGCCATCGGCACCTACTTCAAGACCAAGTGCCAGGGCATGCGCGGCGCGGTGTTCACCGGCAATCTCCCGCTGGGCCGCAAGATCGGCCTGCATCCCACCCGCCGGACGGCGATGTGGAACGGCGACATCGAGTGCCGCCTGCTGGAATTCGACGTCTACGAAGGCACCCGCGACGCCCGCCTGATCCGCAAGCACGGCGGCGGCGAATCCCCGGCCGAATCCGCAGGCGAAACCGCGCCACAATAGGCTATACTTTGCCTGCGATTTCCCTACGATAGGGAACCGGAATGAAGTCGAGCGTCCCGATCTTGTGCTACCGCAACATCTCCCCGGTGTGTGGAATCACCCCGGCGGAGTTCCGCGCGCACCTCGAGTGGCTGGCCTCGCACGGCTGGCACAGCATTGCCCTCGACCAGGCCATCGACTACGTCAAGGGCGGCGCCGAACCGCCGAACCTTTCCTACGCGCTCACCTTCGACGACTGCTATCTCGACAACTGGGTGCACGCCGCGCCGATCCTGCGCGACTACGGCGTGAAGGCGTCCTTCGGCGTGGCGACCGCCTATCTGCACGACGGACCCCGGCGGCCGGATGCCTCCGTGCCGGACGCCGACTTGCGCGAGCTGCCCGTCGCGCGCGACGCATGGGACCGCGCCATCGAACGCAACGATCCCACCGCCTTCATGAACCGCACCGAGCTGCGCGCCCTCGTCGAAGAGCAGGGCCACGGCCTCTTCGGCCACACCCACACGCACCAGACCTGCTTCCGCTCCGACAAGCCCATCGGCGAGATGGAGCGCGACAACCTCCATTCCGGCGTCCACGGCATCTACCTCGAAGTGCGCGACGGCCTGCCGATGTATCCCAGCGGATCCGCCTACGCCCACAACGGCTTCTGGCCCGCCTCCAACGACCTGCTCGAAGACAAGCTCGTCGCGCGCACCACGAGCGAGCGCATCGAATTCTGCCTGCACGAATTCACCCTCTGCCGCGAGCGCCTCGAAGCC
>CAZECJ010000132.1:0-8104 GCA_964510645.1 uncultured Verrucomicrobiota bacterium | reverse complement strand
TGTTCGAGATTCATCAAGGGAGAACGCAATGAAAGAGACGAAACTGACAGCCAAGACGCGCGAAGCGAAGGGCACCGCGTCGGCCGGCCGCCTGCGCCGCACGGGATGGTTCCCGGCGGTGGTGTACGGCGAAGGGCGCCCGGGCCTGGATATCCAGCTCAACGAGCACGATTTCGTGATGATGCTGCGGACGCACCGCAGCGAGAACATGATCGTGGACCTGGTGGTGGAAGGCAACGACAAGCCCTTCAAGGTGATGCTCAAGGCGATGCAGCACCACCCGCTGACGGGCCGCGTCATCCACGTGGACTTCTACGAGGTCTCCATGACCCGGAAGATCGAGATCGACGTGCCGGTCAAGCTGGTCGGCATTCCGACGGGCGTGGCGAACGAAGGCGGCATCCTGGAGCACGTGCTGCGCACGCTGACGGTGCAGTGCTTGCCGGGCGACATGGTCGAAGAGTTCGCGCTCGACGTCACGGCGCTGGCCATCGGCAAGACGCTTCGCGTGCGGGACGTGCCCGTGGATGCGGCGAAGTACAAGGTGCTCAACGACGCCGACCAGGTGGTCGCCGCCGTCGCCGCGCCGCGCACGGAGGAAGAGGAGAAGGCCGAGGCCGAGGCCGAAGCCGGAGTCGCCGCCGCCGGACCGGAAGTCTTGACCGAGAAGAAGGAAGAAGAAGGCGAAGAGGGCGAGGAAAAGGGCAAGGACGGCAAGGAGGCCAAGGGCGCCAAGGCCCCGGCCAAGGATGCCGCGAAGGCCCCCGCCGCCAAGGAAGAGAAGAAGGAGAAGAAGTAAGCCGCTCGTGGCGGCAGGAGACGCATTTCCCGCATGAAACTGGTGGTGGGGCTGGGCAATCCCGGACGGGCCTACGAGCATACGCGGCATAACGCCGGGTGGCAGGTCTTGGACGAGTTTGCGCGGCGCCGGGGCGCGGCCTTCCGCCGCTCCTGGTGCCGGCCCGTCCAAACCGCCAAGACCTCGCTGGAAGGCGCCGGAAACCTGCTGCTGGCGAAACCGCTGACGTACATGAACTTGAGCGGGAACGTCCTTTCGGCGCTGATGCGTCCGGCGGGGCTGGCCGCAAAAGACTTGATCGTCGTGGCCGACGACGTCAATCTGCCGCTGGGCAAGTTGAGGATCCGGGCCCAGGGCGGCGCCGGCGGACATAACGGGCTGAAGTCGGTGATCGAGCGTCTCGGGACGGAAGAATTCGTCCGGGTGCGGGTCGGTGTTGGAGAACAGGTCGAAGGAAAGAGTTTGAAGGATCACGTGCTGGAACGGATGGGTTCCGAGGAGCGCCGGGCGCTGGCGGAAGCCGCCGCGCGGGCGGCGGATGCCCTGGAAAGCATCCTTGTCCACGGAACGGCCAGCGCGATGAACCAGTTCAATTGAGGAGGCATGAGGTGAATAAATACGAGGCGATGATCATCTTTCAGGAAAACCTGAAGGAAACGGACTGGGATGGAGCGGTCGATGCCGTTCGCTCGGAAATCGAAAAGCTGGGCGGCAAGATGACGAGCAGCACGCGGCTGGGCAAGCGCGATTTCGCGCGGCCCATGCAGAAGCGGCAGAGCGGTCACTACGGGCTGATCGCGTTCCAGCTGGCGGGCGACAAGGTGACGGCGCTGCAGGCGCGCCTGAAGCTCGACGAGCAGATCTTCCGCGTGCAGGTGGTCTCGGCCCCGGCCGTGGTCCCGCTGAAGAAGAAGGATGCGGGCGATGGCGTCGCTGAATAAAGTGATGCTGATCGGGAACCTGACCCAGGATCCCGAAGTGCGCCGGACGCCGTCGGGGACGGCGGTGTCCACGCTGCGCATGGCCGTGAACGAGTCGTTCCAGAACAAGGCCGGCGAGAAGGTCGAGAAAACCATCTTCCTGGACGTCGACGTCTGGGACCGGCAGGCCGAAACGTGCCAGCAGTATCTGTCGAAGGGCTCGCCCGTCTTCATCGAAGGCCGCCTGCAGATGGATACCTGGGACGACAAGGAAACCGGCCAGAAGCGCTCGCGCCTGAAGGTGCGCGCGGAGCGCGTGCAGTTCCTGAGCGGCCCGCGCCGCGACGGCGCCGTGCGCGACGCGGCGGCCCCCGCCGCCGCCGCCCCGGCCTACGAGGAGCCGCTGGCCAAGCCCGCGGCCGACGAAGACATTCCCTTTTAAACACGGAGCACACAGACATGAAGAAAGAAAAGAAAAAACGGGCCCCGCGCCGCGACGCGAAGACCGAAGAATTGGGGCGGACGCGCACGCGCCTGCTGAAGGCCGACCAAGTGGTGGACTACCGGGACTACGAGTTCCTGCGCAAGTTCATGACCGAGCGCGGCAAAATCACGCCGGGACGCATCACCGGCGCGAACGCCAAGCAACAGCGCCAGGTGAAGCGCGCGATCCGTCGCGCGCGGGTGATGGGATTGCTGCCGTAGGCGGCGGAAAGGCAACGTGCCATGGGTAAGTCCATTGAAGTGATTTTGCTGAACGACGTGCCGGAGCTGGGACGCTCCGGCGACGCGTGCCGCGTCCGGTCCGGCTATGCCCGGAATTTCCTGTTCCCGCAGAAGCTCGCGACGACGATGACGGCCGGCACCAAGCGGCTCATCGAGAAGAAGCGCGCGGAGGCGGTGACCCGCCTCGCGAAGGAAAAGGAAGAAGCCGAGGCGCTGCTCCAGAAACTGGAGAAGATGACGGTGACCTGCTCCGTGAAGGCCAATCTCGACGGCCGCCTGTTCGGATCCGTCAACGCGGCCGACGTGCTCGCGAAGCTGGCGGAAGCCGGCGTCGAGCTGCCCAAGAAGCAGCTGGCGATGTACGAACCCTTCAAGTCGCTGGGCGACCACGAAGCCGTCCTGCACCTCCATCCGGAAGTGAAGGGCAAGCTGAAGGTGAAGGTCGTCGCCGAAAAGGTGTCCGACGCTTCCGCGAAAGCGGAGTAGAAAGGGCCCGGACGTGGCCGGCGCGGGAGAAACGGGAACGGGCGCCCGGGCGCCCCGTCCCGGGGACCGCGTCCCGCCCCACAGCGAGGATGCCGAGCGCGCCGTGCTGGGCTGCGCCCTGCAGGATGCCGCCCGCATCCTCGATCTGTGCATCGAACGGCAGATCTCGCCCGAGTCGTTCTACGTGCAGCGCCACCAGAGTCTCTTCGAGACCATGCTGGCCCTGCACGAAGCCCGCAAGCCCGTCGACTTCGTCACCGTGGCCGAACGGCTCCGCGAAACGAACCGGCTCGACGCCGTCGGGGGCGAGGACGAGCTGGCGCGCCTGATTTCCGGCACGCCCACCACGGCGCACGCCGAATACTACCTCCAGCGCGTCTACGAAAACCACCTGCTGCGGCGCATCATCGATGCCGCCCGCACGGTGACCGAAGACTGCTACCAGGGCGAGGCGGAGGCGGAATCCCTCCTGAACGCCGCCGAGGAATCGTTCTTCCGCCTGAGCGAGAAGAAGACCGGCGTCGAACGCACCTGGAAGCAGCTGATCGACCAGGAGGCCGTCGAAGTCGAACGGCTGCTCACGGAGAAAAAGGGCATCACGGGGATTTCGACGGGGTTCATGGACATCGATCGGATGCTGTTGGGCATGCAGCCCGGCGATCTGATCGTGCTGGCGGCGCGCCCCTCGATGGGCAAGACCTCGCTGGCGCTGAACGTCGCGGAGAACGTGGCGCTGGGCGCGCGGGGCCAGCCGCCGAAGCCGGTCGCCGTCTTCAGCCTCGAAATGTCCGCCGAATCCCTTGTCCGCCGCATGGTCTGCTGCCACGCCGGCGTGCCCGCGCAGAACCTCTCCACCGGCAACGTGGGCAAGGAAGACCATGGCCTGCTGATGGGCGCGATGGATGCCCTTGCCAAGGCGCCGATCTACGTGGACGACACGGCGGGCCTCGAAGCGATCGATTTGCGCGCCCGCGCCCGCCGCCTCAAGCGCAAGTACGGCGTGGAGCTCATCGTGGTCGACTATCTGCAGCTGATGAATTTCTCGAAGTTCGCGCAGGAAGGCCGCCAGCGCGAGACGGCGGCGATTTCCCAGGCCCTGAAGGGCATGGCCAAGGAACTGAAGGTGCCGGTGCTGGTGCTGAGCCAGTTGAGCCGCGCGCCCGAAACGCGCGAAAAAAACGCCGTGCCGAAGCTGTCGGATTTGCGCGACTCGGGCGCGATCGAGCAGGACGCGGACGTGGTCATGCTGCTGCGGCGGCCATGCAAATATCCGTCCGACAAGGAATCCGGCGACCTGCGGCTGGCGATCCTGGACATCGCCAAGCACCGCAATGGTCCCACGGGCGAAGTCCGGCTGGACTTCGATGATCGGTTCACGCGGTTCTCGAACCGCGTGCAAGGCGAGGAAGGCCATGGGGAGTCGCATGAATAGGTTGTCTCATCTCGTCGGGCGCCGGAATCTGGCGGCGGTCGCCGCGAGCTTCGCGCTCGCGGCCGTAGCCGCGGCCGCGCCGATCCGCGATATCCGGGTCGTGCCGGTCGGACCCGTGCCGGTCAACGCGGAACAGGTGCTGGCGCAGGTCAGCGCGAGCGTCGGGAAGGAACTCGACCGCGCCGCGCTGTCGGAAGATCTCCGCGCGCTGCAGAAGTCGGGCGCCTATTCCTATGCGGAAGCGCGGATGGAATCCGCGGCGGACGGCGGAATCGTGCTGGTTTTCCAGGTGACGGGCAAGCCGAAGATCCGCCGGCTGGCCGTGACGGGCGCGGAGCACATCGGCAACAAGAAAGTGCGCACCCTGTTGGAAATCGGTTCCGGCGACCGCGCGGACGCCGCGCTGCTGGGCCAGAAAGCCCAGAAAGTCCGCGAGCACTACCGCAAGGAATATTATCCCGACGCCAACTTGACCTGGACCTTTGCGACGGTCCCGGACCAGCCCGAATTCGCGGACGTGGAGATCGACGTGGCGGAGGGAAAACCCGCCGTCGTCCGCAAGATCCGCTTCAAGGGCAACCGCCACGCGACCGGACGCGAATTGCGGAAAGGGATGCAGCAACGGCAGTCCAATTGGCTCTCGTTTTTCACCAGCGCCGGCATGTACGAGCCCGGCCGCCTGGCCGCCGACCGCGAGCAGATCCGCAAGGTCTTCATGGACAAGGGCTATCTCGGCGCCGTCGTCGGCGAACCGGCCCTGGCCTACGTGAGCCGCAAGAAAATCGACATCACCTTCCAGATCGACGAAGGCCCGCTCTACAAGATGGGCGCCTGGCGGCTCGGCGGCGTGACGCTGTTCCCCACGGGCGAAGTAGCGCGCGGCGTGACCGTGCCGGCGGGGGCGGTCGCTTCGCTGGCGGGCATCGACAAGAGCGCCCAGAACGTCCGCGATTTCTTCGGCTCCCGCGGCTACATCAAGACCGAGGTCGCCCCGCGCGTGGCGCTGGACACGAACGCGGCGACGGCCGCCGTGTCCTACCAGGTCAAGGAAGGCTCGCTGGCCTATATCCAGAACGTCGAGATCCGCGGAAACGCGCAGACCAAGGACAAGGTCGTCCGCCGCGAAATCGGCGTGGCCCCCGGCGAAGTCTACAACGAAGTCAAGGTCCGCTCGAGCGAGAAGCGCCTGCAGAATCTCAACTACTTCTCCTTCGTGAACGCCTATCCGGAAAGCACCGCGGCGTCCAACCGCTTCAACCTCGTCTTCGATCTCGAAGAGCAGCGGACGGGCCAGTTCATGGTCGGCGTCGGCATCTCGAGCGTGGACGACGTCATCGGCTACGTGGAGCTGACGCAAGGCAACTTCGACTTGTTCGGCTGGCCGCACCTCACCGGCGGCGGCCAGAAGCTGCGCCTGCGCGCGCAGGTCGGCAGCTCGCGGTCCGATCTGGAACTGTCGCTGATCGAACCGTGGTTCCTGAACCGCCGGCTCTCGCTGGGGCTGGACCTCTTCCGGCGCGACGCTCGCTACCTGAGCGACGAGTACGACCAGCTCACCACCGGCGGCGCCCTCACGCTGGGCAAGCCGCTGTTCGCCTTCAACCGCATCAACTGGATCTACGGGCTGGAAAACATCGACATCCGCAACGTCGAGACCAACGCCAGCGAGCTGATCCAGCAGGAAGGCGGCGGCCGCCTCAAGAGCTACGGCACGATGGAGCTGATCCGCGACACCCGCGACAGCACCTTCATCGCCACCCGCGGCTTCCGCGGTTCCGCCTCGGCCACGCTCGCCGGCGGGCCGTTCGGCGGCGACACGGATACCTACCAGTTCCAGCTGCGCGCCGCGCAGTACGTCCCGCTGTGGTTCGACCACGTCTTCTGCCTGCGCGGCTGGGGCTCGATGATCGAGGAATACGGCGATTCGGAACGCGTGCCGATCTTCGACCGCCTGTTCATGGGCGGGCCCCGGACGGTGCGCGCCTTCAAGTACCGCAAGGTCGGCCCGAAGGACGAGGACCACGAAGCGCTCGGCGGCCGCTCGGCGGCGACCCTCACGGCCGAATACACCGTGCCGGTGTGGGAGAAAATCCGCTTCGCGCTCTTCTACGACGCCGGCATCGTCTGGCAGGACCTCTTCGAGGAAGACCTCGAGAATCCCGAAGTGGGCGACGGCGTCTTCTGCGACGGCTACGGCCTCGGCGTCCGCTTCGACTTCCCCGGCTTCCCCATCCAGCTCGACTACGCCTGGCCGATCAACGTCGACGACTACCTCAGCGACTCCGGCCGCTTCAGCTTCACCATCGGCTACACCTACTAGCCTCGGCCCCCCGGTTTTACGTAGCGTGGAAAAAAGTTTTCCACGCTACGTAAAAATCCCGCAAAGTTTTTACGTTCCGTGGAAAATCGGGCGGGCCGATGTCCAGCGCTCCATTTTTTGGGATTGAAGGACCGGGCCGCGGGGTGTACCGTGACGACGCGTTTTCATATTTCTATGGAGCAAAGGAAAAGCCATGGCTGAAGAACTGCAACATCTGATCGAGCGGATCCGCAAAGAAGGCGTCGAATCCGGGGAAAAGGCCGCGGATTCGCTGGTGGCGGAGGCGAAGAAGAAAGCGGCGGCGATCGTCGCCGAGGCGCAGAAGCAGGCCAAGGACATGGTGGCCAAGGCCGAGAAGGATTCGGCGGCGTTCGCGGAGCGAGGCCAAGCGACGCTGCGGCAGTCGGCGCGCGATTTGCTGATCAGCATCGGCGGGTCCGTGGGCGACGTGGTGGCGGGGATCGTGGACTCGAAGGTGGGCGCGGCGCTGACGCCGGACCTGATGGCCCAGATGCTCCTGAAGCTGGCGGAAGCCTATGCGAAGGACGGCGCGGCGGGCGGGATCGTGGCGATGCTGGGCGAAGCCGACGCGGCGGCCGTGAAGGCGGCGTTCGCGAAGGAGTATCAGGGCAAGCTGGCGGCGGGGATCCAGATCGAGAGCCGCAAGGAAATCTTCAAGGGGTTCCGCGTGGGGGCCAAGGGCGGACAGGTGTTCCACGATTTCACCAAAGAGGCGATCGCGGATTCGCTGTCGAACTTCCTGCGTCCGGAGCTGGCGCAGATCGTGAAGAAGGCGGCGGAATAAGGCTGCGGGGATGGGTTTCTACCAATATCTGGTGTCGTCGCTGCCGGCGCTGGCGCTGGATGCGCCGCCGCCGTTTTCGACGGACGAGTTCCGCTTCAAGTGCCAGGGCGTGCTGAGCAAGGCGGATCTGGCGGAGCTCGACCTGCTGCTGGCGGGAAAGTCGGCGGAAGGCCGTTCGGCGTTCGCGCGGGCGTGGGCGGGCGGCGACGCGCAGATCCGCAATACGGCGGCGAAGGCGCGCGGGGCGAAGCTGGGCGTGGAGGCGAAGCCGTTCCTGAAGAGCCATTCCGGCTACGCGGTGTGGCTGGACAAGGAAGTGACCGACGCGCTGGCCAAGGCGAGCCCCCTGGCCCGCGAAATGGGCTTGGACTTGGCGCGCTGGAAGTTCGTCGAGGACCTGGCGCGCGCGGACGCGTCCGGGCTGCCGGCGGTGCTGGCGTTCGCGGTCAAGCTGATGCTGGCGACGCGGTGGTCGGCGATGAAGGAAGAGGCGGGCCGCGAACGGCTCGAGCAACTGGTTTCCCAATTGGAAGAAAACGCGGCCCAGAGCGGCGCGGCGAGTTTCAAATAGCGAAGGCGGTCGAAGATGAGCGAAAACGTCGGCAAAATCGTGGGA
>CAZECJ010000131.1:0-8214 GCA_964510645.1 uncultured Verrucomicrobiota bacterium | reverse complement strand
GAATAGTAGCCGATCGTCTGGTAGCCCCACGAGCCGTCGAACGGATGCTCGCTGACCGGCAGCGTCTCGATGTGCGTGTAGCCCATCTTCTTGGCGTACGGGATCAGCGTGTCCGCCAGCTCCCGGTAGGTCAGCATGCGGTTGTTCTCGTCCGGATTGCGCCGCCACGAGCTCAGGTGCACCTCGTACACGCTGATCGGCTCGTCCAGCCAATGCTTCTGCTTGCGCGCCGCCATCCATTCCGCGTCTTCCCACGCGTATTTCGCGAGGTCCCAGACCATCGACGCCGAGCGCGGGCGCAGCTCCGACGCGAACGCGTAGGGATCCGCCTTCTGCGCGAGGAACGCGTTGTGGCCCTTGACCTCGAACTTGTAGAGATCGCCCGCCTTCAAGTGCGGGATGAACAGCTCCCACAGGCCCGAGCTGCCGCGCTGCTGCATCGGGTGGATGCGGCCGTCCCAGTTGTTGAACCAGCCCACCACGCTCACGCGTACGGCGTTCGGCGCCCACACCGCAAAATGCACGCCGGCCACCCCGTCGATGGCCATCGCGTGCGCGCCCATCTTCTGGTACGCGCGGTAGTTCGTCCCCTCGCCCAGCAGGTACATGTCCAGATCCGTCAATTGCAGCGGGAACCGGTACGGATCTTCCAGGTCGGCCGTCGTCTTGTCGAACCACGTCAGCCGCAAGTTGTAGCCGAACGGCTTCTCGTTCGGGAAAAACAATTCGTAGAGGCCGTCCGCGTGGACGCGCGCCATCTCGAAGACCTTGCCGTCGGACTTGCGGACCACTTCCGCCTTCGTCGCGTACGGCCGGAAGACGCGCACGACGACGCCCGGCTTCTTGGCCCCCGTCTCGTGCATGCCCAGCAGCGAAAACGGCGCGCCGTGCATGCCGTAGATGATGGCGTTGATTTCCGGTTCCGACAGGATGGGCTTCATGTGCAAACTCCTCAGGTTGTCCGACGCACCTCGCGACGCACCGACTCCATGGCATCATCCCATGCCCGCCCCCCCTCCGTAAAGATGGAAGTGGCCCCCCGCCCCCGCGGCGGCCAATCGCGGCTCAAGCCCGAAAAGCCCGTTTTTCCACGAAACGTAAAAACTTTCGGCGGAAATTACGTAGCACGTAAATACTTTGGACGATTTTTACGTAGCGTGGAAAACTTTTTTCCACAGTGTGGAAAACCTCGAGCCGCGATTCCCCGGCGCGGGGCAACGAGAACCCCGGGCAGCAAGCCCGGGGTCCGTCGCCGCGCGGGGCGCGGCGGTCATTCGGCCTGGATGGGGATGGCCTTGCGCTTGGCCTGCTCTTCCGCGCGCTTGGGCGCGGTGAAGACCAGCACGCCTTTCTTGAACTGCGCCCGGGCCTTCCCGGCATCCACGCCGGCCGGCAGCTCGATGGCGCGGCGGAACGATCCGCTGGATTGTTCGCGCCGGTACCAGTTCTTGCCCTTCTCCTCCTGCTCGCGCTTCTTCTCGCCGCGGAGAACCAGCACGTCGTCCTGCAGCTCCACGGAGACGTCCTTCTCGTCCATCCCCGGCAGCTCGGCCGACACCTTGACTTCCGCGTCGGTCTCCGAGACGTCCACGCGCGGCAAGAACGCGGCGGGCGCCCATGCGGGCTCGCGTCCGCGCTCGGCCAGCGGGGCTTCGCCAAAGAAGTCGTCGAACAGGCAGTTCATCTGCCGCTGGAAATCCCGGAAAGGATCGGCGTCGTCCTGCCGCGCGGGCAAGCTTCTGCGTCCGATCCGGGGAACCAGATCCTTGATGCTCATCTTTCTCGCCTCCTTTCTGATGGTTGAGGGTTGATGGTTGGTAGTTGGTAGTTGGCGGTCGCGGATCAGCCCGTGACCTGGATCTTCCGGGCCTTCACTTCGTCCTTCTTGGGGATCGCCACGGTCAGCACGCCGTTCTTCACGCGCGCCTGGATGCGGTCGGGATCGACCGCGTCGGGCAGCGTGAAATCGCGGCGGAAGCGGCCGGCGCCGAATTCGCGCCCGAGTTCTTCGTAGCCCTGCGGCTTCTCGGTTTTCGTCCAGCCCTCGATCGTCAGCACGCGGTTCTGCACCGTGGCTTCGACGGATTTCTCGTCGACGCCCGGCAGGTCGGCCACGACGGCGAAGCCTTCCGCGGTTTCGCGGACGTCGACGCGCGGGACGTAGACCGGCTCGTTTTCCGGCGCCGGGGCTTGGTTCGGCATGGTTGCTTTTTCGCTCATGGGTTCGCCTCCTTTCAACTCGCCTCGATGGCGATCTTGCGGGGTTTCTCTTCCTCGGACCGCGGGAGGACGATCCGGAGGATGCCGTTCTTGAACGTCGCCTTCACCGCGCCGGTGTTGGCGCGGAAGGGCAACTGCAGCGTCCGCTGGAATTCGCCGGCGGGCCGCTCGCGGCGCAGGACGGTTTCGCCTTCGGCGGGGGCTTGCGCATTGACCTGGCCGCGCAGCGACAGCTCGTCGCCGATGGCGGAGATTTCGACGTCCTGCGGATCCACGCCGGGCATTTCGGCGTCGATGACGAGTCCGTCCGCCGACGCCCAGACGTTCAGCGGCGGATATGCCGCGCGCCGCGCAAAGCGGGGCGCGTCTTGCCCCGAGAGAATCCGGTTCATGTCCGCCTGGATCGATTCCAGTTCGTCGAAGACCGTCCACGGGTTCCTCGGTCCTATGGTTAATTCAAACATGGTTTTGTACTCCTTTCCGGAATGATTTTTCCATTTTCCATTCCATCCGCTTGCCCCTAAGCATCGACCGTGCCAAAAATGGAACGGCAACCGGAACCGGCGACATTCGCTTTTGCAACAGATTTCCGCCATGCGAGATGCGTTCATGAATCCCCCAAGCCGGCCGCAAACCGACGAGCGCAAGATCGAGACGTTTTGTACCGGCATTCCCGCCGAAATTGGGTCATTTTGTCTCTGGCCGATCCGGAGCCAGAAGCCCCCCTCTCCGGACTGGCATTCTGTCCGACAAAGAAGTACAAGGAACATCCAATCCACGCGCCGTAATGAATCCGGAAAACTCCAGCATGACGTCGAACGTTCGGTCGCCCACGGCATCCGCCGCGATGCGCGGCATGCTCTCCATGCTCGGCGTCCTCGTCCTCATCCCGCTCGCGTGGCTCGCCGCGCTCGGAACCGCCATCTGGATCTACGGGGCGACGGACCAGGCCGTCAAATCCGACTGCGCGATCGTGCTGGGCGCCGCCGCCTACGGGGCGAACCCCTCGCCCGTCTTCGAAGAACGAATCCGCCACGCGATCAATCTTTATCGGACAGGCCTGGTCGCGAAGATCATTTTCACGGGCGGCTACGGCACCGGGGCCGACCACGCCGAAAGCGAAGTCGGCGCCGCCTACGCCGCGCGGGAGGGCGTCCCGGCGGCGGACGTTTTCGTAGAACTCCGCTCGCGCACCACGCAGCAGAATCTCGCCGAAGCCCAAATCCTGATGGATGCCCACGATTTGAAGACGGCGGTTCTCGTGAGCGATCCGCTCCATATGCTCCGCGCCACGTGGATGGCGGCCGATCTGGGAATTTCCGCCGTATCCTCGCCCACCCCGACCTCCCGGTACCGCTCGTTCAAAACCAAGTTCACGTTCCTCCGCCACGAACTGTATTTCTGGCACCACTACCTGTTCACGGGCGGCTGAGCGCGGCCGCCCCGGCGAATCGCGCGCTGGACTTTGGGGAAAAGATGCGGTAGGTTGCGTCTCCCGTTGCGCAAAAGGCGCGACAAGCCGTCCGCCCCATCCGCTAGGAAATGGAACGACGGCGTGGTTTCCTTGGCCGATGGCGTCACGAAAAACCACTTTTCGCAGTCCGCCACCAGGAGATCCCCCCATGAGCTTTCAATCGCTGGGCCTCGACCCCCGGCTTCTCAAGAACGTCGAGACCCAAGGCTATACCGTCACGACCCCCATCCAGAAGAAGGCCATTCCGGCCATTCTGGAAGGGCGCGACGTGGTCGGCCTGGCCCAAACCGGAACCGGCAAGACCGCCGCATTCGTCCTGCCTCTCCTCCACCGCCTGATGACCGGCCCGCGCCACCAGCTGCGCGCGCTGATCGTCGGCCCCACGCGCGAACTGGCCGAGCAAACGAAGGACGTCGTGGTCAAGCTGGGCGAGCACGTCAACTTCCGCTGCGTCACCATCTACGGCGGCGTCGGGCAGCAACCGCAGATCAATGGCGTCCGCCAAGGCGCGGAAATCGCCATCGCCTGCCCCGGCCGCCTGCTGGATCTCCTCGGCCAAGGCAAATTCAACTTGAACCACGTCGAGTGCCTGATTCTCGACGAAGCCGACCGCATGTTCGACATGGGCTTCCTGCCGGACATCCGCAAGATCCTCCAGCGCCTGCCGGCGCGGCGCCAGATCCTGCTGTTTTCCGCGACCATGCCCGAAGAAATCCGGTCGCTGGTCCACGAAATCCTGCGCGATCCCGTCACCGTCCAGATCGCCCATTCCAAGCCGGCGGCGACGGTCGAACACGCGCTGTATCCGGTCGAGCAGACCCAGAAGGCCGCGATGCTGCTGGGGCTCTTGAAAAAGATCGGCGACGGCTCCGTGCTGGTCTTCACGCGCACGAAGCACCGCGCCAAGCGCCTCGCCGCGCAGCTGGGCGCGTCCGGCTACCGCGCCACGAGCCTGCAGGGCAACTTGTCCCAGCGCCAGCGGCAGGCCGCCCTCGACGGCTTCAAGTCCGGCCAGCACCAGATCCTGGTCGCGACGGATCTCGCCGCGCGCGGCATCGACGTCGAGGACATCACGCACGTCATCAACTTCGACATGCCCGCCACGGTGGACGACTATACGCACCGCATCGGCCGCACCGGCCGCGCCGCCAAGACCGGCGACGCCTTCACCTTCACGACCCACGAGGACGAGAGTTCGGTGCGCGCCATCGAGCGCGTGCTCGGCTTCAAGATCGAACGCCGCCGCCTCGAGGGCTTCGATTATGCCGCCCAGCCCGCCGCCCCAGCCACGCATGCGCATGCGCAAGGCCAGCGCCATCCGCATTCCGCGCCCAAGCCCGGCGGAAAACCCGGCGGCAAGCCGGGCGGACAAAGCCGGGCCCCGCATTCCGGCGGAGTCCGCTCGTTCGGTTCGCTCAAGGCCAAGCGCCGCTTTTCGCGCTGATCCACCGGTTTTCCGCCGGCGGACGCAGAAAGGCGCGGATGAACATCCGCGCCTTTCCATTCTCTGCGTGAACCTACCGTCTATCGCGGCGCGGGCTTCTCCAGGCCGCGCAGCAGGAACGGCCAGACCACGAAGATCCAGATCGGATTCGCCGCCGCCGCCGCATACGACGCCTTCTCTGCGCCCAAGAATGGCGCCAGCAGCCGCGGCAGATTGCCGATCATCAGCGACAGCACCAGCACGCCCACCGCGATGGCCAGCACGCGATACCCGCCCAATTTCGCCGGATCGAACCGGATATGCTTCCGCTCCACGTACCACGCCCCGAAGAATCCCAGCATGCCCCACACCGACCGGAACGCATCTTGGGAGAAATTCGGATCCGCATCCGGCGGCATCGGCTTGAACCGCACGAACGCCCACGCCGCCAGCGCCACGAGCACCGCGCCCGCCAGAACGAGCCACCGCTTCGACGGATGTTGCTCCGTCCAGTCATAGATCCGGCCCATGATCCACACCGCCGGGATCGCCAGCAGCAGCGACCCCGCCACGTCCACCGGCGTATGCACGCCCAGCACCAGCCGCGAAAAAGCCATCAGCCCGATCCACGCCAGCGCCGGAATCCACAGCCACCATTTCCGGACCGCCGCCGCCAGCCCGCCCCAGAGCATGGCCGTGTTCGCCGCATGCCCGCTCGGGAACGAGTAGCCGAACGCGCCGTATTGCGCTTCCGGCACCGGCCAGATGGACGGATCGCGCAGCCACGGCCGCGGCACGCAGAACGTGCTTTTCAGCGCGCCCGTCAGCAGGTCGCCCGTCGCCAGCGCGAACCCCACGCGGTACGCGATGCGCGCCCCGAACAGCCAAAACAGCGAGCCCGCGATCGCCAGGATCCAGAAGCCCTCCCCGCCCTTCGTCACCTCGAGGAAAAACCCCTCGATCGCCGGCGTACGCCACTCCTGCAGCCATTTCAAACAAGCCAAACCCAGTTCGTTCATGCGGCCTCCAATCCGTCGCCAAGCTAGCATGCCCGGCCGTTTCTGTCCATGCATCCATTATCAATGTTTGCAAACATTGATTTACATTCGAGCCGCCCTGCGCTAATTATGGCCGTGGAATTAGGCATTCGATGGACAACTTGAATCCAACCCTTTGGCGTACCTGCAAGATGCTGTCGGGACAAACCCGCATCCGCCTGTTGCGTCAACTCCACCAGCAGCCCGGGCGCAACGTCCGCGATTTTGGGGCGGCCGTTGGCATCAAGCGGGCATGTGCAAGCCAAGAACTGCGGCGCATCCAATCTCGAGGATTGTTGAAGTCGGCTCGACATGGCTGTCCGCTGGTCTATGCCATGCAACCCGACCCGCAAGTCGCTTCCGCAGCCCCTTTGCTCAAGGCTATTCAAGCGGCCTTGGCGTCCCGCCCCCCAGAACGTGATCTGGAGATGTGCGTCCTGGCCAATGGGCTGGCACACGAGCGGCGCATCCGCATCGCTCACGCCCTGCTGGAATCTCCGCGATCGCTCGCCGATCTGGCCCCCATCGTGAACGTCCCCGCGCCATCATTGGCCAAGCACGTGCACGCCTTGATCCACAGTGGATTTGCGGTCAAGCACAACGAATTGATTCATTTCGCCGAGCCACGGCATCCGTTAGCCCGCGCATTGGTCATTCTGCTGAAGCAAACGAAATAGATCTTGCCGGCTTTCTTGCTGGCCGGCCCGTCTTGATCTGCTATCCGCGCGGTTTTACGTTTATCAATGTTTGCAAACATTGATCAGGGACCGCCAAATGAACAAGGAACGAACATCGACTCGTGGACAAGCAAAAGGCAGAACGGGTGCCGTTCTGCCTTTGCCGGAGCGAGAGGCGCTTGGATTCGGCTATTCCGCCACCACGGGCAGCTGTTCCGGCGCGATGCCGCGCAGCAGCGTGGCCAGGATCGCCGCCGGCACCAGGCCGAGCGTCGCGCCCTCCGGCGCGGAGACGTCCGGTTCGCCCTGCGGCTTGAAGGCCGCGTCCAGCGCCACGGCCAGCCCCGGCGCCCGATACGCATAGCCCGCGCCCTGCGGCGCCAGCTCGTGCGTCGCGCCACCGAACCGGCCCGCGATCTTCCGCGCCGCGCCCGCGCCCGTGATCCGGAACGCGTTGTCGGCCTGCGCCTCGAATTCGCTCTTCGAAACGTAGATCCGCGGCTTGTCCTGGTACGGCCGACCCGCCGTCGGGCAGAACGTCGCGCAGTTGCCGCACTCGTTGCAGAAGTCGGTCAGCACCGCCGTCTGCGAGGCCTGCACCACCGCGAAGCTCTGCGGCTTGTCGGCGACCGCCCGCCCGCCCCGCACCGTCCACGTCGCGAGGTCCGCCGCGAACGGCCGGCTCGCGTAGGTCAGGAAGGCCTGGTTCGGGCACACGCTCGTGCAGAGCGCGCAGAACTGGTCGCAACGCAGACAGCGCGCGGCCTCGGCCTGCGCGACCGCCGGTGCCATCGTCTGGATGACTTCGTCGAAGCCGTTGCGCGCGGCCAGCGGCAGCTCGGGCACGTCCACGCGCGGAATGCGCGTGGCCTGCTGGCGCAACCGCTCCGGCAAATCCAGCCCGCCCGTGCAGCGCATCGGCTCCGCCACCGCCGGCACGTTCGCCACGCGCCGCAGGATCTCCGCCGCGATCTTCTTGCCGTCGCCTTCCGCCTTCACCAGCGAAAGCGGGCCGTCGTTGACGGCGTCGCCGCCCGCAAAGACGTCCGCCACGCTCGTCGCGCACGTCGCCTCGTCGGCCACGACGTAGCCCTTGCGGTTCGTCGCGATGCCGCTGTCCTTCAGGAAATCCAGGTACGGCTGCTGGCCGATCGCCGCGATGACCACGTCGAGCCCGATCGTAAAATCGGCGCCGGGCACTTCGACGGGACGCCGCCGGCCGGATGCATCCGGCTCGCCCAGCTTCATCGTCGAGCACCGCAGGCCCGTGACCTGGCCGTTTTCGGCCACGACGGCCTTCGGGGCGGCCAGTTCTTGGATCGGAATCCGCTCGTGCAGCAGGCTCATCAGCTCTTCGTGATGCGCCGGCATTTCCTCGCGCGT
>CAZECJ010000130.1:0-8328 GCA_964510645.1 uncultured Verrucomicrobiota bacterium | reverse complement strand
GGCATGTTGTAGTTGATGATCAGGTCGATGCCGTTGATGTGCAGGCCGCGCCCGGCGACGTCCGTCGCCACCAGCACCGCGACTTTGCCGCTGCGGAAGTCTTCCAGCACCTTCACGCGCTTGTGCTGGTCCACTGCGCCGGACAGCAGCGCCACGTCCACGCCCTGGCTGCGCAGGTTGTCGCACAGCAGTTCCGTCGAGTCGCGCCGGTTCCCGAAGATGATCACCCGCTCGGGTTCCATCGTCCGCAGGATGTTGTAGACGATCGTGAACTTCTGCTCGCCGGTAACGATGTAGACGCGCTGGTCGATCGTGTCGGCCGCCACATGCTCGTTCTCGATGTCCACCGTCACCGGATTCTGCATCCATTGCGTGGCCAGGCGAGTCACTTCCGGCGTGAGCGTGGCGCTGAAGAGCATGGTCTGGCGTTCGTTCTTCGGCGGACAGCCGAAGACGATGCGTTTCATGTCGGGAATGAACCCCATGTCCAGCATCCGGTCGGCCTCGTCGATCACGAGGATCTCGACCTTCGAGAAATCGACGTCTTGCCGCTGGCGGAAATCCAGCAGGCGGCCCGGGGTGGCCACGACGACGTCCACGTGCTTGTCGCGCAAGATGGCGCGCTGCCCCTGCATGTCCATGCCGCCGTAAACGGCCAGCGTGCGCAATCCGGTGTACTTGCCGAGGTCCTCGGCGTCGCGGGCGATCTGCATGCACAGCTCGCGCGTGGGGGCCATGATGAGCGCGCGCGGATAGCCCTTGCGGCGGTCGGGCGCCGCCGGTTTCTCCAGCAATTGCTTGAAAATGGTCAGCAGAAACGCGGCGGTCTTGCCGGTGCCGGTCTGGGCCCGGCCGCAGATGTTGGCGCCGTCGAGCGACAGCGGCAGCGCCTTGGCCTGGATGGGCGTGCAATAGCGGAATTCCAGATCGGACAGCGCGTGCATGAGCGCGTCGGGCAAGCCCAGATCGAGGAACCGGGATTTCCCTTCGGTTTCCGGCACCTGGTATTCGGCCGGATTCCACGGGGTCGCCTGTTTGTTCCCCTTGCCGGCCTCCGCATGATGCGGCCGGGGATGGGCCGGCGGATGGTGCTCGCCGCGCTTCTTGTGCGGACCGCCGCGCCAGACTTCGGGCTCGGCCGCCACGCGCTTGGGGCCTTCCTCGAACCGCGGGCCGCGCGCCGGCTTCTCGGGATGCGGCTTTTTCGGCTTGGAAACCGTGGCGGGAACGGCCGGAACGTGTTTGACGGCTTTCTTGCCGCTGAACGCGGCCTTGACTCGCTGGATGAAGTTCATATGGCGATATCCTATATCCCATTCTGCCCCCCGTTGCGATGCAAAAAAATCCCCGCCTTGTCGATGGGGCGAACCTCCTGACCTTATGGGAATAAGGTGGGAACCTGTCGCTTGCTTGCCGGAAATTCCGGAACTCGGACATGCCGTCCACAAACGAACACCAGCTCCCGATTTTTTCGTGTTGGGTAGGAGAACTAGACCCCTGTCGTGCAAAGCAGGGAAGAAATTCTAAAGGATATCTTTCAAAGAACCTCGCCGCTCTTGCGGCTACTTGGACCCTATCACCGCACGCGCATTTTTACAACCTCGCGCGAACTTTTTGCGCGAATATTTTCGCGCACGGAAACGAAGCGGTTTTTCGGAGCAAGAAACGCGAGACCTCGCCGCGATCCTTGGATTTACGGCAGGAATTTCCCCTTTTTCAGCTTCTCGGGCAGGTAGGTGTCCAAGACGAAGTTCAGTCCGTGCTTGGCGAAGGCCTGCTGTTCGATGCGGACGCCCATTTGGAGCATCTGGTTCAGCGTCGCCTGCCATTCCTTGTGGTGCAGGATGAACGGATCGTTCTTCAGCGCGTCCTTCGCCCGCTTGATGTCGGCCTCTTCCAGCGGATGGGTCGCGTCTTCGAGGTTGTAGTCCAGAATATCCTGCGGCGTGACGCCCAGATAGTGCGCCTGCGGCACGCAGAAAAACCGGTTGATGTGCGCCGCCTGCCCCGAGCCCGCCTTCAGCGTGCGGTAGATGTTGCAATAGCCGTACGGATCGCCGTCGGTGAACGTCACCGCTTGCGCCTAGGCGGCGCAACCCAAACACCACAAGAACGCCATGGCCACCATCCCAAGAGGGATTGGCCGCCAACGCACCGGAATCATGTTGCAAAAATCAATCACGGTCTCTCCGTTAGGAGGGTCACTGGTTCTGTGTCAATCCCAAGCGGATCAACTTGTTGCTTTGGAGGATGAGGGTAAGCGCCGAATTGCTCAAGGAATAGTGCTGGCCTTGGACCAGCGGTTGCCAGTTCCAGGCGCCATTCAGAGGCTTCAAGTCGGCACCGTAGACGGTTGAAAGGGAATATCCGGATGGAAGCTCCATATTCAGCTGACCCGAAACCATGCCAAGCCCTGCAATAGTCGGTGGAATACTTGGCGCCTGATTCTTGAAAAACACGGTTGGCAGAACCAGGGTCGACCCGGTGGTCGGCAGATCAAACGACCGCGGGGGGTTGTACTCCGGCCCCAAACCATCGGCGCCAGCAATCTTGAATAGGAAAAACATCTCCGAGCCCGGCACCCCCGTACAGGTGAAGGTGCCGGAATAGATGCCGCTACTGCCCTCGCGGGCGAGAACCCACTCTCCGGTCCAGTTGTTGAAATCGCCGCGTATCTCCACTCCTTGCGTGTTCGGATCGAAGTTCCCGGCCGCCATTTGCACGCTCATGTCGATGGAGAAGGTTACCGCGAACGGCGCCGACGGAGGCAGACTGTTAAAGTAGGCTTTGGGTAGAACCATGTCCTCGCCGGGCGGCCCCAGAACATAGGACCGCACGGCATTCGTTTCCTGCCAGTTGCCATTCGTATCGGAGATGACAAACAAGTAATCGACGCGATCAGACCCGCCTTGGATGGGTAGCACGGGATATCGGGCGGAATATACGGCGGTTTGCCCCTCCCGGACAAGGGGCGAAGGCGAGTGATAGTTCCAGTCGTTGACCGTGCCGTCCATGCCCACGGTCATCGTGTTGGGGTTGAACCTCCCCGAGGCCATTTGCACGCTCATATCGACGGAAAAGACCACGAAAACCGGCGGAAGCTCGTTTTTATAAAATGTCGTCGGCAGAACAAGGTGGGGATCTTCGCACACCATGCAATATGTGCGGGTGTCGTGTTCTCCATTCCCTGAACCTGCTCCGGATAACACAAAATAGTACGTAGGCCATTGGGCTGTTCCGCTAACTGTAAAAGTCGTGCTGTAGACGGTGGAAGTTCCCTGGCGAGTCAAGGGTCCCGCCCCCGGCGGCCAGGTCGCAGGATCGCCTCCCCAGGTGGATGCGCTGTTGATCACCGTCACGCCCATAGTGGACGGGTCAAATCTTCCGGCGGTCATTTGCGGGCCCATGTCCACCGAAAACGTCACTTCGGACGTGAAAATCGGCTTTTCGTCGTTGAAATAAGCCGTTTCGAGATCAATGGAGGGATAGTAATAGCTGTGGGAGTTAATATATGTCGGGGAAATTTCCACTGTCCGGGGCGATCTCGATTCCAACTCCAAACCGCCGGTTCCGTAAAATAAATACCCGATCTCGTTTGTGGCTCCATCCGCCACGGGCATGGAGAGCGTGCCGGAATAGACATGGACATTGTTGGTGCCCACGTAGGCCAGCGTCGAGCCCCCGCTCCAGTCATTGAAATTGCCGCGCACCTCCATGCTCATGGTGTTGGGATCGAACGTTCCAAGCTGGACCTGCCGGCTCACGTTCACCGAAAAAGTGACGGGAACCCAAACGGGCGGGTTTTGGTCGTTGAAATACACCGTCGACAGGACCTTCGGTGGGTCATCCCACGCCAGGGAGAAAAACCGGTTGGAATTCGTTTCCGACCCCAGCCCCCCCTCCCCAATGACATGGAACAAATATTCCTTACCCTCACTGTAGTCGTAGATCGTGGGAACGGGGAAAGTTCCGGAGTATATGGTGGAATTGCTTTGGCGCACCAACGCCGAGCCCCCCAACCAACCATTGAAATCGCCGCGCACCTCCACGCCCATCGTGTCGGGGTTGAAACGCCGGAAATCCATTTGTGGCCCCATGTCGACCGAGAAGGTGACGTAGACCGGCGGTGACTCCTGGTTGAAATACATGAGCGGCATGATGATCGGGCCATTGGTGGGCGTGAAGATGAGGAACCGGCTTCTCCCCCCTTCTCTTCCCAGCGCGTTTTCGCCGGTCCCGTAAAAAGCGTATCTCAACTCCGCGCCGGGAGCATGGCTGATGGGAACGGTACCGGAATAGATGCTGCTGGAGCCTTGGCGGGCAAGGGCCACCCGGCCTGTATAACTGAATATCTCATCGCCAATCGCTACCCCCATCGTGTCAGGATTGAATCGGCCGTCTGCGATCTGTACGCCCATGTCCACTGAAAAGACATAATCCTGCGTTACAGGTGGTGGTTCGTCATTGTAATACACCGTCGGCAGGATGACCGGCTCACCCTCGCCCCCCAAGATGAAAGATCGGGTCAGGGGCCACTCCATCGCCCCGCCCCTAAATCTGTAACCGTACACGCGCCCCTCCCAGCCGGTGACGGAAAAGGTGCCGGAGTAGATGCCGCTAGTGCCCTCGCGGGCCAGAGGATATTGGGACCACGGGAAATCGCTCAATTCGACGGTCACGCCGCTCATCCAGGCCGGATCGAAGTATCCTTTGGCTATCTGCACGCTCATGTCCACCGAACAGGTGATGTCCGCCACAAACAGAAACGGATCACTCTCATCTTGGTCATTGAAAAACACCGTCGGCAAGACTTGGGGGGCGCTTGCGGGACCTAGGATAAATGACCGGTTCCCCAGGAGTTCCCACCCGAGCCCATCCGGGCCGGAACCGAAAAACCTGTATTCGTACGGCTGGTTCTGCCAGCCGGCCACGGACACGGTGCTCGTATAAATGCCATCGCCATTCTCGTCGGTCAAGGCCGTGCCCTCGGACCAGCCATTGAAATCGCCGCGCACCTCCACGCCCATTGTCTCCGGATCGAAACGCCCCCCGAACCCCATCGCCGACCATTGCACTTTCATGTCAACGGCGAACACAACGTCCACCGTGACATCCGGCCCCCGGTCGTTGAAGAACACATTTGGCATCTCTTGCCCCGCACCATCCGCCCCCTGAATAAAGCTTCGCCGGGGAATAGTCTCCGGGCCGGGAGCTCCGTCTCCCGCGATATTGAATTGATACTCGTAGCGATCGCCCGGCCAGCCCGTGACCGCGTAGGTGCCGAAATACAGACTGGCATCCATGGGGTCGAGAGCAAACCCTCCCGTCCAGCGGTTGAATTCGCCCCGCACTTCCACGGTCATCGTTTCCGAATTGAACGTCCCCGCATCCTGCAGCACGCTGACATCAACAAAGAAGTCCACAAAATTGACGACGTTCGACTCCCGGTTGTCGAAATGCGCCGTTGGCAGGGATTGAGCCGTCCCGGTGGGTCCCAACGTAAATTCCCGAAAGTCGTATTCCGACCATCCCCAATAACTCCCGTCCGTGCGATTGAATCTGTAATACATATTGCTGCCCGGCTGTCCGGCGACCGGGACCGTGCCCGAGTAAATGGCGGTGTTCCCTTCGCGAGAAAGCGCCACTTCGACTTCCGGGTAATAATGAAGCGCCTTCACCCCCATCGTGTCCGGATCGAACTTGCCCGCATCCTTCAGTACGCCCATGTCCACCGAGAACGTCACGTCGCGAACGGGATCGGAGGCAAAACCCAACGTGGTCATCGCCGCAAAAAAACAGGCCGCCACCAGAAAAGGCACCGACCGAAAATACCAGTTGGATTTCAACGCCGTTGGGTGCGCAGATTTGCCGGCGTCACGAACATCCTTAATTTCGCACCGTTTTGACAACGGCAACGATAGAATGCTGGATGAATGGGCGGCATCGCGCTTCATCGCATTTATTTTTGGCATATGTTGCACACTTGGCCACGCAATGTCAAGGGTGCCCTATGGCATCTGGAATGATCCATTGATCTTCCTGCGGCCATGCGCCAGCACGATAATGCCCAAACAAACACATCGGTGCTGGCGATCATCAGGACCAGCAGTGTCTACGGCAGGAATTTCCCCTTTTTCAGCTTCTCGGGCAGGTAGGTGTCCAAGACGAAGTTCAGTCCGTGCTTGGCGAAGGCCTGCTGTTCGATGCGGACGCCCATTTGGAGCATCTGGTTCAGCGTCGCCTGCCATTCCTTGTGGTGCAGGATGAACGGATCGTTCTTCAGCGCGTCCTTCGCCCGCTTGATGTCGGCCTCTTCCAGCGGATGGGTCGCGTCTTCGAGGTTGTAGTCCAGAATATCCTGCGGCGTGACGCCCAGGTAGTGCGCCTGCGGCACGCAGAAGAACCGGTTGATGTGCGCCGCCTGCCCCGACCCCGCCTTCAGCGTCCGGTAGATGTTGCAATAGCCGTACGGATCGCCGTCGGTGAAGGCCAGCACGGGCAACTTGCGGTCGTCCGCCAGCCGCCGGATGAACCGCCGGCAGGCGCGCGTCGGCACGCCGCTCATCGAAATCAGCACGCAGTTGGCCTTTTCGAAATAGCGATGGTGCACGAGGCGCTGGAACAGCGACGCCGTCTCCACCACCAGCACCAGCTTGGCCTTCGTCTCGAAGCGCAGATGCTCCACCCGCGACGGGATGCTCCACGCCCCGCTGCCCATCTTCGCGCAATTGATCTTCACCTCGGCGCCGCTCTGCGGATCGCGGTCGATGACCGTGATCTCGCCGCACACGTCGCCGCCGCGCTCTTCCGGGATGTAGCCCAGCTGCTCGCGGTTCACGCCCAGCATGGCCTCCATGTCGTCCAGCAGCGTGTCGCTCTCCGGCTGCTCGTCGAAGCGGCACTCGCCCCAGCTCTTGCTGTTGTAGTACACCTCGCGCTTGCCGGCGATGTCGTCCCGGTCCAGCAGGTCGTTCTTCGTCGTCGCCAAGAGGCGCATCGACTGCGCGAAGGTCTTGACCGTGTTGTAGGACAGCGTCCGCGACGCCTTCTTGTTCAAAATCTCGAAATGCCCGCGCTTGGGGTCGAACTTCACGTTCGCCAGCGACCGCACCGGGAACGTCATCGAGGGCTTGCGCCCCTTCTTGACGATGTCGTCGTGGATGTCCTTGGCGACTTCGACGATCTTCCGCGCCGCCGCTTCCTTCGTCACCACTTCGGGAGCCTTTTCGTTCGTTTTGCTCATCGTTTCCGCTCTTTCTGCCGATCCATCAAAGTTTTTACGTTGTACGTAAAATCCACCGAAAGTTTTTACGTTCTACGTAATTTTCGCTCAAAGTTTTTACGTACTACGTAAAAAACCGATCCAGCCGGGTCACCGCCCCGGCCTACAACAAATCCTTCCGACTCCGTAGCCCGGGGCGTTGACCCGGGCGGCTGTTTGGGCTCCATCCCATCCGATTACGGAACCGGGGAAAACACCTTTTCGGCGACCGCTTTCCGATCAAACGAATAGGTGCTTGCAGCCCCCGCCTTCCGGTGGGTCAAGCCGATCAGATAATCGGCGTAATCGGCCTTGCCCGCCTGATAGAGCCGCCAGGCGTCCCAGGCGAGCGGCGCCTGATCCACTTCCAGATCCGACGCCGTCAAAATGCCTTGCAGCAGCCGTGCGACGTCCCGTCGCGCGTAGCCGTAGCCGCCGGACAAGACCCAGACCAGTTCGCACAGCGTCACCAGGGCGATCCGACCGGGTGCGTCCGGGGTGCATTCGCGCTCGATCAATTTGGCCGCGCGCCGGTGCTGCGCCGCGTCGTCGCGAATGAAATAGCGCAGCAGGACGTTGGTATCCAGCCCGATCACGCCCCCGCCCCCCGCCGGACCGCCGCTTCTATCTGGGCCAAGGTGAGTCTCCGCGCGGGTTTCGGCAGCACGGTTTTGAGCTGTCGGACCGAGGTCGTGGCGGGCACGATCTCCACCCGGTTGCCGGTCCGCGCGAACAGCAGTTTGTCGCCCGGCCCGACGTTCAGGAACCGTCGGATTTCCACGGGCACCGTCACTTGTCCCTTGCTGGTCAGGGTTCCCGTCATGTCTTACCTCAATTCATTACTTTTCATTTCAAGTAATACTCTATTCTTCGCGCCGGGCCACGTCAACCCCTCGCCGCGCACGGGCTCCGCCGCTTCACGCCTCCAGGTGCGTCCGTTCCAGCATCTTCGTCAAATCGTCCTCGACCTTGGTCTTTTGCTTGTCGGACAGGGCCAGGATGTCCTTCAGGCCCAGGGCCAGGTGCGGGATGTACTTTTCGATGTAGCTGCGCTTGCGGTCGGCCTC
>CAZECJ010000129.1:2174-8332 GCA_964510645.1 uncultured Verrucomicrobiota bacterium | reverse complement strand
ATGAACCAGAATATAGTTTTATGGAAGTCATGCAGCACTTCGTAGATAGTAAAGGGAATATCAACTCGATGTCTATGCCTGTTCAGGGTTTATCTAGATATTATGACCAATGGATTAGAGGAGCTGAACTTGAAATAAGAAATTCAGCATGGCAATATACAAACAGGGCAGATATCACACCATGCTTTACCTATCCGAAAAAGAAAATTCTGCCAATAATAAAGCGAAATGGTTATAGAGGAAAAACATTTGACATTACACCTCATAAATTCTTCTCATTTATTATTAAAGATCGTCACGCAGAAACATTATTAAAAGCTGGTCAATATAAGTTGCTTGCTTCATATTATCGATATAGAAGTATAGACAAATATTGGGATTCAATCAGAATTTGTATCCGGAATGGCTACATTATTAAAGATCCTACAACATGGGTGGACCATATTAAGTTACTTGAAGAATTCGGAAAGGACATCAGAAACCCGAAATATGTGTGCCCTGGCAACCTGCATGAAGAACACCAAAAGCTTATTGACAAGAAACAAGCAATAAACGCTAAGAAGAGGAAGGAAGAACTTCTCGAAGAAATGTTAAAGCAGAATAAAAAGTATGAGGCTGAAAAGGGAATGTTTCTTGGTTTGATGTTCAATGAAGGTGATATAGTGATAAGACCGCTTAAGTCTGTCATGGAATTCTATGACGAAGGAACAGCACTTCACCATTGCGTATTCTCGAATAAGTACTTTAAAGAAAAACATTCTCTCATTCTTACTGCAAGAATAGACGAAAAGCCTATTGAAACAATTGAAGTTTCCTTAAAAGATTTTCAGGTTGTACAGTCCCGAGGCAAGTTCAATAATCCTACTCCATATCACAATCAGATATTGGAAGTAGTCAATAAAAATATGAATAATATAAGAAAAGCGACTTTGGAACAGGCAGTATAGTATGGCAACTCATGAACTGACATTTGCATTTGTCCCGGAGAAAAAAATACTCCGGAATAAAATATCCTGGACACAGGAAATGATTGATCTTCTCATTGCTGAATTCCCATACAGTTACAACAAAGAACTGGCTAAAAAAATAGGTGTGTCATGGCGTACTTTGATTCGGAAAGCCCGGGAACTGAACATTGAAAAGGAACCCGGATTCCTGGAAAAAAGGAGAAAAGAAATTACAGAGATGGCCGTCAAAGCACTTCCACCGCAACCGACAAAAGGAAAGAAAGGTTGGAGCGTTCCGAATAGTGAACAGACACGGTTTAAACCAGGTCAAATATCAATAATGAAAACAAACAGAGATGTTGTAGAAAAAGTAACGAAAAAACGAAATGAATCGATTGCCCGGGACAGACGAAGATTAAGGCTAGGATTGAAGCAATTGACAAAATTGAAATTGACGGTATAAATAATGGAATAAATGAGAATGCGTGTTTTTTACGGGTATGCCAAATTGACCCCAACAATCAAGAAAAGAGAATTGCGGGTAATTTTTGAGAATGCTTATACATCAAGGAATGATGAAGCAATTAATCGTTATATGCATGTAGTTTATTGGAGATATCAAACTCCAGGGGAGCAATCAGATGCACAGTTTTCTAATAGGTGTTTTACTCGTTATAGTACATTCATTGATTCAAAGCCGTTTTTTGGGGATATCGATAAGGTTTTAGATAATAATTATGAAGCTGATTCTAATAATATTTCTGAAGCTGAAAGGATGAAAATAAAGGACGCACTACGAAAAGAATATTTTATCTTCTATGGAATCAGCGAAGTTTTAAAATTTCAAAAGAAACATCTTCAACTTACTCTGAACTTATAGTATATAGGGTTGAAACAATTGACAAAATCGAAATTGAATGTTTAAAAAAGTAATGTTGGATCTTTATATTTGTAAAAATAATATCCCTGCTCGTTCAAAATTTGCTCATAGCTATCATCTGGAGATACGATTAGATAACTTATCGGATCAACTTGATAAAATTCATATGTTCTCATTTGCCGGATTAATTCTCCTAAACTAGGAATCTCGGTCTTTACTTCAATGAAAATTGTTTTATATGGCTCAATATAACCATCATTTTTCTTATCAACGAATTCTCCTTTAAGACGAACCGCGATATCAATAAATCCAACTATTGTTGTGTAACTTCCATTCCTGTAAGCTACTTGTGATTCCCATTTTGGTCTTAAAATTTCATATGGTTTAGAATAGTTTTTCATTACAGTTTCTGAAATGATTTGCTGAATGTTCTCATAAACCCATTTTTGAATAGTATCATGTTTTGGGTTCTTTTTATCTGTCTCTGAGAAGCCCAATTTCTCAAGATGTGTTTTTGCCTTTATATTTCCCATTTGTTTTTTTTAAAGCCTCTAAAATATTAAAAATATTTATCTTTAAATATGTTGATAAGTAAGTATTTATGAACATGATTGTTTGTGTATTTATATGTAAATTAGTGCAATTATTCATTTTTTCATTTTATGACGGTTTTATAGCTTAACTATGGATAAAACAAACCAGTCCCGGAAAAATAAATCTGACAAAGATGTTTTTCCGTTTAATGCAACAAGTATTATTTTATTAGTAATATCTGGAATTATTTTAATTCTAGCTTTCTTTATGCCACATTGGTTAACACGAAATGCGAAATATGATATAGATTTTTCATCAACAGGACAAATAGGGGACACAATTGGGGGCATAATGAGCCCATTCATCGCTATTGTTGGTATTATAATAACATTTTTGGCTTTTTATATCCAGTATCAGGCAAATGAAAGGCAGAAAAAAAATTTCAAGGATACTATCACTGATAATAAGAATGAAAGCAGATTAAATAAATTTGAAAATCAATTTTATGAAATGCTTCGACTGCATAAAGAGAATGTGAATGAAATTAGTATTATTTTTAAGAAAAATTATCAAGGAGATCATATTGAAAATAAAGTAAGTGGAAGAGTCGTGTTTAAATATTTTATCGATGAGCTAAGAGTTATTTATGACACCCTTTCTAAAAGCAATTTTTATGAACCAAATGACCAATCTAAAGAAGTAAAATTTAAGTTAGCCTATGAAATATTTTTTCATGGATTAACAGCATATAAAAACCATTCTTATTTAGCAAAGAAAATTATTAACAAAAACAACTCGAATACTTCTTTATTTTCATTTTTGAATGATTTAAAAGGACTTTGCGAAAATCAAACAAGAAGTGTAGTGGTTGAATTGTCATCTTTTTATTTACCACCCACTAATATAAATTTTACTATATTAGATGGTAAGTCAACCTATATTTCACATTATTTCAGACATTTATTTTCCCTCGTTAGGTTCGTTGTGGAAGATGAAAAATGCAACTTCGATTATTCGAAGAAAAGAGAGTATCTTAAAATTGTAAGGTCTCAATTATCTATAAATGAACAAGCATTATTATACTATAACTGGCTTTCTGGTTTAGGTTCGGAATGGGAGAATAGTAAGAATAAATTTTTCTCTGATTATCGAATGATTCATAATCTTTGGCCTGACGATGTCTTTAATGATTTCGATTTGCGTATAGTAATACCTGGGAGAATAGAATCGAATTATAAAAAGAAGCCAGGAGCTGGAGATGGTGAAGATATGTTATTTGATTATCAAGAGGAACATAAATGACAGTAGACTATTCCATACTTGGCCGCAAACTAGTAAAGCTTTACCCTTACCTCGCGAAGGAGCTTTTAACAATCCCTGACCTAACAGATCTGGTATTAATAGATGATTTATATAGTGAATACTGCTCAATCCAGTCAGAACCACAGACAAAAAGCCAACAGACGAACCACCGCATTGTTTTTATTGCAGCAATAATAAAACTCTTCGATCCGGATGCCCTTGAATATAGAAAGAACATGAAAAACGGACTCAGGCAGAAACTTTCGAGCACTTTACATTGTCATCCCACAATAATTTCCGACAATTTTACAAATGTGAGAAATTACATAAAAATCTATCCAGACTTCAGTAATGAAGTAGCATACATTTACCACGAACTAAAAATGTATGCTGATGGAAACAAAGATCAAAGTTGTTTACAAGGAGCTAACGAAACTGACTCCTTATCCGAATAATCCAAGAACTATTTCCGAAGAATCCCTTGCTGACCTTTGTCAGTCTATTATTGAGGATCCTATTTACTTTGAAACACGACCTATTATTTGTTCTAACAGAACGGGGAAGCTTGTTATTGTTGCTGGTGAAAAAAGATTTTTCGCAGCACAAAAGATAAGTTTGAAAAACGTTCCAGTAGCTGTTATTCCTGATCTTACTGAAGAAGATGAAAAGAGGATTCTTTTTAAAGATAATGGATCATTTGGAGAATGGGATAAAGAGGCTTTGAAAGAATGGGATTTCGATTTCTCTCAACTAAACTCATGGGGAGTTGATATTGATTTTTTTGAAAATAACACACTAGAGAGTAATGAATTTCCTGATGGTGACAAAATTGCAAAAGAAGGATTTGAACAAGCTGCAAACCTTAAATACGTTCAATTCCCTGGTTACAAGATTCCAATATCTGATGAAGAATTAAATTCTTTAAATAAGGCCGTTCAAACCTATATGGAGGACAACGGCACATTGATTGGTTTCATAAATAATCATTTCCCCAATGAACAAGATTGTTGAGATTCCTATAGACATACTTCAAAGGGCTACATATAACCCTCGTTATATTTCCGAAGATAAAATAAAATTACTTTCTAAGAGTATCGAAATAATTGGCATGGTTAAACCAATTATTGTTAGAAGTGAAGACATGCGAATCCTTGCAGGTCACCAGCGTTCAAGAGCAATTTTGAGCAGTAATAAAACTAGTGTACCTGCCTTTATTCTTACAGGGGTAAATTCAACAGATGAAGTTCGTTTCAACCAGCTTCATAACTTATCTGAATGTGAAATATCTGATAGAGCACCTTTAATAAAGGTCAGAACAGAAAATGCTTCAGAAGGCAGGTTTTGTCTATTGGAAGCAAAGGACATTGAAATCATTTCTCCAGGTGAAAAAAACCAAGCAGTTAATCAGCTTTCAAAACTGATATTGAAATATGGGCAGTTTGCAAGTGTTGTTATTAATAGTGAAGGCGAAGTTATAGTTTCAGCGGTATATGCAAAAGCAGTAAAATTGCTAAATCAGCCTTTATGGGTTTATAAGATACCTGTTGAAAAAGAGGAAAAAGTTAAATATTTCTTTTCAAAAGAATATGGAGTCTTTAGTTATAATCATATTGAGAAACATACATATATTCAAAGCTTGGCTCAGAGATACAGACTCCGTGGTGAAGACAATGGGACACGAAGCACATTATATAGAAAGCTAGTTATTCCATTTATTCAGAACCTAAGTAAAGAAAAAATAACAATTCTTGATTTTGGTGCCGGCCAGCGAGATTATGCCAAGATGCTGCAGGATAATGGTTATAAAGTACACACAATTGAATTTTATCTTCGAAAACCAGGTAAGGATATTATTTGGGTAGAGGAGATTAATAATGATTTTGAAAAAATAGTTACTCAATTAACTTTATTTGGGCAATATGATATTGTTGTTTGTGATAGTGTTTTAAATTCTGTTGATAGTTTAGAAGCACAAAATTCTGTTCTAGCTACATTATCTGCTCTTTGTAAAGAAAATGGACATGTCTTTTGGTCTGGTATTCCTCTGAAATTTAAAAAGAAACATATTGATAGGAAAAATACTTATGATCCTAAAGAATCGAGTGCATTTTTAGATTCAAACGGTTTTACTGGTAACTATAGATATGGGGAATGGTATTTTCAGAAATATCACTCAATGAAAGATGTTATAGAACTAACGAACAGGTTTTTATCAAATCAGTTTAAGATTTATGATAAAGGAGATGAATCAAAGGTTGATAGGGAATTGATTGGATCTTCTTTTCAAGTTCATGCAATAAATAAAAAACCTCTAAGAAATACTGAACTTGAAAAAGCACTAGAATTTGAATTTTCTCTTCCATTACCAAATAATAAGAAATATCAGTTTGCTCCGAGATTGATAGAAGCATACAGGAAGAGCATTATAAATGAAAATCGAAAAAACTTCACAAATAAAACTTCACGTGATGTCTAGGAGATCAAAAGCGGAAAGA
>CAZECJ010000129.1:0-2164 GCA_964510645.1 uncultured Verrucomicrobiota bacterium | reverse complement strand
CAGGATTTAGTCCTGATTGCTGAGATGTATGTAAAGAATAATTCAGTTCGATTCATTGCCGAGCATATCGCATCTATCAGGAATTACTCTGTCAGTTTCAAGACGGTAGCAAACGACATTCAAGAGATATTAAAGGAGTGGCAAGAAAAGAAAGAAGGGATGATATCAAACCATGTGGCCATAGAGCTTGAAAAGTCCTTGATCCGGGAAAGGAAACTATGGGAAGCGTGGGAAAAGAGTGAGACAACCCAGAAAAAGACTCAGGTCAAAAAGAAAGGTAAATCCAAGGACAGTCCGGAAGAAATAGAGATGAACAGGAGTGAAGAAGATGGACTAGGGTATTATAAATTCATGGAGCTGATGCAGAAAGAAGCAGACTTCAGGTGCAAGCTGCTTGGTTCATTTGCTCCAAAAGAAATTGAAGGTACAATAAAGACAGAGAATGGTGCGGTTATTATTCTCCCTGCTAATGGTAGGAATAACACAAATGAGAGAAATTAAGCCACAAACAGGTTTTCAGGAAGCTTTTCTCAGTACTCCTGCAGATATTGCCATTGGTGGTGGAGCTGCTGGTGCAGGGAAAACATTTGCGTTAATTCTTGAACCATTGCGCCATAGTGTCAACCCAAAGTTTGGAGGAGTAATATTTAGGAGAACTGGTCCTCAGATAAGGGCAGAGGGTGGGCTTTGGGATACCTCAAAAGAACTTTATCCACTGATAGGTGGAATTCCCAGAGAGTCATCATTAGAATGGATTTTTCAAAGGAGGCAAGCAGAGAAGATCATTAAAGGAGGAAAAATAAAGTTTTCTCATCTTGAATATGAAAAGAATATTTTCGATTGGCAGGGATCCCAGATTCCATTTATCGGTTTTGATGAGCTGACACATTTCTCTGAAAAAATGTTTTTCTATCTCCTTTCACGTAACCGGTCCACTTGTGGTATAAAACCTTATGTCCGGGCGACTTGCAACCCTGATCCAGACAGCTGGTTGGCAAACTTTCTGGAATGGTGGATTGAACAGGATGATAAAAGCCCTAATTATGGTTTCCCAATTCCTGAGCGAGCCGGAAAGATTAGGTATTTTTTGAAGAATGCTGACAACATCGTTTGGGGAGATTCCAGACAAGAGGTAATTGATCAGGTTCCGCATATCATTGAAGAAATTGTGAAAGCAAGCCCTGAAACCGATCCCAAAGACCTTATCAAATCTGTTACGTTTATTCCGGGAGATATTTATGGTAATAAAGAATTGATGAGGGTCAACCCACAATATTTAGGAAATTTATTAGCTCAGGACGAGGCGACACAAGCACAGCTCCTGAAAGGTAACTGGAAGGTAAGGACGAATGGTGACGAACTGATCAACTTCATCAAATGCAAGGATGTATTTACCAACGAATTCGTGAAAGTTGATAAACACCGGTACATTACTGCAGATATCGCCTTAAAAGGATCAGACCTTTTGATTGTTGGAGTGTGGGAAGGATTCAGGTTAATAGATATCGGAATCATGGAAAAATCAAAGGGTAACGAGGTTATAAATTTATTGAAAGAGTTAGCAACAAAATGGAAGATTTCCCATTCGAACATTCTTTATGATGATGACGGAGTTGGACAGTTTGTTGATGGTTTTATTGATGGTGCACAATGTTTCAAGAACGGTGGACCTGCACTGAACGGAGAAAATTTCAAGTATCTCCGGGACCAATGTTTCTTTAAAATGGCCGACCGAGTAAACAATGATGGTTATTTCATCTCTCCGGAGGTAGCAAACAAGGTTGTACTTGGGAAAACAGTAAGGGAGCATATAATGGAGGAAAGAAGGTCAATTAAAAGGGATAAACCTGATTATGACGGAAAGCTTGCTGTTATCCCAAAACATATGAGAAAGGCAATCATTGGCCATTCTACTGACTTCATGGACATGTGGATGATGAGAGAATGGTTCGAACTTCAACCACAGCAAAACGGCTGGACAGCCTCTCAAATAGCAAACTATTTATAATTACAGATATGGAACTACAAGAATTACTGAAATTAAATGATTTTGCAGCTATACAAAAAGAACTCAAGGTAAGGCCAGAGTTTATTGTTGAAAAGGCGGATGCAACAAGCCAATATAAAGTATCAGAGCATAAAGTATTTGACAACACTGAAAGAC
>CAZECJ010000128.1:0-8348 GCA_964510645.1 uncultured Verrucomicrobiota bacterium | reverse complement strand
GGGGCGCGACACTCGGCCGCGGCGCGCTCGCCCATCTCCCACAGGTTTCAATCCACGCGCCCCGCGCGGGGCGCGACACGCTGGGCGAATTCAGCCGCACCGTCGATTTCACGTTTCAATCCACGCGCCCCGCGCGGGGCGCGACGTTTCTCTTCTAATCCATTGAACTGGATGTCGCAAGCGGTTTGATTCCGCGAACATGGAGCAATATTCGAATGTCAGAGATCAATGCTGGATGACGGGCGATGTAACATATTATCGCGCAGTTTGATGTAGCGTGCGCGAACCCTCGTGGTTTCCGGGGGAAGCTTGGGGTTCGCGGAGGTCAGAAAATGAGCGTGTCGGTGACATCGACGTTTTCCGATTTTCCCAGATGTTCGATGCGTTTTTCCCAGTTGGCGCCCAGAAAGTAAAAACGCAAGCTGTCTTGGTCTGGATCGTAGATTTCCTCCAGCCGCGCTTTGAGCGCGACCCAGATTGCGGGGTCCACGACGCACTCGAAAACGGAATTCTGCACCCGCACGCCATAATCTTCGCAGGCCTTGGCGACTTTGCGCAGGCGAGACTGGCCGCGCTTGTCCACGGTCGAGACGTCGTAGCTGACGAGCACCATCATGGATCATTTCCAAAGGAAGGGCGGATAGGCGTCCAAATCGCCCCGCAAATGGCGGGCGAGAAGTTGGGCTTGGACATGGGGCACCAAGCCAACGGACATCTTTTCGTTTAAAAAGGGATGGGTGATCTCGTCTTGTTTGCGTTCTTGCCAGGTTTTCAAAACCAACTTGCGCGGGTCGTCCTTCAGCAGAACGGCGCCGGTCTCGCCCGTCACGAAGTCTTTCAGGGCGATCTGCTGGCGATTGATGAGGGAAAGGACCAGCCGATCCACCAAGAAAGGCCGGAATTCCTCCATGAGGTCGAGCGCAAGGCCGGCGCGACCGGGGCGGTCGCGGTGGAGGAAGCCGACTTGGGGATCGAGGCCGACGGCTTCGCAGGCCGAACGGCAATCGTGGGCCAGCAACGTATACAGGAAAGACAGCAGGGCATTGACGGGATCGAGCGGCGGCCGGCGGCTGCGTTCGTGGAACTCGAACCCGGTTCTGGAACCCAGCAGCCCGTTGAACGCGCCGAAATAGGCATGGGCGGCATCGCCTTCCATGCCGCGGACTTCGTCGAGCGGCAGGGGGCTCTGGAGGCGCAGCATCTGCTGCTGGAGTCGCAGGACGAGAGCTTCGACGTTCGGATTGCCGGCGGCTTCGGGATGATCGCGCAAATGGCGCTGGAGGACGGTGCGGGCGTTGTTTAACTTGCCGAAGACGAACATGCGGGCGAGATCGGCCGATCTGGACAGGTCGTCCGCCCGGCGATACTGCTCGCGCCGCAGCAGCACGTTGCCGGACTGGGGGCCGTCCACGCGGGCGAGGAATTTGCCGTATTCGGAGAGAAAACTGACCGCCACGCCGTTTTCGCCGCAATGGCCGAGCAGAAAGGGGCTGCACAAGACGTTGCCGAAACAGACCAAGCCGCCGATGTTGTGGATGGGGAGGCGGGCGCGCACCTGCTGTTCGGCCTCGACGACGATGGTTTCGCCTTCCTTGCGCAGATAGGCGCCCGGGGTGGTGACGTACAGGGTGTTGAGCATCTGCTTCATTGGACGGCCTCCGAAAGATAGCGGGACACGTCGCCGGCGGCCTTTGGCTTGCAATGGTCGAGCAGGGAACAACGCTCGCATTTCGCCTTGTCGTAAATGGCAGGCGGCGTGAGCCCGGATTCAAACAGGCGATGGAGGCGCGCGGCGGCTTCTTCGGTTTCGGCGCGCAAGGCCGGGTCGAAAACCACCAGCGTGCGGCGTCGGGGCTCGCCGTAGAACAGGGCGCCTTCGGGGACGGGCTTGCCCAGCATTTCTTCGAGGCACAGCGCCTGTGCGCAGACCTGCACTTCGTCGCACCGATTGGTTTTGGAATGGCCGCGCTTGTGTTCGACGGGGTAGGGCGTGGCGCCGTGGAATTCGACGACGTCCGCCTTGCCGATGAGGCCCAGCCGCAGGGAGCGCAACGACAAATCCCGCGCGATGCGCACGTCGCCGCGGGTTTCGTGGCCGGCGGAATGGACATGGTCGTGGGCAAGGCGCCCCTCGGCCGTGAAGCGGTTTTCGCTCCAGACCTGCTCGATATGGATCAGCGCGCACTGCCGCTCGCAATACAGCAGGTGCTGCAAGGCGGAGAGAGGCAGGAGATCGTCTTCGGAGTAGGGCATGGCAGCGAAACCGGCGGGAATCGGATTGTCGATTCCCGCCGGGCGTCACATTCGGCTATAGAATCTTGACTCCCTTGGGCGGGGTGCCGATGGTGATCTCGTAATCCGAGTAGGCGCGAGGCGGTTTTGTTTCATCCTTGCGCTTGATGGTCACGAGGTCGAACAGCGACTGGGCAGAAGCTTGACCCAATGCATTATCGTGCTCGAAAATGACGAGCTTACGGGTGGTCATCAACCCGCGCGCAGCGGACCGGTCGTGTTCGAACATGTTGTTCAATGCAGCCCACAGGAGATCCAAGTCCTCCTGGGAGAATCCGGTTTGGGCAGCCAGATGCGCCGAAACGAAGCCGTGAGCAACATACAGGCCATAGGGGATCGTGTTTTTGCGGCCCATTTCGGTTTCTTTCTTCTTCGCGTCATCCTCGCTTGTGACCGCCAACCGGGTTATCGAGTGTTCCAGCGTGACAACGGGATCTACCGACCGAGCAAAGGTCATTTGAACGGGGCCGCGGACCTGTCCGGCATTTGCGCCAGTGGACAAAACCGCGCCAAAGGTGCGAATATCGTAAAATATTTCGCACATCTTGGTTCTAACCTTAGCGATCTCGTTCCTACGGTTTTCGCTTTTGTCCTTCTTTTTTTCGGCTTCTTTTGCTGCCTCGTGATCGAGACCCGAGGCGGTGTAGCCATTGTCAATTGCGACATTCAGAATGGCCTTTTCTTTCACGAAGATGTCAAAACCCGCCTTCTCAGCCTGTGTGAGTTGGACAAAATTGCGTACTTTTCGCTTGAGGCAGACGTCGGTGACCAGGCCACAACCGGTTTCGGCGTCGATGCGCGGCATGTTGCCGGCATCGGGATCGCCATTGGGATTGCCGTCTTGGGTATCAAAGATCAAGAGGAAGTCGTAACGGGTTTTGATAGGCGTGCTCATTGTGGGTTCTTTCTGGGTTAATCCTGTTATTCTTTCGTGGCGAAAAAGTTTTGCCTCTGATGGTAGTAGCCGACGGCAAAGCGTCCTTGGTCATCCAAGGAAAGATGGGCGGGAAAGTCCATGATGCCATCGACAATTTCTCCCACCAGCCGCTCCAGATTGACACGCCGGCCAATGTTTTCCAGTTTGGACAGGTGGTGGTTTTTAAGAGTCATCAGTCGCCCATACACGGTTACGGGGGCGCTGGATGCGGCCGCATAGTATCGGTCACGAATGGTGGCATTGATGCCGGGATTGGCCTCCTCTTGAATTTTCTCCAGAACGGAGAACAATCGGCCGAGTCGGTAGCCGATGTTCAAATTGTTTGGGTCCAGACTCACGGCGAGTTCCTCCTGTTGTGTTTTCTTTTGAAATCGACAGTTGCGGTTAATGCAGGCTTTGATAAGCGCGGCTCGAATATGGGTGATTTCATGCTCTACCTTGATGCGCCGGACGACCGACTGCATAAGCGTGGCGGGATAGGGGAGCCCCTCTAAAATGGCGCGCATGGTGTCGCCTTCCAAATTGGGCGGGATATTTTCCGCTTTGCCGATCGGAGCGGTGCATACCAACAGACGGAAGATGGAGAACACAGGTTTGTCGAACGGTGCATGAACTATTTCAAGGTCGCTGAAATGCCGGCGAATCTGGGCCTGCATTTCGGCGAGTGGAGCTGCGATCCAGAACCGTATGGAAACGCGAGCCGCATTGGGGGAAAGGCCGAGGACATAGAACTTACCGCCGTCTTCCTGGTTTTCCGGAGGCGCGCCGGTTTTCGGCGACTCGAAAAGGGCCTTGATCGCTTGAATGTTCCGGCCGGGATCGTCTTTGGGTGGCTCGTTGAAAAACAAAGAGAATTGCTCTTCAAAGCGCGTGTTCTTTTCCGACCAGAAAACGGTGGAGGCGTCGCCCACCTGAATGCGTTGATTCGGATCCTTGCCCAGCAGATGATTCAATGCTGTTGAATAGGCGAAGGATGCACGTTTTCCAATGGGGGAATTAGCTCCCTGTTCCTTCATGAGTGAAGCAAAGGCGGGAGTTGCGCCGGAATTTCCAGCAGGAGTGATGGAGTTGTTTACAGAGACAATATGCGCGCCGGTGGGATTGGCATCACGAACACCCTTTATAAGCGGTTCGAGCTTGGCGATGATGTCATTCTGTCCAGAGATAAGGCAGAAGCCGGTCTCTCCCTTGGGTGCCAGAAATGCATCGATCAGGCTCTTAAGCTCTGAGTCGTCCGTTATGGCCCCACGGCCTGCAATCGCAAATAGAAGCGATTGATTGAGTTCCAATATATCCTTCCATAGCGGATGGGCGCAAAGGGCTGGCCGCGGGATGTTTCGCAGAAAGGCTTTAACGATCTCAAGCGCAGGACATGTGCCTTGGATATTGTTGATTTTTCGAATGAATTCAGCATGTTGCGCGGCCACACGTTTTGCGTTTCGACTCGCATTAACTGGTATTCCGAACATGTACTCAATATTTTCCCAGAACAAATTAGCCTTAATGCCATTCCCCTTGGCTTCACCGAGTGAGGGAACGATAAATGATCTGGCCCTATTAATATTGCCGTTCGCGGTACGCGTGTCTTCGAATTGGATGAACCTTCCCTGTTTGTCCACAACGACAAGGAAGGGGATTTCCTTTCTTTCCCAGCCTTCTGGTGCGATGCCGGAATCGGGATCGGCGGCTTTGCGGTCGTAGTATTCCTTGAGGGCCTGGAGAATCATTTGCGCACCTCTTCGCTTTCGGGATGGGGGACGGCGATGACGCCTTGCTTCATTTCCGGGCGGAAAAACATGGGTTTGACGTTGGCGGGATCGGAGAAATCGAGGTCGTACAGCATCCAGCCGAAATCGTGATCCTGGGCGATGGGGGCAGCGGGCTCCTCGGTCGGATCGACGAGGCGGACATCGGCGGCAAACTCCCTGCAACCGAGATAGGGTTGATGGAAATGCTGGCCTTTGCGCGCCCGGCGCTCGAACATGGCGGCATATTTGGCTTCGGTTTCGTCGGGACGGGCATCCGGTTTCCGCAGTGCGGCGGTCTCCTCTGAATCCACCAGCCATTCGGGGACGGGGTTCAGGGTTGCGCCGCGTTGATCGGGCGGGATGAAGTCGAACTCGCCGTACAGCCGATAGCGAACATCGCGGAGGATGAGCCCGGCGCGCTGTTGGCGAGCATCTTCGATGAAAATGCCGTGGCTTTTCGGGGAGGCGACGGATGCCACCTCGTTGCGGCGAACGTTGGTCCAGCGGATGGGGTTGAGCACTTCGATTTTCGTGATTCGCCAGCGGATGGCCGGCTTCCAGAGGATGGCATCAAAAATGGCGCGGGCGGCGGACGGGGTGATGACGTCGTAGCTGACCCGTTCGACCTTCATTTCGGGCCGGGTGAAGCAGGCAAAATCGCCTTTTACTTCCAAGCAGAATCCTTTGCTCATGGAAATCTCTCCTTATTCTACATTATGCTTTGACCCGGCGTAAGCAGACCCGTGTCGTTGAAGATGTCCGCCCCGGTCGCCTCGGAATACATGCCGTTCCAGATAAACATGTCGGGGGCGAATTCTTCGATCAGGCCGTTGGATTTGAGCTTCAAGAACTGGCCCTTGGCGACCGACACGGTGAATCGCTGCAGTTTGCGCAACAGGTGGCCATATGGGGAATCGTTTCGGATTTGTATTTTAAGGGCGTCGATCAACCCTTCGCCTTCGCCATACCGGACGAACATGGATTGCTGCGTTTCATCGACCATGTGGAATCGAGATGCGGCGTCCCGGAATTGGATCTGGATGCAGCCGGCGTCCCGGACCAGCAATTCCTCATAGGGGAATCTCGCCTCGATGCGGGAGTAGAACTCTGAAAAGAAGCGCGGGAAGACTTCGACCGCCTCCATATCGAGGGAGTCGTGTAGGAGAATTCGAGCGGAATCCTCGGCTTTTCGCAATTGTCCCTTGGGCGCCGGTTTGGGCGGGATGAAGACGACGACCTTGCCGCCTTCGACATGGCGGCCTTCGCGGTTGCAGCGGCCGGCGGATTGGGCGATGGAATCCAGCCCGGCCAAGGCGCGATAAACCACGGGGAAATCGATGTCTACGCCCGCTTCCACAAGCTGGGTGCTGATGACCCGGATGGGCTCGCGGTTTTCCAGCTTTCGCTTAATAAGCTCGATGATCTTGGAGCGGTGGGCGCCGCACATGCTGGCGGAAAGGTGGATCGTGTCCGCGGGCATTTTCCCGAATAATTCCAGACAATCGCGTCGGGTGTTGACCACGCACAAAACTTGAGGGGATTGAATCAATTGCGCAGCGATTTCGTCCCAAGAACGGGACTTGTTTTCCCGTACATCCGGCAACGTGTAGCGGACGCGGCGGAGGCGTCGCGACAAGTCGGCGCCGGGGGGGATGATTTCGGCGATCGTGCCCAGATTCGGAAGAACGGGCTGGGTGGCGGTGCTCAGGACCATGGTGACGCCATAGTTGGCGACCAGTTGGCGCATCACGTCGGTGCAGGGCGCCAGCAGTTCGGGCGGCAGCAGTTGCGCTTCGTCCAGAATCACGACGGAATCGACGACGTTGTGGAGCTTGCGGCAACGGCTGGAACGGGCGGCGAGCAGGGATTCGAAGAATTGGACGCTGGTGGTGACGATGACGGGGGCATCCCAATTATCCGAGGCCAAACGAGCCGACTTGGTTTGAGTGTCCGGGTCCAGATTGGAATGGTGCTCGACAACGTTGCTGGCTCCAAAATGCTTTCGCAGCGTGTCGGCGGTCTGCTCGATGATGGACATGTAGGGAATCACATAGATGATGCGGCGCTTGCCATGAAGCCGTGCATGGCGTAGGGCGAACGCGGTGCTCGAAAGCGTTTTGCCGCCGCCTGTTGGTACGGTCAGGGAAAAGAAGCCCGGGGGGCTTTGTGCTGCCTCTTCGCAGAACCGGCGTATTTCGGCCCGAATGGCATTCACATCCGTTTGGGGGGCCTTGGTCTGTTTTTCATCCAGCAACCGGAAAAATCGGGGTTCCAATGCGGTCAACGGTTCGAAATCCGAACGAGCGGCGAATATTTCCGGCGACATGAATTGTTCGGTGTCGAGGAAGTCGGCGTCCACCAAGCAGGAATAGAGCATCCGGATCCATAGATGCATTTCCGTGAGCGCCATTTTGCGCGGAGGTGGAGGCGGCCGCCCGGGCAGGTCTAGCCGAGAAAGCCAATTCCTCATGGCATTGAGTTCGTCGCGCGCCGTTTCCAGGCGCTGGGTCAGCGCGCCATTGGGCTGAATCCCGCCGATCCAATCGGGCAGCCCCGCATGATGGCCGGCGACCTGATAGGCAAGAAGACGACCGGCGGGACCATATTTCTCAAGCGCCAAGGCGGCGCCAGCCCCGGAATGGGTCGATGGTTGGCCGGATGAATCATAATCCGAAGCGTCGAGACCATTGCTGCGGCGAAGATAATTCTGGAAGGCGTCGGTAGCCTTGCCAAGGTCGTGAAGAAGGCCGGCGAGGCAGGCCCATTCGGCGGAATGGAACGGGGCGGCGAATTCGGCGGCGCGGGCGGCGACGTTTTCGAGGTGTTGGCGCAGGGGTTGCCAGTTTTCCGTCGGCTGCCCCTTTTTGCTGTGCGCCCAACACATGACGGAGCGAAGCTATCACGCGGCGGTGGAATTTGGCAAGAAATAGTCGATATTCCGTCCGCGAGGGCAAGAGAATGGACCCGGTCCTGATTCACCCGCGGCGCAAGGCCGTAGGGAGCTGGGGCGCGCGGCCTCTAGCCGCGGCGTTTCAGGGCGGCGCCGATGAAGTCGCGGAAGAGGGGATGGGGGAGCAGGGGCTGCGATTTGAGTTCGGGGTGGAACTGGACGGCGACGAACCACGGGTGCGCGGGAATTTCGATCATCTCGACGAGATGGCCGTCGGGGGATAGTCCGGAGAGGACGAGGCCCTGGGCTTCCAGTTGCGCGCGGTAGCGGTTGTTGACTTCGTAGCGGTGGCGGTGGCGTTCGGAGATTTGTTCCGAGCCGTAGATCCGGGCGGCGAGGCTGCCGGATTTCAACGCGCAGGGCCACGCGCCGAGGCGCATGCTGCCGCCGAGATCGACGACTTTTTCCTGCTCTTCCATCA
>CAZECJ010000127.1:0-8432 GCA_964510645.1 uncultured Verrucomicrobiota bacterium | reverse complement strand
CCAACCCGCGCCGGCGATGGTCGAACCCCTCCGCTCCGCAACACCCGCCGCCGCGACCCCCGCCATTCCGGAAGCGCCCGCCGCGTCCGCCGGCGCCGATCTGGAGAAGGTCGCCGAGCAATCCGCCGCCTTCGAAAACATGGTCGATTCCCTCCGGACGTTCGCCGGCCAAGACGTCGAACTCAACGCCGCCACGCTCGACCTCGACGCCTTGGTCCGCGGCAAATCCGACAGCGATCTCCTGAAATTCGCCTCGGGCGCGCAAGACAAGTCCCCGTATGCCGCCCTGCAGGTGCTCGACTATCTCCTGACGCATTCCGCCGATCCCAAGATCCGCATGAAGGCCGCCGCGCGTTTTGGCGACGTCGCCTCCGATTACGGCAATGCGCAGGATCGCCAGCGGGGCCACGAATGTTTCGACCTGCTGGCCGACCTGCGCGGGGACGAACGTTTCGTCGCCGTCCTTTCGCCCGGCGAACGGAACGAACTCCTGACTGCCATGCAACGGCTGGCGCTCCGCCTCTCCCTGCCCCCGTCCGCCTATCAGCAGATGGCCGACGTCTATCGCGCTCACCCGACCTCCGCCGAAGACTTGACCTATGCGGATTGGTTCGAGGCCATGGGCTTGTTGCGGACCGGCAAGGAAGAGAATTTGACCCGGATGATCGGCTGCTTCCGCGCCATCCGCGAACGCGGCGTGTACGGCCGCTATTTCGCGAGCCAAAAATCCATCGACCGCTGGCTTTCCATGAGCGACGAGCAAATCAAGGAAGACCTCGCCCGCATGCAAAAAATCGCGGCCGCCGCCCAAGCGGAGAATCCCGATTATCGGAGCCTGCTGAAGCGCCAAGCGGAGCCCGATCGCGCGCCGCAGAAAGAATAGCCCCCTCTCATGAATACGCGAGCTGGAAAAATGCGGATGCCCATGGTCGCCTCGTTCGCGGCCCTGATCTTCGCCCTCTCCTGCTCCAAGCGCGAGGTGCCACCGCCGGACGGCGCGACGGCCTCGGAATCCAAGACCGCCGCCGCCGCGGTCCCGCGCGCGCCGGCCGCGGTCCCCGCAATTCCGGAGGCGCCCGCCGCGTCCGCCGGCGCCGATCTGGAGAAAGTCGCGCAAAACGCCGCCGCGTTCGAAGACATGATCGATTCCCTCCGGAAATATGCCGGCGAGGAGGTCGCATTCAATGCCGCCACCCTCGATCTCGCGGCCTTCGTCCGGGGCAAATCCGACCGGGAGCTTTACAAGTTCGCCCTGGAAGCGCGCGACAAGAGCCCGTTCGCCGCCCTGCAGGTGCTCGAATACCTGTGGCGACGAGACCTCGACGTCGAGTTCCGCATCGAGATCGCCGGCCTGCTCGGCGACATCGCCAGCCAGGTTGGCTACGAGAAGGATCGCGCCCTGGCGCGCGAGTGCGTCGATTGGCTGGCTGCGACCTGCGCCGATCCGACCCAGGCCGCCGCCATGTCCGCCCGCGAACGCGACAACCTCGTTTGCACGCTCCACCGCTTGGCTATCCATCTCGACGGCCACACGTACGCCGCCGAAAAATTGATCGCCGACGCGATCCGGACATCCGCCCAGTCCGACCTGGAACTCGCCTATGCGGACGAATTCGACGCGTTCGCGCTCATGCGGGCAGGCCAGGCCGAAAACGTCCCCGCCGCGCGCGCCTACTTTGAAGCCATGCGCGCGCGCGGCGTCTACGGAACGTTTTTTGCCCTGAAATCGCGCGTCGATTATTGGCTCGCCTTCGACGACGCCACCTTCGCCGCCGAAATTCAAAAGTCGGCCATACTCATGCAGAAGATCCAGGCCGACGACGAGCGCCAGCGCCAATGGCGGGAAACCATCCCCCCCGCCAAACTTTTCGCGGAGATGCGGCGCCGGGCCGCGGAAGCCAAAAGCCCAGCGCAATCGGATTCGCCATGAGCCCGAACCGCCCAATCCGCCCGCGCAACCGACTCTGGCCGTGCGCCGCCGTGGGCGCGGCGCTGATGCTCGCGGCATCTTGCGCCAAGCGCGAGGAAGCGCCGCCGGCCGCCGCGACGGCCTCGAAATCCAAAACCGCCGCCGCAGTCCCGCGCGCGCCAGCCACGGCTCCCGCGATTCCGGAGGCCCCGGCGGCGCCGGCTTCCGGCGCCGATCTGGACCAAGTCGCCCTGAACGCCGCGGCCTTTTCCGACCTGGTCGATTCCCTCCGAAAATACGCGGGCAAGGAAATCGCAACCAATGCCGCCACCCTCGATCTCGAGGCTTTCGTGCAGGGCAAATCCGCGCAAGAAATCCTGACCTTCGCCGAGATGGCTCGCTACAAAAGCCCCTATGCCGTCCTGCAGGTGCTCGACTATCTCTGGCGGCAGGATCTCGACACCCAACTCCGCATCGAGGTTGCCGAACGGTTCGGCGAGCTGGCCTACGAGTTCGGCTATGCGAAAGATCGCGCTCGGGCCTACGAGTGCATGGATTGGCTGATCGGCGTCTTGGGCGACCCCGGGCAGGCTGCCGCCATGTCCGACGCTGAACGGCGTGATCTCCTGAGAGTGTACGACGGGCTCTCCGTCTCGTATGGCATCGACGCGTCCGCCACCTGCAAAAAGAGGGCCGACGCCCTGCGCCGCACCGCCCGTTCCGATCTGGATCGAGCCAAGGCCGATGAATTCGAGGCCTTCGCCCTGTTGAATACCGGCCAGCAGGAGCGCATCCCGGCTGCGCGCGCCATTCTGGAATCTCTCCGGGCGCGCGGCGACCCCAACTTCGCCTGGGTGGACCATTGGCTGTCGCTCGACGATGCGACCGTCGCAGCGGAGTTCAGGAAATTGAAGGACATCGACGCACGGTTTCGGATCGACGAGCAACGCCGCTTCCAACGGCTGGACTCCCTGCCCCCCGCCGAGCGCATGGCCGAAATGCGTAGACAGAACGAAGCCGCCGAGACCAACCCGCCGGCACAGATGGACTCGCCTTGAAATGAACATCCGCACGCCCCATCGATGGAATCCCCTGCCCTTGCTCGCCGCCGTGGGCGCGGCGCTGATGCTCGCGGCATCTTGCGCCAAGCGCGAGGAAGCGCCGCCGGCCGCCGCGACGGCCTCGGAATCCAAGACCGCCGCCGCAGTCCCGCGCGCGCCGGCACCTGTTTCCGCGATTCCGGAGGCGCCGGACGCGGCCGGCGCCGATTTGGAGAAAATCGCCCAAACCGCCGCCGCGTTCGAAGACATGATCGATTCCCTCCGGAATTTCGCCGGCGAGGAAGTCGAATCGAATCCGGACCTGCTCGACCTCGAGGCCTTCGTGCGGGGCAAAACCGACGTCGATCTCTTGAAATTCGCGGAAGCGGCCCAATACAAAAGCCCATTCGCCGCCATGCAGGTGCTCGACTATCTCGCGGCGCAGGCCGCCGATCCCAAGCTCCGCATGCGGGCCGCGTGGCGCTATGCCGATCTGGCGGCGATTTTCGGTGACGCCAACGACCGGGCCCGCGCCCGGAAATGCTTCGACCTTCTCGCCGAATTCCGCGCCGACGACGCGTTCGTCGCCGCACTGTCCGCTTTCGACCGCAACGAGCTGCTTGGCTCCATGCAGCGGCTGGTCATCACTTTGCCGATGGACGAGCAGGCCGGCTACCGGCAACTCGCCGTGCTGCTGCGGGAGCATCCGACGTCCGCCGAAGATCTGTCCATCGCCGACTGGTTCGACGCGATGGCGCTGTATCGTTCCGGCAAAGCGGAAGATCTCCCCAAAATGATGGCCTGCATGCAGGCCATCCGCGATCGCGGCGTCTACGGGCGCTTTTTCGCCGATAAGGAGATCGTGGATCGTTGGCTGGCGAAAACGCCGGAACAAGTCTTGGCCGAGCGTAACCGGTTCATGGAACTCCAGGCCAAATATCAACCCGATATCCTCGCGCACCAGCGCACGCTGGATGCCCTGTCCCCCGCCGACCGCCTCGCGGAAATGCGCCGAAAAAATCCGGCGAACTAAGCCGAACCACCAGGCCCAGGAAAATCCTTAGGAAAGCGACCCCATGAAACCGATGCCGATCTGGATTCTTTTTCTGACGCTCGGCGCCGGTGCGGCGTTCGCGCAGGAGACCACCAACGAATTTCTCTTCCGCCAGCTCCAAGCCTGGCAGGCCTCCATCGAAGAGGGAAAGTCCGCGCGCGTCTTGGAGGAGATCGAAGCCTCCAAGCAAGATCCGCGCGGCGCGGCTTGGGAAACCTCCGTGCTCGCCGGCCCCGACTGGAGCTACAATTGGGGCTATCTGCGCGGCCTGGCGAAAGCGCGCGCCCACGATAAATCCCGCCAGCCGGTCGAGGCCTATCGCGCCTTGGTCCACGCCTCGGGCATGATGCCCGCCGCCGTCCCGCCGCCCGGCCGCGACGCCGAGTATTGGGAACTCTTCTTCGCCAGCGGGCGCCAATGCGCCAACCTGACCCGCCTGCGGGATGCCGAATGGTATTTCAACCAAGTCCGCACCCGCTTCACCACCAACGACGACCGGTACTGGCAGGCCACCGCCGAACTGGCCGGCGTGCGCGACCAGGAGGGCCGCCTGGACGACGCCAATCCGCTCTATTGCCAGCTCTTCCAAAACCGCCCCGACCAGACGGCGTTCGTCTGGCAGGCGTATATCCAGTTCCTCTTCAACCACGGGCAATTCGAGAACGGCGTCGAGGCGATCCTCCGCGGCGCGGAACGGCTCGGCCTCTCGCCGCGCCACGGCGCCGCCGACGTCTTCGCCGTGGCCTCCCGCCAGTACTGGCTTTTCTTCTCCGACGTCCAGATCGCCCGCTGGTACGACCTGCTGGGCCAGAAGCTCGCAACCGCCGCGCTCGCGCAAGGCGACGAATCGTATCTCTCCTTCCTCGCCAACACCCGCACCCTGCTCCAGAAAATCTATCCCGACCTCGTCGGCCCCGCGCCGGCCGACGTCGCCGCGCTGAAACGCCGGGCCGCCGTCGAGCCCCCGCCGCCCCCCAGCCGTCCCCGGCGGACGCCGGAATCCGCCGAACCGGCCGGCGCCTTCCTCCCGCCGCAGGATGCGCCCGGTTCCGAGCCGGCCCGGCCGCTCCGCATCGAAATCGAGGACGCCGTCAACCGCGCCCTCAAGAAATCCACGAAAGGCGAATCCTCCCAAGGCGGCGATTCCGCCCGCTGGCAACGGCTGCTGGACGAGCATTCCACCAACGACCTGCGCGACATCCGCGTGGACGGCATGAACGTCCTGTTCCACGTCTATGCCGGCCTGGGCGGCAACCTGACGTTCAACTCCCCGGCCAAAGCCCGCCCGTGGCTCCTGCTCGCCCTCGACGAAGCCCGGGCCGGCCACAATCCCGTCCGGCTGGGCGACGTGCTGCTCAACCTGGCCGAGACCCATCTGCATCCTTCGCATCCCGAGCCGGACCAAGCCCTCGACTATCTCGACCGCGCGCAGAACGTCGTGCGCGGCAACGCGCGGCTCGAAGTCCGCGCCCTCAGCGGCTACGCCACCGTCCTCCAACACGCCGAAGGCGCTCCCGACAGCCGCATCGCCGCGCTCCTGCAAGTCGTCGACGAATACGGGTGCCTGCCCCGCCGCCACGTCTACGAGCGGCTCGCCGCCGATTGCTACCGTTCCGGCGATTTCCGCGAAGGCTTCGACACGTTCTTGCAGGCCCTCGTGCGCACCCCCATCTTCATGGATTACGGCGAAATCGACCGCATGGCCGACGGCATCTACATGAACCGCAGCCTCCACACCGCCGCGGAGCTGGAGCGCCTGCGCCGCCTGTATCGCGCCAGCGCCCTGCGTTTTCCCGCCACCACCGGCAACGCCGTGCCCATCGCCCGGCTGCTCGATCTGGCGGATGCCGCCTGGATCCGCCAGCACGAAGAACTCGCCCAACTCGAGGAAACCGGCGCCTACGCCACCGACCGCGGCTGGGCCATCCTCGGCCAAGCCCTGGCCGACCATCCCAGCGTCCGCGCCGGCCGTCTCCACGCCCTGGCCGCGCTGGAGCGCGCAGCCGGCGCCGCGCCCGACTGGAGCGGCTGGCTCGCCGCGTGGCCGCTCGTCCGCAGCGAGTGCGCCAGCGCCCTGACTTGGTCGCCCGTCGATTCCGGCGGAACCGCGGCCGCCTACGGCCAGTTGCTCGACTTGCTCCTCGACCACCGCGATGCGCTTTCCGACGAAGCCCGCGCCGCATCCCACGCCCTCGTCCGCGCCGATGCCGGCGCGCTGCTGCCGGCGCAATTCGCGCGCGCGCTGGCCGCCTTCGCCGGCGACGACGAAGCGGAGCAGTTCCGCTTCCAGCTGGCCCGCGCGCGCGGCGCGCGGCCGCCGGACGTTCCGCGCTACATGCCCAAGCCCAAGCGCGCGCCCGGCCCGGCCGCCGCCGATCCCGCCTTCGCCGCCCTGGTCGCCTTGTACCCGCGCGTCGCGGACGATCTCCGGCAGGAATTCGTGGCGCTGCTCAACGACCGCCGCGATCGCGTCGGCTTCGCCCGCAAACCGCCGTGGACGGACCTGCTCCGGCGCTGCGGCCAAAACCCCGACGGGCCGTGACCGCAGAGGCGGCAAGACCGTTTGGCAATTCCCGGGTTTGCTGGTAAATTGGCCCCATGAACCCGAAACCCCTCGTGTTCGGCGTCGCCGGCAGCACCGCTTCCGGCAAGACCACCGTCGCCCGCAGCATCCTCGACCGGGTCGGCGCCCACCGCGTCGCCTACCTGCCCCACGACGCCTACTACCGCGACATGTCGCACCTGCCGCTCGCCGAGCGCGCCCAGCAGAACTACGACCACCCCAACGCCCTCGAAAGCGAACTCCTCGCCCGCCATGTCCGCGAGCTCCGCGAAGGCCGCGCCATCCAGCTGCCCGTCTACAGCTTCGCCGACTACGTGCGCAAGCCCGAGACCGTGACCGTCGAGCCCGCGCCCGTCATCCTCGTCGACGGCATCCTCATCTTCGCCGAGCCCGAGCTGCGCGCGCTCATGGACATCAAGATCTTCGTGGACGTCGAAGCCGACATCCGGCTCATCCGCCGCATCGAGCGCGACACCCGCGAGCGCGGCCGCACGCTTTCCAGCACGATTTTCCAATACCTCGACACCGTCCGCCCCATGGACCTCGAATTCGTGCAGCCCAGCCGCCGCTACGCCGACGTCATCCTGCCCGGCGGCGGCCAGAACCGCGTCGCCATCGAAATGGTCGTCGCCCGCCTCCACGCCATTCTGAAACCCGCCGAACCCACCGGAGATGCCCCATGACGATCCGCCGACTCGCCGCAATTCCGCTGTTTTTCGCCCTCTCCGCCGCCGCCGTGGCCGGCGGGCCCATCGCGGCCGACGAAGTCCACGCCGCCCAGCAAGCCTGGGGCGACGCCCTCGTCGCGATCGGCCAGGCCCACGCCGCGGGCGGCGACGCCCGCGCGCTGGCCGAGCAGACCATCGCGGAGCTTTACGGCTACGATCTGGGGCCCGTCCTGTTCAAGCCGACCAAGGCCGCCGCGCTCGAATTCCGCGACACCCCCGCCGAGGCCGTTTCCTACTTCGTCGGCGGCGAGGTCCCCGAAGACCACGGCTTCGCCCTCCAACCCTGGACGGCGGTCCGCTTCGGCGAGCAGCAGCTGGCGTTCGACAGCGATTCCGCCGTCGCCATGGGCAATTACTACTTCACCGACGCGGCTACCGGGGCGGAAACCAAAGTGAATTTCACCTTCGGCTACGCCAAGGACGACGCCGGCCGCGTGCGCATCGTGGTCCACCATTCCTCCCTCCCCTACGCCCCCCACCCCTGAGCGGCCGGTTTTGGACGCATCCTCGTCTCATTGACCTCCAACGGCGGCTGGAAGCCGCCGGTCCTTTGGGATCTGACGGGAAGGGCGGCATCCTGCCGCCCTTTTTTGTGAAAACTTTTTCTGGGTCAATGAATCGGGGATGCGCCCGGCCGGTTTTACGTAGCACGTAAAAACTTTGACGCCGTTTTACATAGCACGTAAAAGGTTGGGGTGATTTTTACGTAGCACGTAACAACTTTGAAGGAGCCCCGAAATGGACCTACGCCTGCTGAAATTTAGCCCGGAAGTGCGCGACGCGCTGGAAAAGCGCCGCCCGGTCGTCGCCTTGGAGAGCACGTTGATCACGCATGGGCTGCCGTATCCCGTGAACCAGGACGTGGCCAGCGCCATGGAACAAGCCGTGCGGGACGCCGGCGCCATCCCGGCCACCATCGCCGTCCTGAAGGGCCAGATCACGGTGGGGCTGACCTCGGAGCAGCTGGCCTATCTGGCCCGCGCCACGAACGTCCGCAAGTGCAGCCGGCGGGATTTCCCGATCGTGCTGGCCCAACAAGGCGACGGCGCGACCACCGTGGCGGGGACGATGATCGTCGCCCATCTGGCCGGCATCCGGGTGTTCGCCACGGGCGGCATCGGCGGCGTGCACCGCGGAC
>CAZECJ010000126.1:0-8433 GCA_964510645.1 uncultured Verrucomicrobiota bacterium | reverse complement strand
ATCTTGTTGGCTGATTAAAGAGCTATTTATTGCTTTTTCTAGTTCAATTGAAGTACAGCTATCTTTTTGTTCGAAACTGGCCAGAGAAATTCGAAGCTTTGTTTCTTTACCCCGCCAATGCTGCATATATGTTTCAAAAATACTCGATTTGCCGGCCCCGAAAGCTCCTGAAACGCATATGTTTTTTATTGTGTTAGATCTAAACACAAAGTCAAAGGCTTCTGTGTAGATTCTGGACTGAAAATCATTCTTTTCAAAGATTACGGGAGACAAAACTTGAAATTTTTCCATGCTGCCCACCTATGAGACGGAACTCCACAAAGATTTTGAAGATAGCACCTGGCGCGGAGAAATTAATGAATTTACCCCTGCCGTGCTAAGTTACCCCTTTATCGGTAGATAACCTATATTAAATCACAAATACTCAAAAAGGATTGACGACCTTCTTTCGTCAACGTCAAACGAACTATGGCCGCCGTCTCTGTATGGGCTACCTCCGCCCACAACCGAAGAGAAGCAATGCCCAGAAACCGGGGATATTTATGATAACAAAAATTACCCCTTGTAAAACTATACCAAGTCTGATATAGTTAATCACGAAAGAGCGTTTCTACAGCAGCACCCAAAGTGAATCGAAAGAATAGACAAAGGAGGAACCACAAATAGTATGGCACTTCAAAAATTCAAACTTGAACAGGTAACATCAAATCCGTATCAACCCCGGCTCTCAAAAGACGAGGAGCATATCCTGGGGCTGGCCAAGAACATCGCCGTGAATTCAATGCTGCAGAATCCAATTGGCCGTATGTCTCCTGATGAGGGAAACCAGGGGTTCACCGAACTTGCTTTTGGGCACAACCGCCTGGCAGCACACAAGCGAATTATCTCAGCCAAGCCCGAAGAGCTGGCGGAGTGGGGGAAGGTCTTTGAAACACCTGACCAGCTGCAAGCATTCTATGAGCGTTTCTCCAGCATCGAGATCGATATCCGCTCCCTGACCGACGAGGAGATGTTCCAATTCGCCGTAAGCGAAAATCAGGACCGCAAAGAACTCACGCCGGTCGAAGAAGCCAATGCCATGCGCACCTACCGAGACCACTTCAGCAAGACCTCCAAGGAAATCGGGGTTCTTTTCCACGCATCGGATTCTGCTGTGCGCAACAAGATCCGCTTACTGGATCTCCCCGAAAACCTGCGCTCGAAGGTTGGTCATGGAATCTCTGAGGGGGTTGCCCGCGAACTCCTGGTTGCCGCGGACCTGCCTGAGTCCGTCAAATCACAAAAAATGTTCCGGTTGTCAGAGGGATATTGGGGAGAGGAAATTACTCTCTTTGACTATTTCGAAAAGAAATTCGCCCAGGACGGTGCTCTGATGCTTCGTGATGTGCAAACCAAGATCGAAACAGCTACCAACCGCGCGATCACTGATCTGGCCAGTAAGCCCTGGAAGAACGACGAAGTACTTACAGACAGACAGAACAACCCGCTTCCGCTGTGTAAGGGGTGTTCCAAGATGTTGACCAGGGACAAGAAAATTGCTTGTCTAGACAAGGACTGTTATGCCAAAAAGCTGGCGGCATATCAATTTGCGTATCTTGTCAAAGCCTCCCTGATCACCGGCATCCCCGTTTGTGAAGAGGAACGCTCGGGTTACAGCGAACACACCAGTTTTGGGTACGACGAAACCCACGTTCTATCAGCCCTTCGCAAGAAGGGAGGGTGCGAGAACCTCCGTTTGATTCATAACCCCTCTTATTACGGGGAGCAACAAGCAAAGACCACCAATCTTGTTGAAGAGGGTTACCCGGACGCACAGATCGTCTGCATGAAGCGTAATGGTTTCTGTACCTGTATCAAGGCCGCCAATGCCAAGGTTGACACCGCCGGCGCGGACGGGGAGCAGGTATCCGAAGAAGACCTGAAAGAGATGCGCCGGCAGATTGCTGAGCAGAAGAGACATAACAAGGAATTGTGCGAGAAGATGACCCTCGACGGCATCTCCCGCCTGGTCGACGGATTGAAGACGGGAAAGGTCTCCACGATCCGCTGGTACTGCATGGTCAACGAATACAGCCTGAGCGCTTACTGGCGTGACATCGACCCAGCCAAGGTCAACTCCCTCGAAGAGGTCTACCCTGGCGCTGTCAGTATTGCCCTTCGTAGCAAGGTATACAGCGACCAACCAGAGAGTGTTCTGAGCATCATCAACAAGAACCTCAAAGAAGCCGGCCTCGACCCATTGGATATCCAGTTGAGCAGGAAAAAGCACAAGGCTGGCAAGGAAGAGGCCTCCGAAACTCCTGAGGCTGTACAAGCACCTCCTTATGGCAGTGATACCCAGGACGAGGTAGTAGATACCAGCACAGAAGTAGCCTGCGAACCTGTCTATGTAGACATGGATGCGGACTGAATGACCAATCTGGCAGGTGACCTCTGAAATGAAAAATCAGAGGCCGCTTGCCGGCAGGGGTAAACCATGAGAGCAGCAACCAAGGCAAGAACCATGGGGAGGATTCGCAAAAGGAGACCATCGATGACGAGGGCAGGGGACCGTTGTTAAGGATGTACTGCACCAGGGCGGACAAAGCTGTTCTGAGCGATATCGTATTGCCCTTCTGCGAGCGGCTCACACCGAAAGGTGTGGGGCTTTGACCGCATAACCAATCCTGTGAATAACAGGCATAATTAACCAACGAAAGGAAAAAATGAGTTTCAAAGATGGTTTACATAAGGTCAATCTGACGGCAAGTCTCTTCCTACACCTCCGTTACCGTTATCGCATTGAGGTCGAGGAGTATCACACGGAGACTTGGAATGCTCAGGCGTTGCGCTTTCATTTCTTCAAGACCTTTCCGGACGCGCAGGCCTTTATCAGAAATTGCCCCAGACCGTTCTACCTCATCAGGCTGTATGAACAGCAGAGGATCGGATTCACCCTGTGCAATATCGACACTGGCGCTCCGGCAGACAACGAACAGTTTGACTACGAAAGAGACGAATTCGGCTTCCTGCTTCCAGTGAAGCTATCGGCCGGGTGGTATTTGAGAGGGGAGAATACGCATCATCCGATGTTCATAAAGGTGACCAGGGACCTGGGACGCATTGAGAAAGAGGTCATCTACCGGTATATGATGAATCGTTCCAATCCCCTCAACTTTCTCGGCAAGATCGTTGATGAGGTCTTTGAGGAGCGCCACCCAGGAGCGCCGGCGCACTTCAAGAGGAATTTCTTGGTCTTGCTCATGAATAAGATGAACAGGGCTTCAAAGACCACGGGGACACCGTAGTGAGCTCACCGGAGGAGACATGGTCATTTTACGAGAAGAATGCCGAGAGGCAATGAATGCCGAGATCGAAAAAGCCATAACGAACCTGGTTCCTGCGGGCGAGGGCACTGTTTCAGTGGAAACACTCCGAAATGTTTTAACTGAAATCTCCCAGCTCGCCTTCGTCAAAGGCGAGAACTCCAGTTATACGGCACTGGTCACCACAAAGGAACTTGCAGAGACGCTTAGAGTAAACAGAACCAGAGCGAATCAATTGGCCAGAAGCCGGCACAAGAAATATGGCATTGGTTATCAGATACCAGGAACAAATCAATGGTTGTTCCGCCCTGAAGATATGAGACTGCTGCTGCCGGACAAGCCCGGCAGGCCGGTGAAGTCATGAGCGAGCCAAAAGACCTCTTTGTAATGAATAGTGCAGATCTACCGTTGGATCGCAATCCTGCCGCGTTGTATCTCTCACATCTGGCGGAAAGTGGCCGCGCCGGTGCCCATTGGTCGCTTGACCTGGTTGCCAAAACGTTGTCAAACGGCCAGACGGATTGTTTTGGGCTGGACTGGTCCAAATTGCGCTACCAGCACACGGCAGCCGTGCGCACCTATCTTTCTGATCACTACGCTGCCGCTACGGCCAACCATGCCTTGAGCGCCATGCGCGGAGCCATCAAACAAGCCTGGCTGCTCGGCCTGATGACCGCAGAGGATTACCTGAGAACGGTTTCGGTTGATCCTGTGCGCGGAGAGACACTTCTGTCCGGGCGTGAGCTTACGTATCAGGAGATCAAATCCTTAATGAAAGTTTGCGAGAAGGACCGCAAGAACGCCGGACGCAGGGACGCAGCCATGCTCACAATCCTTTACATTGGAGGACTGCGACGTGAAGAAGTGACCAAGGTTGAATTGGCTGACTATGATCGAAAAAGCGGCCGGCTTCTGGTGCACGGCAAGGAGAATAAAGAGAGGCTCGTTTTCATGACCAACGAGGCACTCCTGGTGATGGAGGATTGGCTGGCTGCCCGGGGGGTGGAGGGGAAGTATCTCTTTGTTCCTGTTTTGAAAGCCGGAATAATTAAAATGCGCATAGTCATACCCCTTTCACCAGAAGCAGTTTTCAACATGTGCATCAAACGAGGTAAACAGGCCGGCGTGGATTTCAGTCCCCACGACATGCGCCGCACCTGTGCCAGCCACATGCTTGAAAGGGGAGTGGACCTTTCCACGGTGTCCGACTACCTCGGCCACAATGATCCGAAAACAACCAAGCGATATGATCGGCGCGATGACGAACGAAAGAAAGAGGCGTCAGCGTTGTTGCACATTCCATATCGGGGCAGGGCGGGGGAGGGATAGAGCCATGGAAAAACGAGTCAACCAACGTTGCTTACATGAAATTATCCTAGGGATTTTTTAGATCCATCCTTTGGCTTGAATTATTTCAAAGATTATTACCATCTCTTCTTTGGTCATCATAGGCGCGAATTGTCCATATGCCCATTTACCGCGCATACGAGATTTCTCAGCCACCATGTAATAGGCTATTCGAAAGATTTCTCGACCATCTTCCATCCTGAGCTTATGCAAACAGAAGGCCTTATGATTATTTGACGGCGCAAGAAAAATCTCTTCATCAACTACCTCATAGACCAAAGGCTTGCCATCAATAGTTTTTCTGAACGACCTTTTTCCAAGCCGTGATTTTGGCGGTTCCATCGTCATTTCATCCTTTCTGTGGTTTTGATGGTTTGGATTATCGGCGCAGGACTGTAATTATTGAGATACTTTTTTGCGAGCAATTAGCTAATCCCCTTGTCATTGATCGGAAAACATTAATTTGGACAAGTAGTCAGTCTACAAAAAAAACCAACAGATTGTGCAACGTCGCAATTCGCATGATCAATTTTTATGTTCAATTATCGGTTCAAGATTAACCCGTATGGTGCCCATTACTACAATTTCAACAATAGGGTCGGGACTTAAGGCGCCTTTAAAGTAATTATGCGCATTTTGTGTATAGTTCTCAGGAGTGCAATTTAACCATTGCGAGTCTGCGCGTAAAACTTTATATCCTTGAATAATGGTTGCTTCATGTATATTGCGATGACCACCCCACCACATAGCATCAACCCGTTTTGCCGTACTCAAATCAGGAAATAAAAATATAGCCCCTAATCTACTGGGTTGGTTTGGATAATTTGAAATTCTTACTTGCTCAAATACTCTTTCTTTCTCTTTGTCTTGATGTAGTACCTCGTACCGAGATACGGCGCCATGCAGACTAGGATTAAACTCGCGGATTAAGGACGCAGAGGAAAGTTCACCTTTTCCAGCCTGGAGAATAATCATAAAAGCTTCATCATTAGGGTCGGCGGCTAAATATAGCATTTTCTTTCCTTGTTTCTGGTCTGTGGTTCTGCCGTTTAGGCCTGGCGTGGATTGTGTTTTGTAAGAGGACAACCCGAGGCCAGAAATCCTCATTTCAAGTGTTAATTCGACGCCAACTTCAATCGGTCGCCGTGCTGCGTGGACTATTAACTTGTTTATATTTGCCGATTCACAAGTAATTATTGGTTAGTTGTTGGAGGGTGGTTTCATTAATCTGTTCAATGTGTTCAAGCGCAAGAAGGACGTTGCCAAGGATTGCATTAAAGCATGCCTGCATTAGTGCGGCGGCAGGAGAAAAACTCATCCATTCTTTGTAGGTCGAATATTTTTCAGGATTTGCATGGGCCAAGCCTCCATAGACAAATACTTCCATGACATGACGGTTGGTTGGCGTAACGCCATTGTAATTTAAATTAACAATATTCGGGGCGTCTAGCATTTTATTAATTTCATTCCTGGTGGTTTGGAAATGCGCTCTTTGTTGGGGGTCAATATTCCTTGAATCATACAGAGAAGCAATGTTATGCAGTGAAATGGTTTCGTTGTCTTGGACAAAGAAGCGAAAAGTTAGTACAAATGCCTTGACTGCTTCAGTTGAAGGACCTTTAACTGTTGAGAGGATTTTAAAATCACCATCTTTTTGTCGTTCTCCGCTAAGACAAAATCCTGCGCTGGGATCTGCTATCGCTTTAACAAAACTTAATTCAAGTAATTCTCTGACCTTCTCGTTGAATAGCTGGAGCGCTGATATTTGTTTTTCAACTTCAGTCATTCGTCACATCCAAAAGTAGTCGCCGCGGAAAGTTATCCTAATATTTATTATACGCGCACCGGCTATCCTCCAGTTATGGGTAGGCAACAATAACCCCTGAGTGTGCTTCTTTTTGTTAGTTGAGAAGGGGAAATGTTCAAACCTTTTTGTTTATTTATCGTGCTACAGCCTCTGTATGGGCTCATCTTGGGTACAAACAGGGAGTTGACTGTTGTTTTGAGTAGATCACAGTAGTGTCTCAAAAAAACTTAACGATGCTCCAAAATCCTTCCGATTTTCTCAACTTCTTACAAGAGGTATTGTATTAAGCAATATAAAGGCGGAAAATTGACCAAACTGACTCTGGTCTGCTCTTGTCCTGGACCAGATTTCGTTATTTTCTGTTAACAAAAATCACCCATACTATGCATAGTTAATTGGGCGATTATGTTAAAATATCTATAACGCTTCGTCGCAGCTTACAATTTAATAGAAGGCAAATAAATGGACCGAGAGACTCCTGGTTTCAACGATTTAATACTGGTATTAAAGTCGCTCTGTTATTCTCGAACGATCTATATCCTTCATGCCGAGAATGCTGAGCTTGAGTTCGTTGGCGAATGCGTCGAGGGCACTGTGCTGTTTTTTGGCAAAACGTTGACCTTGACCGGTTTGCGCATCGGCGAGCCCTCCATCGTTGACAAGATGCTGCACTGGCTGGCTACTTTCAGGTCGATCACGATCCTCGTGAAATCCTACATAGACGAAGGCGCACTCGAAACCGTCTACCCCAAGAAAGAGATCCGCTCATACATTGCGAAATTCGACGAATCCGCAAATTCGGTCGTTTACTCAAAAGTGCCTGGCGACGAGTTGGCACAGGCTCTCTCGATTGATCTGGCCACCGGCCAGTACACCGAACCAAAACTCGATGTGGTCTATCCCTGAGCTCCCCTGCACTACCCCATTAAAGGGGTATGACTATGCGAATACACGGCTTGTGGGGTATTGTTCTGGTCTCAAACTCGGTTTATGACATGTATAAAATGACCTTTTGTGCTTAAAAATTGCCCACAGCCCTTCCTGTGGACTCGGAAATAGGCACAAATCCCCCATTGTGTTTCAGTAGAAACGATAAAATAAACGACCGACTGTTGCCAGCCGGTCGTTTATGGGTAAACGCTTGAGGGGGGCAAGCGCCTACACCAAGGCAATTATATATTGGATTCCAATAGTTTATAAATCCCAAAACGAGACTTCACCGATATTTACATTCTCTTATGCGGGAGTTAAAGCGAAGGCTCAGCAAGTGAATAATGAATTTATTGTTTTTAAGAATTCACTGGCAAGGAAAACACATACAAATAGTCTTGCCGACTCTTATATTCATTTGAGAGAAAACTTGGTATCAAGCGGAAGTTTAATTGATAGTGACGATAATAATTTTTGGATACTTACTAGAGACATTTCGTTTCAAAGTCCAAGTACTGCTGCGAATATCGTCGGTGGAGCCTCACTGAATGGCAGGACACATTGGAAAATGGAAGGTACTGGGAAAACATTTGCAAAATGGTCTGAGGAACAAGTGGAAGCTATAGACAATAATATTTTGTGATTTTTTACGAAAAATTGCTGTAAAGTTAAAATTGTCATTTGATCTTTCGTTTTATTTCTTCCCTTTCACAATACGATTAGCTTCATTTTCAAAATCACTCGAGTAATTCCGGTCTTGTTCGATGCGGAAATGATCATATTCTTCTTGAGCCAATCGGGTGGCAACTTCATGTGATACTTTTCCTGGATTGTGTAAAATGTCGTATTCATTGAATTCGAGAAAAGCATCCAGCTTCTGCACCCAATCCTGCATGTGCATTGGGATGGCTCGCTCAGCCTGGTTTTCGGCATAATCAAGATACATTGTCACGATGCGTTCCAGGCTTTTTATTTCTTTTTCGGTCATATAGTTCTTAGCAATAGCCACATCTGATTTGAGGATCTTACCTTTAGGAGCATTTT
>CAZECJ010000125.1:0-8550 GCA_964510645.1 uncultured Verrucomicrobiota bacterium | reverse complement strand
ACAACATGCAGGCGTATTTTGATTTCATCGCCCGGATGCGGCAGAGCCTCCGGGACGGAACTTTCGAAGCGTTCCGCGCGGAGACGGCCCGGGTGTATGGGCCCTCGGCGGCGGGACCGGGAGCCGCGGCCGGAGCCTAGCGGCAAGAGGAGAAGACAGATGAATGGCATTGGATTTTTGGCGATGATGGGCGCTCCGGCGGGCGGCGCGCAGGGCGCGGCCCCGCAGTCGAGCGCGTTCATGTTCGTGTGGCTGGGCCTGATGGTGGCCTTGTTCTATTTCATGCTGATCCGCCCGCAGAAGCGGCGCGAAAAAGAGCGCCAGGCGCTGCTGGGCGCGGTCAAGACGGGCGACCGCGTGCTCTTCGGCGGCGGCTTCCTCGGCGTCGTGGCGAACGTGAAGGAGAAGACCCTGGTCGTCAAGATCGCCGACGGCGTGAAGGTGGAGATCATCCGCGGCGCGGTATCGCAGGTGCTCGACAAGGGCGAGACGCCCGAACAGGAAGCGAAGAGCTAGGTCGCCGAGGGGCGCAAGGGAATTTCCGGCGAAATCGCCGGGGCAACACGGGAGACGAGGACTATGAAGGCATCGATCTGGAAATGGCTGATCTTGGTGGTGGCGACGGCCTGGAGCGTGGCGCTGGTTTCGCCGCCGAAGGACAAGGTCAAACTGGGCCTGGACCTGCAGGGCGGCACGAGCTACACGCTGGAAATCGACGACAGCCAGGGGCTGGAAGGCTCCGTGGCGGACGCGCGCGACCGCGCGCTCGAAGTCGTCCGCAACCGCGTGGATTCCATGGGCGTGGCCGAACCGACGATCTATCCGGACGGTGAAAAGCGCATCGTCGTGCAGATCCCCGGCATGAAGGCCGAAGACCGCGAACGCGCCTCGGCGAACATCCGCAAGGCGGCGTTCCTGGAATTCCGCATGGTGCACCCGAAGAACGACGAGCTGGTCAAGAACCTGTTCGAAGACCGCAAGGTGCCGACGGGCTATGAAGTCGCGTCGATGCCGGGCCGTTCGAACGGCGATTGCTGGGTCCGCAAGGGGCCGCCGCCCACCGAGGCCGAGCGCGCCGCGCTGCGCCGGTTCGAGGAAAAGGCCGGCTACGATCTCCTGCTCGAAAAGAACCAGATCCAGAACAAGGACTATTTCGTCCCGTTCTTCGTGAGCCGCAAGGCGGAACTGACGGGCGACAGCCTGAAGTCCGCCAGCGTGGACTACCAGCAGTTCGGCCAGAAGGTCGTGCAGATTTCGTTCGACGCGAAGGGCCGCAAGATCTTCGCGAAGGTCACCGCCGACCACGCGCCGGGCGGGGCGAAGAACCCCGATCCCAACGGGCGCCACTATCTGGGCATCGTGCTGGACAACACGCTCTATTCCGCGCCGTTCATCCGCACGTCCATCCCCGGCGGCGAAGCGGTCATCGAAGGCGCGTTCTCGCTGGAAGAAGCGACCGACCTGGCCTTGGTGCTGCGGGCGGGCGCGCTGCCGGCGCCGCTGCGCGTGCTGGAAGAGCGCAGCGTGGATCCGACGCTGGGCACGGACTCCATCGAGAGCGGCTGGCGGGCGGCCGCGATCGGTTTCGGGGCCGTGGCGGTCTTCATGGCCATCTACTACCATTTCGCGGGCCTCGTGGCCGTGCTGGCGCTGTTCCTGAACCTGGTGCTGCTGCCGCTGGGCATGATCGTCGTGGCCGGTTTCTTCGGCCTGATCGGCGGCGCGGGCATGGGCAGCTCCGGCGTGCATCTGCCGGTGCTGACGCTGCCGGGCATCGCGGGCATCGTGCTGACCGTCGGCATGGCGGTGGACGCCAACGTGCTGATCTTCGAGCGCATCCGCGAGGAAATGCGCACGGGCAAGCGCTTCGGCGCCGCGCTCTCCGCCGGCTACGACAAGGCGTTTTCGACCATCTTCGACTCGAACCTGACGACGCTGCTGACGGCCGTCATCCTGTTCTGGCAGGGCTCGGGCCCCGTGAAGGGCTTCGCGGTCACGCTGAGCGCAGGCATCGTCGCGAGCATGTACACGGCGATCGTCGTGACGCGCATGGTGTTCGAATTCCTTGAGCACCGCGGCCTGCTGCACAACCTGAAGATGACCCAGTGGGTCAAGGAAACGAAGATCAACTTCATGGGCCTGCGCACCGCCGCGGCCGTGCTCTCCGTCGCCATCCTCGCGGGCTCGGCGTTCGTCGGCTGGCAGCGCGGCGCGGCGAATTTCGGCGTGGACTTCACCGGCGGCCAGCAGCTTTCGCTGGACTTCTTGAAGAAGGCCGACGTGGACGCGCTGCGCGCGGCCTTCGCCGGCAAGGGGATCCGCGACGCCGGCATCCAGTACCAGCGCAGCGGCGTCGGCGACGAGCAGAACGAAGTGCTCGCCGTCAAGGTCGCCGGTCCCGAGGAAGGCGCGCTCGCCCAGCAGGCGCTGGCCGAACAGTTCGCCGACAACGGGTTCAAGCTGATCCAGGAGGATACGGTCGGCCCGCAGGTCGGCAAGGAGCTGCAGCGCGGCGGCCTGATCGCCCTCGGTCTCTCGTTGCTCGGCATGATCGTCTACATCACGATCCGCTTCGAATTCTCGTTCGCCATCGGCGCGGTCGTCGGGCTGCTGCACAACGTGCTGATCACCCTGGGCATCTACTGCCTGCTCGGCCGTCAGCTGACGATGACCAGCATCGCCGCGCTGCTGACGGTGGTGGGCTATTCGGTGAACGACACGATCGTGGTGTTCGACCGCATCCGCGAGACGCGCAAGCTGCGCGCCGGGCGCCTCGACGCGGCCGTCGTCAACGAGAGCATCAACGCCACGCTGTCCCGCACGCTGCTGACCTCGCTGACCACGCTGCTGAGCGTGGCGATGCTGATGGTGTTCGGCGGCGGGGCGATCTTCGACTTCGCGCTGGCGATCTTCGTCGGCGTGGTCGCGGGCACCTACGCGTCGGCCTTCATCGCCTCGCCGGTCATGCTGGCGGTGCGGCCCAAGGTCTCGGCCGCCCCGGCCGGGAAGTAGTCGCATGGTGGTCCGCTCCGAAAAGCGCTGGACGACCGCCGAGGCCGCGCCCGAGGTGGCGGACGGCATCGCGGCGGACTACGGCTTTTCGCGGGCGATGGCCCGCGCGCTCGTCGCGCGCGGCCTGACCGACCGGGCGGAGATCGACAAGTTCCTCCAGCCCCGGCTCGCGGATCTGACGGATCCGTTCGTCCTGCCGGGGATGCAAAAGGCGGTGGATCTGATCCTTTCGCACGTCGAGCAGGGCAGTTCCATCCTCGTCTACGGCGACTACGACGTGGACGGCGTGACGGCCACGGCGCTGATGATCCAGGTGCTCAGCGAGCTGGGCGCGGTCGCGTCGCCCTTCCTGCCGCACCGCATCGAGGACGGCTACGGCCTCGGCGTCGAAACCCTGCACCGCTGCGTGGAGACCTACCACCCGAACCTCATCATCACCGTGGATTGCGGCACCAGCTCGGTCGAGGCCGTCAAGGAGGCCGCGCGCCTGGGCATCGACGTGGTCGTGACGGACCACCACGAGCCCGCGGCGGAAGGCATCGCCGACGCTTGCGCCATCGTGAATCCCAAGCTGGGCGGCTGTCCGGAAGACGTCCGGATGCTGGCCGGCGTGGGGGTGGCGTTCAAGGTGTGCCATGGCCTCGTCAAAGCCGCTCGCCTGCGCAAGCTGGAAGCGGCCGAAACGCTGGATCTCAAGACCTACATGGAGCTGGTGGCCGTCGGCACCGTGGCGGACATCGTGCCGCTGCTGAAGGAAAACCGCATTTTGGTCTATCACGGCCTGATGCTGCTGAACAAGACCCAGTCGGTGGGCCTGCGCACGCTGATCGAGGCCGCCGGCATCACCGGGCCGGTGGACACCTACCACATCGGCTTCATGATCGGCCCGCGCATCAACGCGGCCGGACGGCTCGGCAACGCCGACGCCGCGCTGGAGCTGGTGCTGACGGAGCAAGAGCCGCGCGCGAAGATCCTGGCGCAGCAGCTCGACGACGCCAGCCGCAAGCGGCAGGAAATCGAAGACCGCATCGTCGGCGAGGCCTGCGAAGATCTCGATCGCCGGTTCGACGCCGACAAGGATTTCGGGCTGGTGGTGGCGCATCCGCACTGGCACGCGGGCGTGATCGGGATCGTGGCCTCGCGCATCGCCAGCCGCTACAACCGGCCCGTGGTGGTGATCGGCATGGACGACGACGGCGTGGGCCGCGGGTCGTGCCGCAGCGTGCCGGGCTTCGACCTGCTGAGCCATCTCCAGAAGTGCGCGCCGATGCTGCGCCGCTACGGCGGCCACGCGATGGCGGCGGGCCTTGAAGTGGACCAGACCCGGATTCCGGAATTCGCGGCGCGGTTCAACGAGGTCTGCGCCGAAACCCTGAGCCAAATCGACCAGCGCCGCCAATTGATGGTGGACGCGTGGATTTCGCCCAACGACATCAACGACCATCTCTACCACGACCAGAACCGCCTGCGCCCGTTCGGCCATTCGAATCCGCTGCCGGTGTGGGCCGTGCGCAACGTCGCGCCCTTGTTCCCCGCGCGGGTCATCGGCGGCAAGCACCTCAAGCTGATTTTCTCGATGGGCGGCAAGCAGCGCGAAGCCATCGGCTTCGGCATGGGCGAACGCGAAGTGCCCGACGGCCCGCTCGACATCGCCTTCAACCTGATCTTGAACCGCTACAACGGGCAGGAATACCTCCAACTGCATTTGCAGGATTTCCGCCCCTCGCAAATCGGGGAATAAGCCCCGCCCGGCCACTCGCCGGCGCGGAAGGCTAGGGCGGTATTCAGAATGCCGCAACCGCTCCCCATCCCCCGACGGAGTCGTCGGGGGCTCCAAAGACATGGATCCCGTGGCTGCTTGGAGCTGGGACGACCTCGTCCCGGTCGGATCCAGTGGCTACAGAACAGATGAAGTTGCCCTAGGGCTGACCGGCAAGGCGCCGGTAGAGGGCGAGGTAGCGGAGGGCGATGGCGGTCCAGTTGAAGTCGCGGCCGCAGCGCTCGCGCAGCCCGGCGATTTCGGGGCCGGGGCCGGCGCGGAGAAAGCGCGCGAGTTTCTCGGCGAGATCGGCGGGGTCGGCGTTGCGGAAAAGCCACGGGTAATCGGCGCCGGTGACTTCGACGTTTTCGACGATGTCGGAGGCGAGGACGGGGACGCCGCAGGAAATCACTTCGAGCAGCATCATGCTCATGGCTTCGATCTCGGAGGGGAACACGAACAAGTTGGCGCCGGCGACGAGTTCGAAGAGCTCGGGCTGCGTCAGGAGCTTGGGGATCAGCACGAGGTGTTCCGTGGCGCGGCAGCGGGCGAGGAGCTGCTCGGAGTAATCCTGGTTGTGGCCTTCGAAGCCGCCGACGACGAGCAGGGAGAGGGCGGGTTTCAGGTTGTCGTAGGCGTCGAGCAGATGGTGCAGGCCTTTGGTGGGGTCCATGCGGCCGGCGGCGAACATCAGATACTGGCCGGGGACGAGACCGTGTTTCGCGGCGAGTCCGGTCTGGGGAATCGTCGGGGTGGGGTTGACGCCGTTGGGAATGAACTCGATGGGGGTTTTGCATCGCGCCTGGACGTCGGCGACCTTGGCGCGGGCGACGGTGGTAAGGGCGCGGCAGGCCCGGATGAAGGCGCATTCGGAGAAGCGCAGGAACCCTTTGGCGAAGCGGCTCCACTTGGCCCTTTCGTAGGGGTTGCCGTGGAAGGTGCCGAGCAGCGGCAGGCCGGGGCGGAGAATGCGCAGGATCCAGGCGAAGGGGCCGAAGGCGGAGTCGTGGACGTGGGCGAGATCGGGGCGGAGCACGAGGGCGCAGTGCAGGGCGCTCAGGAAAAAATACGTGGTGGCCTTGCTGTGCTTGCCGTTCAGGGCGGGGATAGGAATGACGCGGATGTTCGGCGCGGGATCGAACGCGCAGGGCTGGGCCGGGGTGCGGACGACATAGACATGGTAGCGGTGGCCGTCGTCGGCGGGAAGGTGCTGCACGATGTTTTCGGCGACGCGGTCGGCGCCGGCGAAAGCGGGTAGGGATTTGCTGCCGAGGACGGCGATCTTCATGGCGCTATTTGTTCATCACGTTGTTGAAGGTGCCGTACGGCTTCTCGGTCTTCTTCTGGAAGGTGGGACGGAAGACCTTGCCGAGCCAGCTCTCGCGCTTCGGGACGATGGGGCTTTGGGCGACTTCGGTGAAATCGACGACGCGGTCGAAGTCGATGGGGCGACCGAGCGCGACGCGGAGCTTGTTCGCCAGCACCCAGGCCAGGGGCTTGAGGCGGGGGAGCTTGGCGAAATATTTGTTGCGCATGGCGGTTTTGGCGGAACCCACCATCCAGCAGTTGTGCGTGCAGCGGGCGACGCGGGTGCGGGCCTCGGCGGCGCGCGGGCCTTTGACGATTTCCGTCCAGGTCTGCGCGGTCAGGTCGCCGATTTCAAGGTCGGGGCGGACGTTGCAGGCGTAGACGTGGCTCCAGGGATCCACGAACAGGAAATCGCGCCCGGCGGTGCAGGGGATGAGGCGGGGCTGGCCGAGGATTTTTTTCATCAGGCCGAGATTGAGGTAGGCGCGGAACCAGTTCTTGGGGCGGCGCGACTTGAGCAGCTCGACGATGAGCGGCTGCACGGCGCGGGCGGTGCGGACGCGGTTGGCGGGCTCGTTGTCGATCTTGTGGAACTGGAATCCGTTGTGCAGGGCGGAGGTGGCCATCTCGCCGCCGTAGCCGCAGCAGAGCTTGTAGATCTCGAGCAGCTGGTCGCAGTTGTCGTCCTGGAAGGTGGTCGCGAAGCCGAGATCGCGCCCGCCGGCGGCGACGAGGCGGCGCATGGTGGCCATCTTGCGCTCGAACCCGTCTTTCTCGCCGCGGATGGCGTCGTTCCTCGCGCCGAGGCCTTCGAGGGAAATGCGGATCTTGACGTCGGGGTGCTTGCGGACGATGCGCTCGAGCTTGTCGCCCTGGAGGCCGTTGGTGGAGATTTCGAGCTGGCGGGTCTTGGGGTGGAGCAGATCGACGATTTCCTCGAGATCGGCGCGGAGCGTAGGTTCGCCGCCGGTGAGGTTGAGATAATCGAATCCGGCGGGGAGCTTGGCGAGGACGGCGGGGGTGACCTCTTCGGCGGGGAGGGTCGGGTGCTGCCAGACGTGGCACATGGAACAGCGCGAATTGCAGCGGTAGGTCAGGATGACGGAGAGATCCATGGAGGCGGACGATAGCGCAGGCGGAAGCGGAGGGCAAGCGCGCGGCGCAGCGCGGGGAATCGGGCCGGCGCAAGGCCCCCGTCCTCCGCCTTTTCGGCCGAAACGGAAGGGGGGTTGACTTTTCAAAGGGGGATGGGTATGGTGCGCGGGTTTTTGAAACGGGTCTGCCCGGAGGCGGAGCCGGTTTGTTCTTTGTCACGATCGGGCGCGGCGCCAGGTTGGAGCCGTTGCGCGATCGAGGAATGCCATCGAACGCATTGCCCGATGGTGTAATGGCAGCACACGGCCCTTTGGAGGCCAGAGTCAAGGTTCAAATCCTTGTCGGGCAACCATTGCGCCAGACGAAGAACCGGCCCAGGAAACGAACGACATGCAAAACCACATCAAGATTTTCGCGGGAAATGCGCACCGGCCGCTGGCGGAAAAAATCGCCGCGCGGGTGGGCATTCCGCTGAGCGTGGCCAGCATCGGGCGTTTTCCCGACGGCGAGATTTCCGTGACCTACGAAGAGACCGTGCGGGGGCGCGACGTCTTCATCGTCCAGCCGACGGGGATGCAGCCCAACGAATTCCTCATGGAACTGCTGATCATGGCCGACGCGGCGCGCCGGGCCTCGGCTAAGCGCATCACCGCGGTGATTCCGTTTTTCGCCTATGCGCGGCAAGACCGCAAGGACCGCTCCCGCGTGCCGATCTCGGCGAAGCTGGTGGCGAACCTCCTGGTGGCGGCGGGCGTGAACCGCGTGCTGACCGTCGATTTGCATTCCCCCCAGATCCAGGGCTTTTTCGACATCCCGGTGGATCATCTCTACGCGGCGCCGCTGATGGTGCGCTATCTGCGCGAAAAGCTGCCGGCGGAAAACCGCGTGGTGGTCGCGCCCGATCCGGGCGGCCTGAAGATGGCCTATTCCTATTCGCAATTGCTGGGCGCCGGCCTCGCGCTGGCCGGCAAGCACCGGACGAGCGCCACCGAAGTCGAGGCGATCGAACTGGTCGGCGACGTGAAGGGCAAGGACTGCGTCCTGACCGACGACATGACCACCACCGCCGGCACCCTGTGCGCCGCGGCCAAGCTGGCGAAGGACCACGGGGCGAAATCGGTGCGCGCGGTGGTCAGCCACTGCCCGATCACCCCGCTGGGCATCCAGCGCCTGAAGGAATCGGCCATCGAGGAATTGATCACGACCGACACCATCCTGCCGCAGGCCGGATGGAACGGCTATGCCATCACCATTTTGACGGTCGCGGACCTGCTGGGCGACGCGATCAAGCGGATCTACGGGGACGAATCCGTCTCCAAGCTGTTCGAGATTCATCAAGGGAGAACGCAATGAAAGAGACGAAACTGACAGCCAAG